>ASPJ01000013.1 GCA_000405805.1 Fidelibacterota bacterium SCGC AAA003-L08
CATGATGCTAGGTTATATAAATGGTTTGATATGCTTGTTCCGATTTTTAATCTTTCTGCAGAGACTATTGAAAATGCTGAAGTAGAGATTGAAGAAGTCGTTAATATTGATACTCAAGAACAACCTAAAGATGATACTGTTTTAGAACAAGCAGCTGACTCTACAGTTGATGATATAGATTTTCCAGTTATTGTTAGAAAATATAATAGTGATGAAAAAATCGGCGTTTTTTATGGTTCAAATACAGGTAATTCAGAAGCTATATGTGATAGGATACAAGAAACTTTTGGTGAGGAAATTATCGAATTATTCAATGTTGCAGATGCAGATCCTAATAAGATGCTTGAATATAATCATATTATTATTTCATGCCCTACATGGTATGACGGAGAACTTCAAGAGGATTGGATAGAATTCTTACCAAAAATAGCTGCTTTAGATTTAAATGGTAAAAAAATTGTTATGTTTGGAATGGGAGATCAAGAGGGATATGCAGATTACTTTTTAGATGCTCTTGGAATTATTGCAGAAGATTTAATTAAAGCAGGTGCTAAGATTGAAGGAGAATGGCCAGCTGATGGATATGATTTTAATAAATCAAAAGGTCTTATGCCTGATGGAAAACATTTTTATGGTTTAGGGCTGGATGAGGAGAATCAGAGTGAATTACATGATGCTAGGTTATATAAATGGTTTGATATGCTTGTTCCGATTTTTAATCTTTCTGCAGAGACTATTGAAAATGCTGAAGTAGAGATTGAAGAAGTCGTTAATATTGATACTCAAGAACAACCTAAAGATGATACTGTTTTAGAACAAGCAGCTGACTCTACAGTTGATGATATAGATTTTCCAGTTATTGTTAGAAAATATAATAGTGATGAAAAAATCGGCGTTTTTTATGGTTCAAATACAGGTAATTCAGAAGCTATATGTGATAGGATACAAGAAACTTTTGGTGAGGAAATTATCGAATTATTCAATGTTGCAGATGCAGATCCTAATAAGATGCTTGAATATAATCATATTATTATTTCATGCCCTACATGGTATGACGGAGAACTTCAAGAGGATTGGATAGAATTCTTACCAAAAATAGCTGCTTTAGATTTAAATGGTAAAAAAATTGTTATGTTTGGAATGGGAGATCAAGAGGGATATGCAGATTACTTTTTAGATGCTCTTGGAATTATTGCAGAAGATTTAATTAAAGCAGGTGCTAAGATTGAAGGAGAATGGCCAGCTGATGGATATGATTTTAATAAATCAAAAGGTCTTATGCCTGACGGAAAACATTTTTATGGTTTAGGGCTGGATGAGGAGAATCAGAGTGAGTTACATGATTCTAGATTAGAGAAGTGGTTTGAAATGCTATTATCTGTTTTTAGTATTACAGCCAAAATAGTTGATGGAGAGAGGTAGATAATGTCAAGTCTATTATTCCTTTTTCTGATTGTTATGATTATTATATCAGCTGTTATTGTTGCTATCTCATCTCAGTTAATACATTCTGCGGTTGCTTTGTTATTTACTTTATTTGGAGTTGCGGGGCTATATGTATTTTTGTATGCAGACTTTATGGCAGCAACCCAGGTTATCATATATGTTGGAGGGATTTTAGTATTAATTATTTTTGGTGTAATGCTTACAAATAAAATTAATACTCCAAGTATAGCTTCTAGTAGTGTAAATCAAATTATTGGATTTTTAGCATCTTCATTTCTTCTACTATTACAGTTTGCAGTTATATTTAAAACAGATTGGCCACAGAAAACTTTTAATGAATCATGGGGAACTGGCACTACTGCTAAAATTGGAAATTTATTATTACAAGATTATTTATTAGCATTTGAAGTTATTTCAATATTGCTTTTAGCTGCATTGATTGGGGCAGCATTTTTATCAAGGAGAAGTTCATGAATGATATTCAATCATATTTAGCGGTTGCTTCTATATTATTTTCTCTTGGAGTCTTTACTGTTATTACAAGGCGTAACGCAATCGCTATACTTATGGGAATTGAACTTATATTAAATGCTGCTAATATAAATTTTATTGCATTTAATAGATTTGGCGGTATGGAGAGATTAGATGGTCATATTTTTGCTATATTTGTAATTGTATTAGCTGCTGCTGAAGCTGCTGTTGCTTTGGCTATTATTATAAATTTATTCAAAAATATTGGTACTGTTGATGTAGATCAGGCTAAGGAGTTAAGAGGGTAAATGGATAATAATCTAATCATATTATCATTATTCATACTCTTTTTACCATTACTGTCATTTATTTCGCTGCTTATAGTTGGGAAAAGATTAGGTGAAAAATCTCATTTTATTGCACTATCTATTATTGGTTTAACATTTATTTTTTCTGCTTATATTTTTTATAATATAATTATTAAACACTATCATCCGGTAAGTGTATCTATAGATTGGATATCCTCTACTTCAATTAATATTCCTCTGGGTATTTATATAGATGGAGTTACTTCAATTATGCTATGTGTTGTTTCTTTGATTTCTTCATTAGTTCATCTTTATTCTACTGAATATATGAAGGGAGATAAAAGGTATACTCGATATTTTGCATTTTTAGGGTTATTTACTTTTTCAATGAATGGAATTATACTTGCAGATAGTCTTATTATGATGTATCTATTTTGGGAATTAGTTGGCCTCAGTTCATTTTTATTGATTGGGTTTTGGTTTGAAAAAGATTCTGCAGCGAATGCAAGTAAAAAAGCTTTCTTGACAAATAGAGTTGGAGATATTGGTATGTTTATAGGAATGATGATTATTTTCTATCATACTAAAACATTTCAATTGCATGCTATTCCAGGCTTAGTGTCTGATATGAGTTCTGAGATACTTACTTGTGCTGGTTTGTTGATATTTATGGGTGCTGTAGGAAAATCAGCACAATTTCCTTTACATATCTGGCTTCCAGATGCAATGGAAGGCCCTACTCCAGTTAGTGCTCTTATACATGCGGCAACAATGGTTGCAGCAGGAGTGTATATGACTATTAGAATTTTTGCATTTTTAACGGTTGATGCACTGGCTGTTATTTCAGTTATTGGTGCGATAACAGCTATGATGGCTGCTATTATTGCAATTACTAGAAATGATATAAAAGCGGTTCTTGCTTATTCTACTATAAGTCAGTTAGGCTATATGATTATGGGATTAGGCGTAGGGGCGTATGTTGCAGGTTTTTTTCATCTAGTCACGCATGCAATGTTTAAAGCGTGTTTATTTTTGTGTAGTGGATCTGTTATACATGCTATGCACCATTCGCTTCATAAATTAGATGATCATGATACAAATCCTCAAGATATGAATAATATGGGTGGATTGATGTATAAAATGCCAATTACATTTGCATGTATGTTGATTGCTACATTTGCAATAGCAGGTGTCCCGCTTTTCTCTGGATTTTTATCAAAAGATGCTATTTTAGCAGGAACATTAGCTTATTACCATGCTCATCATGGCTGGACAATCATTATTCCTCTTGCGGGTTTTGGTGCAGCATTAATTACTGCTTTTTATATGTTTAGATTAATTTTTCTTACATTTGCAGGAAATCCTAAAAACGAAAAAATTCATTCTAATGTCCATGAATCACCAAAAGCTATGACAACTCCTCTTATAATTTTATCAATACTTAGTTTTGCTTTTATTTTTACACTTCCCAATATAAATCCATTAAGTGATAATGGATGGTTTGAGCATTCTTTACATGAAACTAAATTGGTAGATACTCATCATCATAATCTAAATATCAATTCAGAACATCCTAGATTAGTTATTCAACATTTTGATAAAAATTATAATTTAAATGAGGTTGAGCATCATATTCATGATCAGCATGACCAGGCTATGTTCCTGTCACTTCTTGTAGCTTTCATTGGGATACTTCTATCTAGTCTATTTTATTTTTTCAATAAATTTTCTATTGAAAAAGCAACATACTTTATGAAGAAAGTTGGCTTATTCAATTTATCTAGACGAAAATTTTACATTGATTCAATTTATAATAATATCATTTACAAACCATTCTTATGGTTCTGCAGTTTAGCTTCGAGATTAGACTGGAATATATATGATCAGACTTTTATCGACTCTATAGGTCGACGAACACTTGATTTATCTGATCGTTCTGTTAAAGCAGATTACGATTGGCTTGATCAGAAAATTGTAGATGGCTCAGCTCGATTAGTTGAATATTTCAACAATAAATTAAAACATACGCAAAGCGGTATTATCCAGAATTATTTAATGGCAGGTATTTTAGGTATAGTGATAATAGCACTTTTGTTTCAACAGATATAAGGAATATGGAGTAAATAAATGAATTCATTGATTTTATCATTATTAATATTTTTACCTGTAATAGGTTCTATTATAATGCTTGTAGTCGCAAAAATAAAACTTGAAGGAAGAGAGGACTTTTATAAAATTATCGCTCTTTTTACAACGGGATTACAATTATTACTGGCAGGATATTTATATTTAAATTTCGACCCATCCTTAACGGTAGATAATTCTCCATTTACTGTTCAAATCCCTTGGATTGATTATTTTAATATAGAGTATTTTGTAGGTATTGATGGTCTTAGTATGCCTATGGTGTTGCTTACAGCCTTATTATCGTTTATTTGTATTATAATTAGCTGGAATATTGATAAAAAGCCATTAGGTTATTTTTCTTTATTTTTGTTATTAGATGCAGGGATGATGGGTGTTTTCTTATCATTTGATTTCTTTTTATTTTATATCTTTTGGGAGGTCATGCTTTTGCCAATGTATTTTTTGATTGGGATATGGGGTGGCCCTAAACGACATTATGCTGCAATCAAATTTTTCTTATATACTCTCTTTGGATCAGTGTTTATGCTTCTTGGGATGATTGCTTTATATTTTTACAGCGGCGCTGAGACATTTAATCTATTGACCTTGATTCAAGTTGCTCCTACTATTGATGCCCAGTTATGGGGCTATAATATGCAGTGGTTGATTTGGATTTCATTGTTTATTGGTTTTGCAATAAAAATTCCGATTGTTCCATTTCATACATGGTTGCCATTAGCGCACGTAGAAGCTCCTACGGCAATATCTGTTATCTTGGCAGGTGTATTGTTGAAAATGGGCGCCTATGGGTTACTCCGAATTAGCTATCCGCTTTTACCAGGGGAAGTAATTGCATTTGCATATCCTCTTGCTATATTAGGGGTTATAAATATTATATGGGGGGCAATGAATGCAATAGCACAAATAGATTTAAAAAAGATGGTTGCGTATTCATCAGTTAGTCATATGGGCTATGTCTGTCTGGGTATGGCAGCTATTGTTAGTAATGACCCTGTTGGTAGAGAATTTGGAATGAATGGCGCAGTAATGCAAATGTTTAATCATGGGACAATAACAGCTATGTTATTTATTTTAGTAGGTGTTATTTATGAAAAAGCTCATCATCGTTGGATTGTTTTTCCTTCAGATTACGAGGATAAGGATTTAGCAGGAAAGCCTGGCTTTGGAGGCTTAGGATCTCAAATGCCTATTTATACTGGCATAGTTGCATTTACATTCTTTGCGGGTTTAGGTCTTCCTGGGTTATCTGGATTTATTAGTGAAGCATTTTGTTTCTTAGGCGGTTTTAGCGTTTTTAAATTAATTACTGTTATAGGAACTTTAGGTATTTTATTAAATGCCATCTATTTCTTAAGAGCATATCAAAGAGTTTTTCTAGGTAAGCTTAATGAAAAATGTAAAGAATACTCTGATATTAATAATTTAGAATTGATTGCTGTAGTCCCATTGGCAATAATAGTATTGTTTTTAGGTGTTAATCCTCAGCCATTAATTGATATCATAAGTCCTGCAATTGAGACTATAATAAGTTATATAACACCACTAAACTAATTTGTATAGTATGAAAAAAATACTACTTATATCATTAATAAGCTTAGCTACTGTTTGGTCACAGAATAGTTCAGCTATTTCAACCCTAGAAGATTCAAGTAAAAATAGCAGTGATGCTATTGAATGTATGGAGTGGTTTGTAAATAGCAATACTATTGAGTGCTGGGAGAATGGGGAAGCTTGTAATATATATAAGTGTCCAGAATATGATCTGAAACAGCATGAGGAATTATTATTTGATGACTCTAATGATAATTTAGTCAGCTTATTAAGTTTTATACCCGAATTAATCATTATTATAGGATTACTCTCAATTATATTGCTTGAAATTATTCCAAATGCTAGAAAATGGATATTTCACACGGTTACAGGCTCTATAGTTCTCGCTTTCTTATATATGGTCCTTAATCCTTCTGAAAATGGTACTTTATTTATGAATTTAATAGCTATAGATCCATTTTCAACATTCTTTAAAATTATATTTTTAGTATCGACATTAGTAGTAGTATTAATTTCAGATTCTTCTATTGAGATAAAAGATGATATTAAGGCGGAGTATTATTTTTTAATACTAGTTGTTTTGCTAGGCCTATTCTTAATGTCTTCCTCTATTAATTTATTAATGATATATCTTGCTGTTGAGTTAGTGAGTATTCCTTCTTATATATTAGCTGGTATTTCTAAGAATAATAAATCTTCAAATGAGGCTTCTTTAAAATATGTAATTTTTGGTTCTTTTGCATCAGGATTAATGTTATTTGGGTTGAGTTGGCTGTATGGTCTTACAGGTTCTACAAATATATATATGGTTCACCATGCTTTAGCCTCTTCTGGTAATGAATTGATGTTGTTTATGTCTTTATTGTTTATAATGGTTGGCTTTGGATATAAGATATCTATGGCTCCTTTTCATTATTGGACACCTGATGTATATGAGGGAGCAGCAACTCCAGTTACTGCATTCTTTTCTGTTGCGCCTAAAGCTGCAGGGATATCTATACTAATTAGATTTTTTTATACTGTATTTACTAATGATTCAGGCTTTTCTTCTTCTTCAGAATTATTAGATGTTAACTGGACGTTTATTATAGCTGTATTATCTGCTTTGACTATGACAATTGGGAATATATTAGCTCTTTATCAACAGAATGTTAAGAGGATGCTCGCATATTCAAGTATTTCTCATGTAGGCTTTATGTTGATTGGATTTTGTGTTTTATCTTATGAAGCACTGGCGTCTATGATGTTTTATATTTTTATTTATTTATTTATGAATTTAGGTGCATTTGCAGTTGCTGTATTTGTTAAAAATAAGACTGGTGGTGATAATGTAGATGATTGGAATGGTATTGCTAGTAAGGTTCCTCTAATATCTGCATTTATGGTTATAGCCTTAGTATCTCTCTCTGGTCTGCCTCCAACATCAGGGTTTATAGCAAAATTTTATGTATTAGCTGAATTGTTTAGGATGGAGTCCTATAGATGGCTTGCTGTAGTTGCTATTATTAATAGCGTTATTTCACTATATTATTATTTTAGAATTGTAAAGGCTATGTATTTTCTTGAGTCTGATAATAAAAATACTGATAAAATAGAAGTTGATATATTTGATAAATGGATTGTAGTAGGGCTATGTGCTCAGCCTATTATTTTTTATATATATTGGTCACCACTATTAGATTTCATTAGATCATCATTATCAATATGGAGTAGTTAATATGAGTAAAAAAACTGTATCAAATTCACAGGTTATTATGCATGAATTAGTTCTTCCTAATGAAACGAATGCTCATGGTAATATTTTTGGTGGAAAAGTAATGTATTATATGGATATGTGTGCGGCTATGTCTGCATACAAACATGCAAGAAAATCAGTTGTCACTGCTTCTGTTGATAGATTGAATTTTTTAGCACCAGCAAAAATGGGAGATATAATTATTTTTAGATCTTCAGTTAATTATACTTCTAAATCTTCAATGGAAGTAGGTGTTAGAATTGAATCAGAGAATCCTCTTACGGGAAAAATAAAGCATACAGCTTCAGCATACTTGACATTTGTTGCTTTGAATGATAATAATAAGCCAACTTCAATTGAACCTATTATCACAGAATCAGATAATGATATAAGGCGGTATAATAGTGGTAAAGAAAGATATGAAATTAGAAAAGAAAGATTAAAGGAGATGACGAAGTAAAATGCACTTAAAATTATCAAAAGGGCATGATTTTAGGCTTTCGAATCATCCTTCTCAAGAAGTAATTGATGTAAGTGCAGAGGCTAGCCAAGTTATACTTCATCCTTTAGATTTTCCATATATAAAACCAAAATTATTGCTTAAAGATGGCTCTGAAGTTAATGTAGGCACTCCTGTTTTTATTGACAAATTGAATCCAAACATTAAATTTGTTTCTCCTGTCTCGGGTAATATTGAGAAAATTGAATATGGAGAAAGACGTTCTATTCAATCGATTACTATTAATAATGATTCTAATTATACGGCTATACAAGAGACTTCTCAAGAAGCAAAAGGTGAAGAAGGTGTTGAGAAAAACATATTGCCTATGGATAAGAATTCTTGGATTAATTCTTTAACAGAGTCTGGATTATGGACTCTTATTAGGCAGCGTCCTTTTTCAAAAATAGCAGATCCTGATTCTGCCCCAAAATCAATATTTATATCATTGTATGATACCAGGCCTTATGGCTGTAATCCTGAGTTAGTTATATCATCGAATAAAGAATTTTTTAATAATGGCATAAAGCTTCTTGGAAAAATTGCTGATTGCCCAATACATATTACGGCAGGTAGAGATTTTGATTTAGATTTAATTAATATAGGTAATCAACGCTCATGCAATATCCATAGTATTGAGGGACCACACCCAGCAGGTAATGTAGGAGTTCAAATTCATCATATTGATCCCATATTGAGTAAAGAGAATATATGTTGGTATTTAGATGTGAATTCATTGATTGATTTAGGTTATTTTTTTGATCATAAAGGATATAATCCTTATAAAATTATTTCAGTATGCGGGGAAGATTTATCAACCCCAAACTTTAGAAAAATAGTTAAAAACCAATCTCTAGATTCTATTCTAAGTTCAGATGAAATTCAAACTAAAAACTATAGAGTTATTTCTGGAGATATGCTCTCTGGATCAGAAAAGGATCTTAATTGTGGAATTAGCAATTATGATGATATGCTAACGATTCTATTTAAAGATGAAAAAAGAGAATTCTTGGGATGGATTAACCCTGGATTTTCAAAATATTCATTATCAAATACATTTTTATCTAAGCTACTTAGTAATCTTGTATTAAAAACAAATTCACGCCTAAATGGTGAGAAAAGAAGTATTATATCTTTTGGGCGATGGGAAGAAGTTCTCCCGATGGATATTATGCCAGAGGAGCTAGTGAAAAGTATTTTGATTGAAGATTTAGAGTCAATGGAAAATCTAGGAATTTATGAGTGTGCCGAAGAAGATTTTGCATTATGTTCATATGTTTGTCAATCTAAAACTGAAGTTTCTCAAATAATTAAAAGAGGGTTAGAGCTCTCTGCACTTGATGTATAAATGAAATTTTTAAGAAATATATTAGATAAAGTAGAGGGAAATTTCACGGGAGATGGAAAGCTAAAGCGATTCTACCCGGTTTATGAAATGATTGATACTTTTTTGTTCACTCCTTCTGTTCAAACAAAAAGTGCTCCATATATAAGGGATAGTATTGATCTAAAACGTTCAATGGTATTTGTTGTTTTAGCTCTTTTGCCGGCATTCTTCTTTGGTATGTATAATGTTGGCTACCAGGATTCTGTGATTAATGGTATTAATGCAGATATCATGGGAAATTTTTTAAAAGGTGCAAAAGTGGTGCTTCCAATTTATATAGTTGTATTTACAGTAGGAGGCTTCTGTGAATTAATTTTTTCCATAGTTCGGAAGCATGAGATTAATGAAGGCTTTTTAGTAACAGGTTTTCTGATTCCATTATGTTTGCCACCGACTATTCCATTATGGATGGTTGCAGTTGCTACTATTTTTGGCGTTGTAATAGGTAAAGAAATTTTTGGGGGAACTGGATATAACGTGTTTAATCCAGCTCTTCTTGCAAGAGCATTTTTATTTTTTTCTTACCCTGTCTATATGTCTGGAGATAAAGCATGGACAATAGCTAGGAATGGTGAAGATGCAATTACGCAGGCAACACCATTGTTATCAGCAAGTTCAAATGTAGTTGGATCCCCTGATTATGGAGTCGAATGGGCAGATGCTTTTTTTGGTCTTATCCCAGGCTCTATAGGTGAAACATCTACTGTTGCAATATTATTAGGTGCTATATTTTTAATAATTACAGGCATAGCAAGTTTTAGAGTGATGTTATTTACATGTATTGGTATGATTTTAACATCGTTATTTTTAAATAATATTGGATCCTCAACTAATGCTATGTTTCATATTCCTCCGCATTGGCATTTTGTTATGGGTGGTTTTGCATTTGGCATGGTCTTTATGGCTACAGATCCAGTCTCAAGTGCTCAGACAAATAGAGGAAAAACATATTACGGTTTACTAATTGGCTCTATGTGTGTGTTAATTAGATGTATTAATCCAGCATATCCAGAGGGAATGATGCTTGCTATTCTATTTGCTAATGCTTTTGCACCATTATTTGATTACTATGCAGTTCAAGCAAATATAAAGAGAAGGAAAAATGGATACAAATAGTTCTACTAACTCATTTATTTTCCCATCCTTTCTAGCTCTTGTAGTTGCTTTAATATTATCGGTGGTGGCTTATATATTAAAAGATAATATTGATAAAAATATAGATTTAGATCAGAAGAAGAATATTCTTGTATGTGCAGGGTTTGATGTCTCCATCTTAAAACCAGATTCAATATTAGTTGAATACGAGAACCTGATTGATGAAATTTTTATTAATAACAAAGGAGAAATTGTATCTGGATTTAAAAAAGAAAACTTAAGTGTTACTGAAGATAAAAAACTAGGTGCCTTCATATATAAGCTGATACAGTCAGGTTCAGATTCTATTATAGTTTATCCCTTGTATCAGACTAAAAAGTCTAGCAGCATTCAGTCTGTAATTATTCCTATATCTGGTAAAGGTTTATGGTCAACCTTGTATGGCTATATTGCATTAGAAAAAGATATGGTAGATACTGTCAAAAATATCACCTTTTATAAGCATGGTGAAACTCCAGGTCTTGGAGGCGAGGTTAATAGTGAAAGATTTCAACTTCAATTTAAATCAATAGATAAAAATGGGGATATTAAAAAAGCAGAAGATAGAAAGACAATATTTTCAGAGAATGCATTAGAATCAATAACCTTGGTTAAGCCAGGTTTGCCAAAGAACAAGCATCAAGTAGATGGCCTTAGTGGGGCGACAGTTACATCAGATGGGGTGACTGATTTTTTAAAACGAGATTTACAAAAATATAAACCATATTTTGATAGACAGAGAAGTAGATGAGTAGTCGAAAAATATTTCAAGATCCGCTAATCAGTGATAATCCTATAACAAGACAAGTCTTAGGCATATGTTCTGCATTAGCTGTAACAGTTAATCTTGAGCAAGCTACAGTTATGAGTATAGCTGTTACATTTGTTTTATGTTCCTCAAATGTTATAGTATCTATGTTAAGGCGATTTATTCCTTCAAATATTAGAATTATTATTCAAATGACAGTTATAGCATCGTTGGTTGCCCTTGTAGACTTATTATTAAAAGCATATGCATATGATATAAGTAAGGATCTTACTGTTTTTATTGGATTGATTATCACAAATTGTATTGTAATGGGTAGAGCTGAAGCATTTGCAATGAAAAATAATGTATTCTCATCATTTTTAGATGGGCTTGGAAACTCATTAGGATACGGGGGGATATTGCTAATTGTTGCATTTTTTAGAGAGCTGTTTGGTAGTGGAACTATTTTTGGAACTCAAGTTGTTTCAGATTCTTTTATTGCATCAGGATACAATAATGGTTTGATGCTTCTTGCTCCAGGCGCATTTATTGTACTTGGGATTATAATTTGGATTCAGCGATCACTTACTAATTATGTGGAAGAATAGATGGAATATTATTTAAGTTTATTAACTACATCAATTTTTATTGAAAATATATTATTAGCATATTTCTTAGGAATGTGTTCATTTTTAGCAATATCAAAGAATATTGATACATCTATAGGTTTAGGGCAAGCTGTAATATTTGTTAACACGCTTACGGTTCCTTTGAATTGGTTTATATTAAAATACTTGCTAGAAGAAAATGCATTATATAATTGGACAAAAATAGAGGCATTCCAGGGTGTTGATTTAACTTTTTTAGTTTTTTTAACTTTTATTGCAACTATTGCTGCTTCTGTTCAGTTAGTTGAGATGATAATGGATAGATATAGTCCTGGCCTATATAATTCTTTAGGTATATTCCTCCCCTTAATTACAGTGAATTGTGCTATTTTAGGTTCATCTTTATTTATGAGAGAGAGGCAAATGAATCTTATAGATTCTATTGTTTTTGGATTTGGCTCTGGTGTTGGCTGGGCGCTGGCTATTGTAACGATGGCTGCTATTCGCTATAAACTTAGATATTCAAATATTCCGAACGGATTGAGAGGCTTAGGTATTACTATGATATTAACAGGCCTAATTGCGTTGGCGTACTTATTATTTTCAGGAGTAAAATTATAATGAATGTATTTACAACATATCCTTCTGTATTTGCATCTATAGCAGTTTTATTATTTATTATTTTATTTTTAGTATTTTTAATTACTTTGGCAGAAAAAAAGTTATTACCTGATGGTGATGTTAAGATAACAATTAATGAAGATGATGAAAAATCTCCTATGGTTAGGCCTGGATCTACATTGTTATCTGCATTGTCATCTCAGAGTATTTTTATACCATCTGCATGTGGAGGGGGAGGAACATGTTCAATGTGTAAATGTCAAGTTTTAGATGGAGGAGGAGACATTCTGCCAACTGAAGTATTTTATTTTTCTAGGTCTGAAGTTAAAGATAATTGGCGTTTAGCTTGTCAAGTGAAGGTTAGGAATGATATGAAGATCCAAATCCCTGAAGAGATTTTTAATGTCAAAAAGTGGGAGTGCGAAGTTATTTCGAATCATAATGTTGCAACATTTATAAAAGAGTTAGTGCTTAAACTCCCCAATGGTGAAAATCTAAATTTTAAGGCAGGAGGATATATACAGATAGAGTACCCTAAGTTTAATTTAACATATGATCATATGGATATTGAAAAAGAATATCATGAAGATTGGGATAAATTTAATTTATGGGGGTTAAAACTAGATAATAAAGAAGAAGGATTTAAGGCGTATTCCATGGCAAATCATCCTGCAGAGGGGAATACTATTAAACTTAATGTGAGAGTTGCAACACCACCACCACCACTTTGGGATAAAGTGCCTCCAGGAGTTGCATCATCGTATATTTTTAATTTAAAACCAGAAGATAAGGTCACTATATCAGGTCCTTATGGAGACTTTTTTGTTAAGGATACAGATAGAGAGAAAATATATATTGGAGGTGGTGCTGGAATGGCTCCATTGAGATCGCATTTATTTCATCAATTCCATACTCAGGACACAAACAATAAAGTGTCATATTGGTATGGAGCAAGATCTCTTCGCGAAATGTTCTATGACGATGAATTTAAGGCAATTTCTGATAAAAAATCTAATTTCAGTTATAATGTAGCACTTTCAGATGCATTGCCTGAAGATAATTGGAAAGGTCATACAGGGTTTATTCATCAAGTCTTATATGATAATTATTTAAAAAACCATGAAGACCCTACTGAAGTAGAATATTACATGTGTGGACCACCGCCAATGATAAATGCAGTGAAGAAGATGCTTTATGATTTAGGTGTTGAACCTGATATGATAGCGTTTGATGACTTTGGCGAATAGTTTATTTAAATACATATTTGTATTAGCTTTTACTCTATCTTGTTCTCAAAACAATAAATATATTACGTTAGATGGTGATACTATGGGCACCACCTACATCATTAAATACTCGAAAAATGCTATATCAGAAAATAAACTAAAACTAGGTGTGAATAATATTTTAAAAAACATTAATACACAGATGTCTACATATGATTTAGATAGTGAGATATCTTCTTTTAATGACATGCCTGCAGATTCATCAATTAAAATATCAGATGATTTTTACTATGTATTAGAAAAATCTAAGTATTATTATGATATATCAAATAGCCAATTTGATATCACTGTTAATAGTTTGTCTGCGATTTGGGGGTTTAATAACAGGGTTTTTACAAAACCTTCAGATAAACTTATAAATACTACTTTAAATATTGTAGGGTTTGATAAAATTGAATTGTTGGATGATAATAGGATATCAAAGAAGAATAGTGAATTAGAAATTAGTCTTAATGCAATAGCTAAAGGATATGCTCTAGATAAAATATCTCAATATTTTGATAATAATGGTATTGAGAATTATATGATTGAGATAGGTGGGGAAGTGAAGGTTAAGGGAGAGAACCCAAACAAACAGGATTGGGTAATTGCTATTTCTTCTCCTGACTCTAGAAATGAGGATTATCTAAAATTTATTCATCTGAAGCAGGGGGCTATGGCTACTTCTGGAGATTACAGAAATTTCATGATTCATGATTCAGTTTCTTATTCTCATATAATTAATCCTAAAACAGGTTACCCAACAACTAATAATGTTGTTTCTGCGACAGTTATTGCTGATAATTGCATTGATGCTGATGCACTAGCAACAATCTTAAATATCATGGATATTAATAAAGGGATACAGCTTATCAATCGTTTAGATAAGGTTGAATGCTTTATAGTTGAGAGAATTGGAGAGAAATTTAATTATTACTATTCAGAGAATATGGAGAAATATATTAATTAGAGTTATTGGAATCAACTAACATCTTCAACTTGCATTTTATTTTTTCTGTATTTGAACAAGTGCAGTTTTCTGAAATTCCGCCGCAAGAACCTTTGATTTCATTATTAAAAAAAATAGTTCCTAAACTGAGAAGAAATATTGAAAAAACTATTACAAATATTGTTAAAATTAGGGTAGCCATAATTGTAAAATTAATTAATAATAAGACAAAGTGTTGTATAAAAAAATAATTATCATATTTATATTAAGCAGTTTATTGTATCCTAGTTCAGGAACCGAGGCTTCTTTTCCTCTGTTTAGTATTATTCCATTTATAGGGATATTATTATCTATTGCATTAATACCTCTTGTGAATCATCATTTTTGGGAATCGCATTATGGAAAAATTTCTTTATTCTGGGGATTATCATTTCTGCTACCAGTATTATTTGTTTTTGGCTTTAGATTTACAGCTCATAATTTAGCACATACAGCGTTGCTAGAATATTTTCCATTTATCATTCTCTTGTTTGCTTTGTTTACTATCTCAGGAGGTATTCAGATAAAGGGAACTTTAGTTGGAACTCCAAAATTAAATTCATATTTAATATTATTAGGGACAATGCTTGCGTCATTGATAGGCACTACTGGTGCAGCGATGCTTCTCATAAGACCCATTATTAGAGCAAACAAGTATAGAAAACATAAGGTCCATATTATTGTCTTTTTTATCTTTCAGTTCTTCTAAATGACGTTGATATAATTTTGACCTAAGCATTTTTAATGCATTATTTTTATTATTTAGCTGACTTCTTTGATTCTGACATTGAACTATTATTCCTGTTGGAATATGCGTAAGTCTAACAGCTGAATCCGTTTTATTAACATGTTGACCACCAGCACCACTAGCACGATAAGTATCTATTTTAAGATCCTTGTCATTTACCTCAATCACAACTTTATCATCTGATAAAGGAGACAGAAATATAGAGGCAAAAGATGTATGTCTTTTAGAATTGCTATTAAATGGAGAAATTCTTACTAATCTATGAATACCAATTTCTGATTTTAAATATCCATAAGAGTATCGACCTTTAATTTCAATAGACACCTCCTTAACTCCAGCCTCATCTCCTTCTTGAAAACTAAGAACTGAAAATGAATAATCATGCATTTCGCACCACCTGCTATACATTCTATAAAGCATGTTTGCCCAATCTTGAGAATCAGTCCCACCTGCCCCAGAGTGTATCGTTAAAATTGCATCCTGTTTATCTTCTGGTAAATTAAGTAAATTTAAAAATTCCATTTTCTTAATTAAACTTCTAAATTTTCCAAGTGAATTTTCAATTTCCCTATCTAATTCAGGCTCTTCTTCAACAATAGAAATAAATATTGAAAGTTCTTCATAACTATCATCTAGCTGTTTCCAGCTATTTAGTTGATTTTCAATAGAACTTATTTTCTTTAATATTTTCTGTGCTTTACTTCTATTCTCCCAAAAATTTTTTTCCAGAGTAATAGTTTTTAATTTTTCTAAATCTCCAGATACAGAAATATCATTGAAAGCTGATTTAATATCTTTGTATTGATTCTCAAGTTTTTGAAATTCATCTGTAATTTTTTTAAGCTCTAGCATCATAGTATCAAGTTACTTATTTTTCATGAAATTATTAATAATATTTTTAACTACAACATGTTCCTTTACATCATGAACACGAATAATATCTACTCCATTCAATATAGCAATTGTATTTGCACAAATAGTTGCATTAAGTCTATCTAAAGGAGTATCATTATTAACTGACAAAAAGGATTTTCGGGATAATCCTACCATAACTTTAAATCCTAAGCTTTTAAATCTTTTAATATTATTAATAATTTTATAATTATCAGACAAAGATTTTCCAAATCCAATGCCTGGGTCAATTATGATATTAGAGATGCTTACCCCAAGGTCTATTGCTTTAGTAATTCTTTTTTCAAAATAATATAAAATATCATCGACTACATTATCATAATGAGTATTTTTCTGCATTACAGATGGATTACCTTTAATATGCATCAGAATAATCTTAGCATTAAAATCTGAAGCTAAAATTAGATTTTCCTCATTCTGCCCACCGTATATATCATTAATTATATGGAATTTATTCTCTAACGCTCTTCTAGCTACTTCAGGCTTATATGTGTCAATTGACAAGACTTTATCTTTTAAGATATTCATATTATCAAAAATAACATCCAATCTATCCAATTCACTTTTGAGGCTCACTGGATCTGAATCTGGACGAGTTGATTCAGCTCCTATATCAATAATATCCGAATTAACCATTAAGCTCAATTTCTCTTTTAAAGAATCTATATCTGATAATCTGCTTGGCGAGTAGAAAGAGTCCGGGGTAATATTTAATATACCCATAATAGCGGGGGTATTATTAACAGCGTTCTGCATATCTATAGATAATAATATTATTGATTATTATTTTTGCGAGCCTTGTTCTTGGATGAACGCCTACCACTTGATTTGTTCTCATCTGAAAGGTCTAATTTAACAATCTTTTCACCTTTAATAATTTTTTCCATCTCTGACCCCGAAATTGTTTCAAATTCCAATAACGCTTTAGCTATATCATGTAAATTATCAATGTATTTAAGCAAAATATCATCTGCACGTTTTTCAGCACTTTTAACAAATAAAGTAATATTTTCATCGATTGCAGTAGAGATTTGATCGCTATAATCTCTTGAATGAGAAATTTCACGACCCAAGAATATTTCTTCACTTTTCTTTCCAAAAGTCAATGGGCCAATCTTATCACACATCCCCCATTCAGTAACCATTTTACGAGCAATATCTGTTGCAACAGCGATATCATTCCCTGCGCCAGTAGACGTATCTTTGAAAATTAATTTTTCAGCACACCTCCCACCCATCAAGACATCTAGTTTAGCTAATAAATATGATTTTGAATAATTAAATTTTTCATCTTCTGGGAGCTGAGCCGTCAATCCTAAAGCTCTTCCCCTTGGTATAATAGTTATTTTATGAACAGGATCTGCATATTTCGCATAATAAGCAACTAGAGCATGCCCTGCTTCATGATATGATATTATTTTTTTATCAGACGGGGTTAGAATCATACTTTTTCTTTCAACTCCCATCGTCACTTTATCTTTTGCATCTTCAAAATCAGACATAGATACATTCTTCTTATTTCTACGCGCAGCAAATAGAGCCGATTCATTAACGAGATTCTCTAAATCTGCGCCAGCTAATCCTGGAGTGCTTTTGGCTATAATCTTTAAATCTACATCTTTATTAAGAGGAATTTTCTTAGTATGTATTTTTAATATAGCCTCTCGACCATCAAGACTTGGTACATCAACAACAATTTGTCTATCAAACCTACCTGGTCTGAGTAATGCTTTATCTAATACATCTGGTCTATTTGTAGCAGCAATTAATATAACATTATCATCTGTTTCAAAACCATCCATTTCAACAAGGATTTGATTTAAGGTTTGTTCGCGTTCATCATGTCCTCCTCCTAGACCTGCTCCTCTATGTCTCCCAACAGCATCCATTTCATCAATAAATATTATACTCGGAGAATTCCTTTTTGCTTGACTGAATAAATCCCTGACACGACTTGCTCCAACTCCTACAAACATTTCAACAAATTCTGCGCCACTAATACTAAAGAATGGAACACCCGCCTCTCCAGACACAGCTTTTGCTAACAATGTTTTTCCTGTTCCTGGAGGCCCAAGTAACAGTGCTCCTCTAGGAATTTTGGCTCCAATTTTTCTGTACTTTAATGGTTTTTTTAAAAAATCTACAATTTCCTGCAATTCAACCTTTGCTTCATCACAGCCTGCTACATCATTAAAGGTAGTAGTTGGTTTATCAGGAGCTATGAGCTTAGCTTTACTTTTTGCAAATGAAAAAATTCCACTTTGACCACCACCGCCTTGCATTTTTCTCATAATAAAAAGCCAGAATAATATTATTAATAACCATGGAGAAAATTGAATCAGATAATCAAAAAATCCTTGAGTGTAACGTTCAGCATTAAAATCAATATTTTTTTCTTTCCATTTGGCTGTAATGTCTTCTGTTATTTCTGGTAAATGAGTTTTAAAATAAACAATGGATTCTCCTGAATTATCACTTCTGCCTTGAGCTTTCAACTCTCCTGAAATTGCAAATCCATGAGAATTGTCTCCTTCTGCTTTTATAGACTTTATTTGTCCATTATCTAAATATCGCATATATTCTGCCGTCGTGATATCTGCAGGATTTTTATCTGATGAAAATATTTGAAGTGCTGTTATAGCCATACCTACAATCAATACCCAAATAATAATATTCCCGCCAATATTTTTCACTGGGTTAAAATTATTTTTTTTATTATCTTTTTTCTTTGCCATAATAGTTAACCTAATTTAATATTTCTTGGGAAATTTTTATGCAGTTATTATTCTCTAATTTAAGACCTAAGTCTTGACTATTTATTAGCCCCGGAACCCAGATAATCCTATTCTCAGAGTCTACAAAAATAGGATGATACATTTTTTGATAATTATTAAATTTATTTTTAATAAATAACTTGCTAACTTTTTTTCTTTTTTGATTTGAAGTCAAATAATAATCTCCCACATTCCAATTACGTATATAAATACCTTCTTCTAATTTATTATCCGATATATAAGTTGAATTTTTATCAATTGTATTATTATTAACAGATCCTACTTTATTTATTTTGAAAATTAAACTATCCCAAACTGCATTATTTTCTAAAATAATCTTCTTATTATAGTCGTTGTTTCTTCTCATAATAATTACATCTTTTGAATTATTGATAATTATATTATCTGTCATAATAAAATTATTTAAGTTCTTATTTTTAGAAAGATAATTCCATAACTCTAGCCATTTACTCTTTTTGATTATTAAATATTTATTATCATTATATTGTTTTAATATTTTCTGTAAAAACATTTTTTTATAATTATTATTGAGTTTTAAAAAAATATCTTTTCTTAATAACAGATAATTATCTGTTTGTTTTACCATCTCCAGTTCAATGCTTTTAATTCTATATTGAAATAAATAAAAATTTAATTTTGAATAAAATAGTAAATATCTTAAATAATAAAAAAATAAAATATTTTTATTTGGAAAGATATTATTCCTAATATTATTTCTTAATATAGCAGAATCATTATTAGTGTAATCAAAAATCCAACGAATATTATTTCCAATAGCATAATCAATTATTTTTTGTTTTTTGATTTTAAGCATAGGTCGTCTAATAGAATTTTTGAATTCATATATTCCAAATAAATTTGTCCAATTATATTGACCTAAGGTTCGGATACAGGCTGTTTCTAACTGATCATCCATATGATGAGCTGTAAATATGAAATTATATTTATTTTCTTCTTGTAAATCCTCTAAAAAACTATACCTCCTTTCTCTAAAAAAAGATTCTTTGTTTTTCTTAGGAGGGGACTCAATCTCTCTATAAATAAAATTTGAGTTATAAATAGAAGATAAAAAATTCGCCTGAATTTTAATCAATTCATTATTAGGATTCATATTATGGTTTATATAAACAAAATCAAATTCAAACTTCAGCTTCTTTGAGAGTTTGTTTACTATATGTAATAATACAGAGCTATCAACCCCTCCCGAATAAGCTATTAAAATTTTAATTTTCTTTATATCAATCTCATTAGAATATAAAAGAATTTTTTTTTCTATTATTTTATCTAAAACGCAAGATATATTAGACCTCATCATAAAAAAAAGGCTTTAGACATTGAATTTTATCATCATAAGAATGATTGTATAAAAACCATTCTGTGATAGCTATGGAACTTAAAAGAGAATTTCCATCTTGTGGAGTAAAACAAAAACCAGAAATTTCGTTTTCATTTTTCACATTCAACGTAGGTATAGAGACAACTGTTTGGTTTAATATCCTTCCAAAATGACCATGATCTCTTCCAAATGAAAAAACTTCGTTAGAATTAATTTTATCAGTAATTGCAATTTTATCATTATTCTCAAATTTGGAAATAATTTTCTGAATCGATGTTGGTTCTTTAACCTTAAGATAGAAATGCAATATATGCATATACTGAGAATTTGTAATCATTGCAGAAGAAAATAAATTCAAATCTAAATTCAATGTTTCAAATAATGACACCGCATCCTTAGCATGATGAGTTCCGTAAATATTATCTCCATGTTTCCCAACTTGAGGGGCAGGAACAAATTGACTTGACTGACTAACATCGTTTGATCTTCTTATTAGGTTAAACCTGCCTTCAAGCAAATTATCTTCTCCATCACTAAGAGCTAATGTCTTAACAAGCGTGCATAAATTATGAGTATTACATGAAACAACTTGAATAAATCTGTCTTCTTCAGAAATAAGAGCCTCATCATTTATACCCCTTGCATACATCTTCCCAAAACCAACCTCACTCCCTTGAGCTACAAAACCTTTAGTGTTATGCAAAAATTTCTCATAATAATTCACTTTGTTTTGGTGCCCATAACCTTTCGGAGTACAATCTATAACTACAGAAGCCCTATCTATAGATTCTTCAGTTGTAAATTCAGGCTTTAAACCAAGGCTATTAAATCCATCAAATTTTTCCTCATGAGTTGTAAGTCGAGCACCACGTTTCATTAGATTTCTGACCTTAGACCTATCAGTTGTTAAAGGTGTATTTTTATGGAATGTGACCTCATCAATACCTAATTCATTTTTAAAATCTGATAACAAACCAATTAATGGTTCTCCAATTGTACCTGTGCCTACAACATGAACTATTTTTCTTGACATTTAAACTCCTAAATATTTCTAATCAAAGATTGTAATCAACAGTATCCATTAAATATATTTTTAAATCATTTAGATTATTTTTTTCTAGATATTGCATTTGCAAATCATGCTCAGTCCCATAATCTAAAACATATTGCACTGTATCTATTATATCTGAATTGCCAAAATGAGCCAATCCATCCTTAACATAACTTATCATATCTTCAACGCTATTTTTTATACTAATTGTTCCATTTTTGAAATTGCTAATTTTAGCATCCATGCCAAATCTACAAGCCTTCCAGAGCGAGTCGAGCAACAACTCATAATTATAGTCTTCTTCTAAAGTATTATTCTGATAATCTTTAGAAGCTTGATAAACTAACGCTTGGCATATTGCTGCTAACATCTTAACCCTAGCTATACTTCTTTGGGCATCACACATTCTAAATTCAATAGTCCCATAATCCATATGAGGCCTAATCTTCCACCAAATATGTCTATCTTTATCTATTGCATTAGATTCTTTTAAAGCATTAATTAAAGATATAAAATCCTCTGAAGAATTGAGTTTTGAAGGTATATGGGTACGTGGGAAATTTCCGAAATTCATAGTTCTTGATGATCTGAACTGTGTATGAACTCCTTCGAAAAAAGGAGAGTTGACACTAAGTGCTAATAGTGGAGCTGTCCATTTTCTTAAATTATTAGTAATATGTATAGCTTCTTCTAAATCCTGAACAGCTACATGGAAATGATTTGAGAATGTAATATTTCTTGAAGCATAATAAGTCAAATTATTCTTAACCCAATTATAAGAATCATTATCAATAAACTTTTGTTCTATCGGTAGAGCTGTTGGGTGTGTTCCTGATATTCCGATTCTATAATTGTATTGTTCTCCAAGTTCTCTTAAATACTTTCTTAATTCCAAAATTTCACTTATAGCTTCATTTACAGTAGAACAAATAGAAGTGTTTGATTCAATCTCAGATTGAATCAATTCATAGCTAAACCTATCTTTAAACGATTTATCTAAATTACTCATGATTTTATTGGCTCTATTTATCAAATTCCCTGTAGAGGGGTCACATATCATATACTCTTCTTCAATGCCAACAGTATAAGGCTTATGATCAAACGACTTTATAGTATTTTTGTTCTTAAACATATATTTTAACTATATAACTGGATTTTCTTTCCATTCTCCAAAAACATTCTTCATTGAATCTACAATTTCTCCTAATGTAGCATAAGATTTAGCAGCGTCTATAATTAGGGGTAACAAATTTTGATCAGTATGACATGCAGCTGTAATGGATATTAGTTTACCTTCAACTTCTTTTGAATTTCTTTTCTTTTTTAATAAATTCAATTTATTTATTTGTTGATGTTGAATCTTTTCTGATATTTCTAATATTGGAATATCAATTTGTTCATCTTCTTTAACAAACTCATTTACTCCAACAATAATTCGATTTTTTTTATCAACTTCCTTTTGATAGTACGATGAGGCTTCTGCAATTTCTCTTTGAAAAAACCCTGACTCAATACCTTTTATAACACCCCCTATAGAATCAATCTGATCAAAGTATTTATATACTTCTGATTCAATTTTATCGGTCAAAGATTCAATATACCATGAGCCTCCTAATGGGTCTATAACATTTGAAACTCCTGTCTCATAAGCTATAATCTGTTGGGTTCTTAGAGCTATTTCTGCTGCTTTTTCAGATGGAAGGGCTAGTGTCTCATCCATTGAATTAGTATGGAGAGATTGTGTTCCTCCAATAATAGCAGCTAGGGCCTGTATCGATGTTCTAGCAATATTATTCTCTGGTTGCTGAGCAGTTAAAGAAAATCCAGCTGTTTGAGTATGAAATCGCAGCTTCAATGATCTCTCGTTCTTCGCATTATATTTTTTCTTCAGCACATTGGCCCAAATTCTGCGAGCAGCTCTAAATTTTGCAATTTCTTCAAAAAAGTCTAGGTGCGAATTAAAGAAAAATGATAACCTCGGAGCAAAGTCATCTACACTTAATCCTGCCTCTACAACATGATCTATATAACATAAACCATTTGCCAAAGTAAATGCTAACTCCTGGATTGCAGTAGAACCTGCTTCCCTTATATGGTAACCACTCACAGATACAGTATTGTATTTTGGCATATTAAGAGTGCAGAATTTAATCATATCGACAATTATTCTCATTGATTCATTAGGAGGAAATATCCATTCTTTTTGTGCAATAAATTCTTTTAAAATATCATTTTGCAAAGTTCCATTTATCATTGATAAATCAATTCCTTGCTTTTCTGCAACTGCTACATAAAAAGCAAAAATAATAACAGCAGGACCATTAATTGTCATTGAAACACTTATTTTACTTAGGTCTATTCCATCAAATAAAGTCTCCATATCCTCCATTGAACTTATAGATACACCGCAATGGCCAATTTCTCCATTAGATATTTTATGATCAGCATCATATCCCATTAATGTTGGCATATCAAATGCAACAGATAAACCAGTTTGTCCTTGTGATAGTAATAATTTAAATCTATGATTAGTCTCTTTAGGACTGCCAAAACCTGCAAATTGACGCATTGTCCACAACTTCCCTCGATACATATTAGGATGAATTCCTCTGGTATAGGGAAATTCACCAGGGAAATTGAGTTTTTCTATATAATCAGAGGAACTTTCTGGAAAATAAAGCAAATCAACTTCTTCTCCTGAAGCACTTTCAAAACTATAATCTCTCGTACTAGAGTTATTAACTTGCTCTATCCACTTATTCTTATATTTTTCTTTATTTTTTTTCATAATTTATTTTATTAATAGAATTAACAAGTCCTTCTATATTTAAATTTACTTCATTCAACAACTCTTTGCGACTTCCATGTTCAATGTAATAATCCGGAATACCCATTGATATTACCTTTGCACGTGAAGATAATAAGTAATTCTTCACCATAGAACCAAAACCACCTATCAGAGATCCTTCTTCTATCGTAATAACGCCTTTGTAATTATTAGATATATATTGCAACACATCTATATCTAGTGGTTTTACAAATCTACAATTAATCAAATCTATTTTAGAATTGGTTATTTTTTCTATTTCATCTTTATTATCAATCAGAACTTGAACCATACTACCTACAGCCAAAACAACAATATCAGAATTATTTTTACAAATATATTCCCAAGAGCCTAAATCAATAAGCTTAGGAGTTTTATCTAAATCATAGGTTCCAGAAGAATCTTTTGGATACCTGATAGCAAAAGGTTTTTTTAATTTAGTAGCAGTATATAGCAAATCTAAAAGCTCATTACCATCCTTTGGAGCCGTAATAATAATATTAGGTAAAATATTCAACATTGACATATCAAAAACTCCATGATGAGTTGGCCCATCGGGGCCTACTAAGCCTGATCTGTCCATACAAAAAATAACAGGTAAATCCTGAAGCAAAACATCATGAAAAATA
This sequence comes from Fidelibacterota bacterium SCGC AAA003-L08, assembly GCA_000405805.1. Lineage (GTDB taxonomy): Bacteria > Fidelibacterota > Marinisomatia > SCGC-AAA003-L08 > D37C17 > SCGC-AAA003-L08. The sequence goes on from ASPJ01000013.1 coordinate 25,208, forward strand.
CAATCAAATGCACGTTGCATAAAAGTTGAATAAATACATACTATAGGTTGCAATCCAGTCACAGCCAACCCAGCAGCATATGTAACTGCGTGTTCTTCGGCTATACCAACATCTATATACTTATCTGGATATTTGTTTATAAATTGAGATAAACCAGTTCCAACTTCCATAGCAGCAGTAATACATCTGATTTTACTATTATTTTCAGATAATTTAATTAAGGATAATCCTAAAGATTTAGAATAATCAATACCTTGATTATCAGAATTATCATTCTTTTTTTCTGAAACACTATAGTATTTTTCTGAATCTAATTCTGCATCACTTGAGCCTTTACCTTTTTTTGTATATACATGTACTAAAACAGGGGTATTCATTTTCTTAACAGCCTGAAATGTATTTATCATTCGAGGAATATCATGTCCATCCACAGGGCCAATATACCTTAATCCTAATTCTTCAAAAAGAATTCCAGGAGTTAATAGTCCTTTAATACCACCTTCAGTTTTTCTTAAAAATTTTCTTATATATTTTGACAGCGGTATCTTCCCTGATATATTCCAAATATCATTTCTTAATTTATTATATGTTGGATTTGTAACAACTCTATTTAAATATTTAGATAGTGCTCCAACACTTTTAGATATTGACATTGAATTATCATTTAAAATAATGGTTAATTGAGTTTTATGATATCCTAAGTTATTTATCCCTTCATAAGCCAGTCCACCAGTTAAAGCTCCGTCACCAATAACTGCCACGACTTGATTTGTTGTATTATTTTCATCTCTAGCATGAGCTATTCCTAAAGCTGCAGATATGGAAGTACTTGCATGACCTGCTCCAAAAGCATCATACTTACTTTCATTGATTTTCAAAAATCCACTTATACCATCTTTTTTTCTCAATGTATTAAAACTATCTCGTCTACCTGTTATAATTTTATGCGCATATGCCTGATGTCCAACATCCCATACAATTTTATCATTAGGAGTATCGTAAAGGTAATGTAGCACTAATGTTAAATCTACAACTCCTAATGGTGACGAGTAATGCCCTCCTACTTCTTTTACAGTAGACTTGATATGATCAGTTAATTCATAAGAGAGAATATACAATTCATCTATAGATAATTTTTTCAAATCGCTAGGGTCTTCTATTCTATCTAATAATCTGTAATTACTTGTTTTCATTAATAATATTTAAAAAATATTCATGTATCAGTGTATCGTTATGCATTTCTGGATGAAATGTAGTTGCTATATGCAAACCATGTTGAATCATAATAGGTTCATCTTTAAAATATGCTAAAATTCTCATCGATCTATCTATTTTATCTGTCCGCTTTATTCTAGGAGCTCTGATAAATGTAGCCTCAAAGTTTTTTATTTTATTATCTATATCTATATTTATTTTATTAGTAAAAGAATTTATCTGACTACCCCAAGCGTTTCTTGATACACTAATATTTAGCAGATCTAACCCTATTATATTTTCAGAGTCATAATTTGACATCAGTATTAAGCCTGCACATGTTCCAAAGACACCTTTTTCTTTTCCAAATTTTTTTATAGAATCAAATAGGTCATATTTATGCATCATCTTGCTCATGACAGTTGATTCTCCTCCTGGAATTATCAATCCATCACAACCATCTAAATCACTTGAATTCTTAATAAGAATATTTTTTTCATTTAGTTTATCAAGCATCTGAGAATGCATTTGATAATTACCTTGAAGAGCCAAGATACCAATCATATTACCAACCGCGTTCTTGCATCATCTGCTCAGATGGGATTTCCTTGATATCTAAGCCTTTCATAGCTTCTTTTAAATTTTCTGATATTAATGCTAACTTATCAGGATCATTATAATAAGTAGTAGCATCAACAATAGCTTCTGCTCTTTTTTGAGGATCTTCAGATTTAAAAATACCTGATCCCACAAAACATGACTCTGCTCCAAGCTGCATCATCAATGCTGCATCTGCAGGTGTTGCAATTCCGCCTGCACTAAAATTTGGAGTAGGAAGTTTTCCTGTTTTAGCGACTTGTTCAATTAATATATATGGAGCACCATTATTTTTAGCAAATGCCATTAATTCCGCTTGAGATAAAGATGAAATTCTTTTAATTTCATTTACTATAGACCTCATATGACGAACGGCTTCAACAATATTGCCTGATCCAGCTTCTCCTTTTGTTCTAATCATAGCAGCTCCTTCACCTATTCTCCTAAGGGCTTCACCTAAATTTCTTGCACCACAGACAAATGGTACTTTAAAATTGTGTTTATATATATGATTATACTCGTCCGCAGGAGTTAGAACTTCACTTTCATCTATAAAGTCCACCTCTAATGACTCTAGTATTTGAGCCTCAGCAAAATGACCAATCCTGCATTTTGCCATAACAGGGATAGAAACAGAGTTTTGTATATCTTTTATTAATACGGGGTCAGACATTCTTGCAATACCTCCATCTTTTCTAATATCTGCTGGAATCCTCTCTAAAGCCATAACTGCAACTGCTCCGGAATCTTCTGCTGTTTTAGCTTGTTCAGAGTTCGTTACATCCATAATGACTCCACCTTTTAGCATCTCTGCTAATCCAACTTTTTGATCGTAAGTATTCTTTTTCATATTCTATCCTTATCAATATTTTTAATTTTATCTTCAACTTCTTTAATTAAATAATCTGGAGTAGATGCTCCTGCACTAATACCAACAGAATCAACTCCTCTAAACCAAGAAAGATTCAAATCATCTGCACATGTTACCTGGTAAGAATTATCATTACGCTGTTTAGATAACTCTGTAAGCCTTTTTGAGTTAGCACTAGTAAATGATCCAATTATAATCATAATATCATTATCTTCAGCCATTGACTTAATCTGCTCATGGTTCCGTTTAGTTGGGAAACATATTGTATTAACAAATCTTAAATCAAAAATTTTTTTCATAAGCACACTGATTATTTCTTGAACGTTTTCAATCATTTGAGTTGATTGACTTACTATACCTGCTTTTTTAATTTTACGTATATTTTTTGCTTGTTCTTTATTTGATATTATCAGAGGGTTTTTCGCTTGATTAGCAATAGCAATAACTTCATCATGTCCATGATCACCAATAATAATAATTTTTCTTCCTTCTTTTTCCAGTTTTTTTACTTCATGGTGTATTTCATGGACTAATGGACATGTTGCATCAATAATATCTAAATTTCTCTTTTTTGCATCTTCCCAAATATCCTGTCTAGTCCCATGAGCTCTAAACAATACAGGACTATGATCTGGGATATCATTTAAATTATCCACTATCTTAGCTCCAGCATTATTTAAATCACTTACAACTCTTTCATTATGCACAATATCACCTAACATATATACATTACCATATTTCTCAGCTGTATCATAAGCCAGATTCACAGCATCCCTAACTCCAAAACAGTATCCAGCATCTTTAGCTATTTTAATTTTCATATTAATCTATTTTTGGTATTGTTATACCTGTTTGACCCTGATATTTCCCTAATTTATCTTTGTAAGAACGTAAACACTCTTCATCTGATTCAAAGAATAATACTTGACATAAACCTTCGTTTGAATAAATTTTTGCAGGGAGTGGAGTCGTATTTGAAATTTCCAAGGTTACATGTCCTTCCCATTCTGGTTCAAAAGGAGTAACATTGACGATAATTCCACACCTAGCATATGTTGACTTTCCAACACATATAGTCAGTACATTCCTTGGGATTTTGAAATATTCAACGCTTCTTGCTAATGCAAAGCTGTTTGGAGGAACTATACATATATCACCTTTAAAATCAATGAATGAATTTGCATCGAAATTTTTAGGGTCAACAATGCTATTATTTACATTAGTAAATATTTTATATTCATCAGCAACTCTTATATCATATCCATAAGAAGAAACACCATATGAAATTTTATCTGACTTAACCTGGGTAGGTGTGAATGGCGATATCATATCATGTTCTCTAGACATTGTTGCAATCCATTTATCGCTTTTTATAGACATGCTTAATCCTTAGACTCAATTTTGTTATTTAATTTTCCAATAAGCATTTTTTCTACTTCATCTATGCTCATTCCTTCTATTTTTGCCCCTGCAGCATAATAATGACCACCACCACCTACTGATTGCGCTATATCATTAATAATATAATTTCCACTCGATCTAAAATTAATTCTAAATACATCTGAATCAATTTCCTGTATCATACATGCAATTTCAACATCCTTAATAGATCTGATAAAATCTGTAAAACCATCTATATCCTCTGCTTTTGCTCCTGCAGAAGTAATCATATCTCTTGTAACAATATACCATGCTACACTCTTATCATGATTAAACTTAAGAGTTTTAATTATTTCAGATAATAAGTAGACTTGTGAAATAGGCCTTTGCTCATAAATAGATTTGTAAATTTCATATGGTTGAACACCTGCAGTTAATAAATCTGCAGCCATTATATGACAATCTGGATGTGTTGAACCATATCTAAAAGATCCAGTATCACTAATTAAAGAAGCATAGAGCGCATTAGCAATTTTAATATCCAAACCAGAATTAGTTATATTTAAATATTGAAAAAACTTCCACACCATATAGCCTGCAGCAGGAGCTTTAACATCAATTATAGGAAGAGTAGCTGGTAAATCATCTTTTTTTGGATGATGGTCTATAACGCAAATATTATTATTTTCAATTAACGGGTATATTTCATTCAATCTATTATGATCTCCAATATCAAATATAATTGCTAAATCTATTGATTTTATCCATTTATCATATTCAAGAGCATAACATTCAACAATATTATCAGGATTAATCATTCTATATATTTCAGGAAATTTTGAAGGATTGATTATTCTACAATGCTTATTTAATGATTTTAGATAATAATACATTCCAATTTCAGAGCCTAATCCATCACCATCTGAATTAACATGAGTTGATAGCAGAATTGTATCTGACTTTTCAATCAATAAATTTAAATCGTCCCAATAATTTGACAAGTAATCACTCATGATTTAATGAATTAACCTCTATAGAATCCGCAATTTAACAATATTAACATAAATATAAAAACTCTCTTAATCTATTAATGGAATAACAAAGACTGGAATTTTTGAGTTTTTCATTACTGTTTTAGATGTTGACCCAATCAATAATTCTGTTATTTTAGATTGACTATTTGAACCTAAAATAATAAGGTCACATTTATTTTCATCTGCATACTCAACTATTTCTTTTGACGCTGAGCCTTCTCTTAATATAATTTTTATATTAGAAGAATCTAAAACATCTAAAGCAGAAAGCATGTCTTTAAATTTTTCTTTAACATTTAGTGCTATTTCTTCATTAGACTTCATTACTTCATCAACTTTAACTCTACTCATAACCATTTCGTCTTTATTTAAAAATTCTTCATTAACATTTAAAACTGTTAATTCAGCTTTATACTTGTTTTTCAAATCAACAGCATAATTAAAAGCCTTGTTTGATTTATCAGAAAAATCCACTGCTAATAAAATATTATTTATCATCATTCCCCCTTAAAAAAATATTATTGAATATATTAAAAATATTGGAATTAATATGGCAGAAGACCATGCCATATATCCAAAGAAACTAGGCATTTTAATCCCATTCTCTTCTGCAATTGATCGAACCATAAAATTTGGAGCATTGCCAATATATGTTAGTGCTCCAAAAAATACAGATCCACTAGATATCGCTAATAATGTTTGTGCTAATTCAGTCATCAATATTTTTGCATCCCCTCCAGCTGTATTAAAAAATACTAGATATGTTGGAGCATTATCTAAAAATGATGATAGAATACCAGTTAACCAAAAATACATCATGTTTATTGGATTCCCATTATCATTTACTGCGGATATAATGGATGACAAAGCCCCCTTCTCTCCCGCTTTAAGAATTAAAATTACAGGAATAATAGTTATAAAAATGCCGGCAAATAATTTTGCAACTTCCAATATAGGAAACCATGTAAAACCATTTGATTTTCTAAGCTCTTTACTTGTCAGATTCCAACTTAAATATGCAAGCATTAATAAATATAAATCTCTCAAGATAGCTTGCTTAGCGACATCTGTCCCATATATAGATATATCTCCAAACTTAAAAGAACCGCTCATGTATACCGATAATACAACCCCTACAATTAAAAGTAAATTAATTTTCCCCTGAATTTCAATTGGTTTTTTACTTTCTGAATTATCAAGAATATCAACTTCTTCTTTATTATAAAAATAAGTATCGGTTATAAAAAACAGAATAATAATAAATAAAACATGAATGAGCATGGGCACTAATAAATGCTGAGTTGTCCAGAAAAACTCAACACCTTTTAGGAAACCAATAAAAAGAGGGGGATCACCTAAAGGACTTAAAGCTCCTCCAATATTGGCAACTAAAATAATAAAAAAGACAATAATATGGACCTTATGTTTTCTATACTTGTTTGCTCTAATAATGGGTCTTATGAGAAGCATCGCTGCACCAGTAGTGCCTATCAATGACGCAAGCATTGTCCCTAATAATATTAAATATGAATTTAATTTTGGAGTTCCAACTAAAGTTCCCTTTATCTGAATACCTCCTGAGATAGTAAACAAAGCAAACAAGAGAATGATAAATGGAAAATATTCTAGCAACGCTGTATGTGCTAAATTATGAGCTGTAAATCTAAAGCCAAAAACAAATAATACTGGTAGCAGAAATGATAATCCCCAGAATAAAGAAATTTTTCCATAATGCGATTCCCAAAAATGATGATTCACAAGAGGTATTAATGCAATAGATAATAATATCCCTATAAATGGAATAATACTAAACAGAGGAAAAGAAGCCTCGGTTCCTGAACTAGGATACAATAAACTGCTTAATATAAATATGATAATTATTTTTTTATACAACACTTTGTCTTATTATTAATTAATTTTACAATTATGGCTACCCTAATTTTAACAATATTTGTAATAGTTTTTTCAATATTTCTTCTCAGTTTAGGAACTATTTTTTTTAATAATGAAATCAAAGGTTCTTGCGGCGGAATTTCAGAAAACTGCACTTGTTCAAATACAGAAAAAATAAAATGCAAGTTGAAGATGTTAGTTGATTCCAATAACTCTAATTAATATATTTCTCCATATTCTCTGAATAGTAATAATTAAATTTCTCTCCAATTCTCTCAACTATAAAGCATTCAACCTTATCTAAACGATTGATAAGCTGTATCCC
>ASPJ01000014.1 GCA_000405805.1 Fidelibacterota bacterium SCGC AAA003-L08
TTTATGATTCCTCAGAAGGAATATACTATGATGCAGTTGTAACTCCTTTTTGATGAAGATGAAGATGGAGATACAGAACTATGCGAATGGAATAATTTTAATTTTTGCAGTCTCGAACAACTCTTTTATAATGCTGAAATTCCTGGATGTATGGATGAAAATGCATGCAACTATAATCCTGGAGTTACAGATGATGATGGGTCTTGTGAATATTCACAAGAAAATTTTGATTGTGAAGGAAATTGCCTCATAGAAATAGATTGTGCAGGTGAATGTGGAGGGAATGCTATAATAGATGAATGCGGTGTATGTGGAGGAGATGGAGTTGATATTGGAGCATGTGATTGCGAAGGCAATATAATAGATGAATGTGATATTTGTGGTGGAAATAATGAATCTATGGATTGTAATGGTGAATGTGGAGGAAGTGCTGATTGTGATATAAATATAAGTTTGGACCCATATGAATTTCAAGATTTAGTCCTATTTACAAATTTAAATGTGGAAGAAATAACAGGTTTAATATGTATTGATGATATAATTAATTTCTCTACTATTGAAGATTTAAATGTTACTATTGGTGATTGTATTTCCATTAATAATGAACAATCTATTCAAATTTATATTACCAATCAATTTTATATAACAGAATTTAACTTTTCATTATCAGGGCTTATCCTAGATAGTAGTACTAATGGAGCTGATGGAGGGTTGGTTGAATATAATTACTATAACTGGGATATTGTAGGCAATAATGTGTATGGTTCTATAACAGATTCTTCTCAATTTATTACAGGATTAACCTCAGATTGCACTGATAATCAATCATGTGAGCCTCAGTTTGCAGATATTAATGATGAAAGCCTATGTATATACCCTCAACAATATTGGTTTGATGTAGATGAAGATGGACTAGGAGACCCTGAGTTTGATTTTATGCTATGTCCAGATCAAGTTAATGATGATTATGTCCAAAATAATGATGATAGTTGTCCTAATGATCCATTAAATGATTTAGATGATGATGGAATATGTGCTGATGAAGATGAGTATCCGGATTGTTTTGATATAGGAGACGGAAGTAATCCTTATGATTGTTCAGGAGAGTGTAGCGGGAGTGCTTTTATAGATGATTGTAATAATTGTGTGGGTGGCAATACTGGTTTAGAAGAAAATAGTGCAGATTTAGGATGTGGATGTGATCTCCCAGAACCACTAGAATATTGGGAAGACATTGATGGTGATGGATTAGGATCTGGCTCAATTTCTATATATTGTTTAGAAGATCTCCCCGCAGGATGGATTTTAGTAAATGAATCAGAGCTAGATCCATATCCAGATTGTTTTGATAATTTTTATGATGAATGTGATGAATGTGGTGGCGATAATACAACAGGATGTTTTAATAATGATTGCGATATATACTGTGACTGTTTAGGGGCTTTGGCAATAACATATTGTATAGATACAGATGAAGATGGATCAGGAAATTCAGATCCTAATACATGGATTACTTTGTGTGAAGATGAATATAATAATTTTGAATATGATTTAATCCCTGTAGAACTTGGTCAGTGTACGGATGAATATGAAGATTGTAATGGAGTTGTTGATCTTTGTGGGATTTGTGAGGGAAACAACCAAAATCAAGACTGCAATAATGATTGTTTTGGTAGTGCTGACATTGATGACTGCGGCATATGTGCAGGTGGAAATACAGGATTAATTCCAAATGCAGATCAAGATGATTGTGGTGTATGTGATGGTTTTAATACAGATCAAGATTGTTTAGGAGAATGCTTTGGCAGTGCTGAAGCTGATGATTGTGGTGTGTGTAATGGTGGAATGTACCTTGATGAAAATGAAGAATTATATAATGGATTATTCTGTGATTGTGAATTAACCGAACCTAATAATTGCGGAGAATGCTTTGAACCCCCATGTGAAGTAGCTGCACTTTTCCCAGCCTTGATTGATAATGATTATAAAAATCATATTGAGGTACCTATTTATTTAAATGGATATGCTAATAATTCAACAGGTCTTGAAGGATTTGAATTCCAATTTAGTTATAATAATGAATATTACATCCTAGATGATGTTCAGCTTCATGATAATCTTTCTGGATATTCTTTAACATATAATGATGATGTTTTAAATGATAGTTTAATTCAAGTAGATGTTGTTGTATATGCAATAGGCAGTCCAATAACAGATATAAATGAAATTGTAAAGTTGAATTTTTATTTAAATGATAGTAATGGTGATTATTCTTATTTACATAACCAGATAACCCAATTAACTTTTATAGATTTTAAAATTGGCAACAGTATAATAGAAACAATGAATGGATTAGTTGAATTCAAGACAATAATGTGTTTGGATTCTACAGCAGATAATTTTTGTAATAATGAAGACCCAGATATTCCATCAATTCCAGAGGAAGAATGTTTGTATTATAATAATCAAGAAGAAGAAGGTTATATCATTACAGATGGGGCATGTGAATATATAGTTGAAATTGAAACAAATCTAGAGGATGATTCTGTTTTAGAAGATATATTACTAACTAATGGAGATAATTCCATCCAACTATTCATTGAATCAGGCGTTATAATGATTACAAGTGATGATTTTGATGGTCAAATATCATTTTCTGAATTTTATAATATAGATATATTACCTAACCCTACAGCAGATAATGATACCCCATTAATCCTATGGGGAGAGGTTGTATCATTTGAACCATATGAAATTATATTCGAAGATGAATCTGGGCAAGTAATAGTTACAATTGAATTTACCCCCTTTGGCGAAAGAGATGACCTTGAATATGACTTATATAGATTAGATAATTTAAATGATACTAGTTGGGAAAGAGTTGAAAATCAATCTTGTGGTGAAAGAGATTGCTCTGGAGAAATTGATTCATTTGGAATATTCAGTGTTGTTATTGGTGGGCTTGGGTGTATAGATGCAGAGGCATGTAATTTTAATGACAGTGCAGTTATAGATGATGGTAGTTGTTTCTATTCAGGAGAATTTGGATTATTTTGTTATGATGGAGATGAAGATGGATTAGGAGAGATAAACCAAGAAAGTCAATACTTTTGCCCAGATAATATTCCAGATAATTGGGTTAATAATTGTCTAGACCCAGAGCCAGATTGTCCAAATCCAGATCCGGAAACCATATTGATCGATAATTGTGGTATATGTGAAGGACAGAATGAATGCTTTGAATATCCGGTTGTATTTGTTGATTCTTGGGTATTAATCGAACAAAATCTATATTCAGATTTATATTGTTTTGAAGACGACTCAGTTCCTCCTTATTTAGGGCCTTTTTCAGCAAATTTTACTAATGAAGTTGCTGAGGAGTGTATTACATATAAAATTGAAATATCATCTGAAGAGCCATGTGAATGGATAGATGGAAATTGTCGTGAAATTCAGAATGATTGCAATATGAATGATAATCAAGAATTATGTGAATTTAATGCATATTGCACATGGAACTTAGATTTAGAATCCTGTATTGAATCAAATAATAATTGCATTAACATTAATAATCAGACTGATTGTATTTCAAATTCTGAGTATTCTTATTTAGCTCAGTATATTTGTGTTACCAATGAAGTTTATGATGATCAATTTGGAGGTGGATGGATATATGATGAAGAATTATCAGAAATTTTTGAATGGGGGGTTAGCACAAATCAAATATGTTTTAATCTGCAGAATACAAATGATTATGATTGTATGAATTATGTTTTTGCAGATAATAATAATGAGATTAGATTGCAACATATTGATAATAATATATGTTTTCAAGAAACTTACCAGCGAATTTCTTATTTATCTATCAATGATCTAGTTATTCCGAATGATTATAAATTATATAAGAATTTCCCTAATCCATTTAATCCAGTTACTAATATAATCTTTGATCTACCTAAGCCAGATCATGTCTCTTTAGATATTTATAATATTAATGGACAGCATATAGATAATATTACTAAAGGTTATTTTTCTACGGGGAGTTATGAATTTAAATTTAATGGAGACAATTTATCATCTGGAATCTATTTCATTATCTTTACTTCTAATGAAGTGATATTGTCTGAAAAGATGATATTATTAAAGTGATATTACTATATCATTTCCACTAAATTTTTAAGTTAAATTAAATCATGAGATTTATATTAGTAAATTTATTTTTAATATTACTATTTAGTTGTGAAAAGAATTCTACAAATGGTACAGGTGGTGGTGCTCCTGATATACCAGATCCAGGAATTAATTATTCGGTTTGTGAAAATTGTATATGGTTGCAGAGTGATTGCAGCGAGAATTGGATTTTAGGGTATAATTCAGATTCAGCTATTGGAGGGTTCCAATTTACAGTTGAAGGAGCTGCTATTTTGTCAACTTCTGGAGGGGATTCAGAGCTTAATGGATTTAGTATTTCATCAAGTTCATCTACTCTACTAGGTTTTTCATTTGGAGGGAATTCTATTCCCGAAGGTAGTGGGGAGTTATTAATAATCAATCTTGAAGGTTATCCTACAGGATTAAGTAATATTGTTTTTTCTGATTCTGATGCAGAGCCAATAGAAATATTATCCTATGGAATAGTTGATTGCTATGATTTATCATTAGAGAATACTGGAGTTAGTCAGCTTACAATTTTTAAAGACTCAATTACTGGCCTAGAGATTGGGGATAAAATTGGAATATTTGATTCAGATGCAATTTTAAATTATGGAGATTGCTCAAGTCAGAGAGGAGAATTGTTAGTTGGAGTAGGCATTTGGGATGGGGAACAGTTAAATATAGTAAGTATTGGCTCTGTTGATTTATGCAATATTAATGGCGGTGTCCAACTATCAGGATATGTTGAGGGACATCCATTAGTAGTTAGGGTTTATAGATTTAGTAATGGAATAGTATATTCAACAGAATTATCATGGGAAACGGGTTCTGGTTTCTTTGGAGAAATTCTTCAATCAATTGATAGTATTAATCTAATTAACTCTTCTTTATCAAAAGGGTTATTTTGATTATAGATATTAAAAATATTAGCAAAACTTTTAAAGCATTTCACCGAGAAGCAGGATTAAAGGGTGCAATTAATTCATTTTTTAAGAGAAATTATAAAAACTTTGATGTATTAAGTGATATTAATCTAGAAGTAGATGAAGGAGAAGTTATTGGCATTTTAGGTGAAAATGGTGCAGGCAAAACAACCTTAATAAAATTAATGGTAGGTCTGCTATATCCTAATAAAGGGACTATTAATGTTAATGGTTATACCCCATGGGATCGGAATCATAAATTTTTAAGTAATATATCAGTTGTAATGGGACAAAAAAATCAATTATGGTGGGATATTCCAGCATCAGAGTCATTTTTATTGAATAAGCATATTTACAATATAGATGATTCTGATTATAAACAGACATTAGATGAGCTTATAGAATATTTAGATGTAAAAGATAAAATTGATATCCAAGTAAGACGATTGTCATTAGGGGAACGGATGAAAATGGAAATAATTGCAGCCCTTTTACATCGTCCTAAAATAATCCTTTTAGATGAACCTACCTTAGGTTTAGACGTTATATCACAATCAAAGGTAAGAGAATTTGTAAAATATTATAATACTAAGCATAATATAACATTTGTAATAACCAGCCATTATACAAAAGATATTCAGGAAATGTGCAAGAGAGTTTTTGTTTTAAATAAAGGGAAATCTATATATGATGGAGATTTTGAAACTTTAATTAGAAGTGTTAATCCTGAAAGAAAATTAATATTTGAATTTACGGATAGTCCTAATTCTGATTTCATTAAAGATTTGGAAAAATCATTTAAATTTACCATTAATGATAGGCTGTTAGAAACAATATTACCAGATTCAGATCTTCAAAAATTATTAAAAGAGCTGTTAAATAATTATAGTGCTGATAATATTAGTTTTGAAGATTTACCTGTTGATGATACGATGAGAAACTTTTTTGAAAATCCTGATAAATATATTAGTTAGGAGTCATTTTCCAGCAGTAACTGCTTTGTAATTTTTCATCATTAAAGAGGATAGTGCCATTAGGTTTTATTTTGCCTATATAGAATTTTCCATTTTGATGTTTCATGGTGATTCGACTACCTCGGATTGTATAACTTCCGTTATCAGTACCCCTTTCAGGATTTTTGTGATTTGAATAGGTTCTATTAGACTTATCAAAGTATAGATTTTGCTCGGAGCTACAGTCCCAACTGTTGCATCCGCAACTATACTCCCACGAGTAAAATTGTTCTAATTGGTCAGTATTTTTATCAAAAGCCCATTGCTGATTAATATAGAAATCCAATTCAAAAGAATTTCCAAATTCACCAGATTCTTCAGTAACATTAAGATTAATTATAAAGCTATCTGCCTCAATTTTTTTATTAGTTACAAAGTAGAAAGGTATTTCCATAATTTCATTTGGCATTAACCCATCAGTATAGAACGATAATATCTGATCTTCATTCAAGAAAAACCCATCAGGTTTATCATCCATTGAAATTTTGAAATTTACATCGCTCGCAGACCCGTTGCCTATATTTTTAATAGTTGCAACAGCTTCAATAGCTTCTCCTTTATTAATAATACCATCTCCATTACCCCATGAGTCCCTTTTTTTATCATCATCCCAGGTTAAATTCTCAAGCTGAAATTTAGGCTGAGGAACAGCAAGTATTTGAAGGTTAAAAGTTATAGATTCAGCATCAAATCCATTATATTCAGTCGCATTAATTGTGAAATTGTACATCATGTCTACTGTAGATAATGGAGCTGATATGGGAATGCTAATATGTTCTGTAAATTCACCGCCATCATGCGAAGATGCAACCCCTTCTAAATTCACTATAAGATGACCTCCTTTTACAGAGCCATCCATTTCGATTATTATTAGATTAGCAGTTCCTCTGCCAGAATTTGTAATATCAAATTCTATAGTTCCATATTCTCCTCCATATAAATTTTCTGGAGGCCTTTCATAAGTGTTAAATTTAGGGTCCTTAACAAATTTAATATTATCCATTACAAGATCTGGTGGATATTTAAAATTATCAAAATCTTCAAAATTTATATTTTCCAAATTGACCGAATTGGACAAATCATTAGAAATGAGAAAATATCCCTGGGTAGTTGAATATAATTCATCCTTTAGCATTTCCTTGTTGAGTTTTCCTAGCTTGCTTAAACTCCAATAATCATAATAAGCTCCATCCCTATAAAAATTCCAATTATTCGAAGAACGATGTTTTATAGTAGATAAATTGAATTCCCCTTGGCCTATAATTAGATATTCTTTGTTTCTATCAAGGGAAATTGAATAAGCCATCCCTAACACAACTGTTAAAATTAGTATGAGTTTTATTTTAGGCATATTATAGTTACTCCAAAATTTGCGTATTTATATTAATCTAAAAGAATAATTTAGATATGTATGATGTATGATGTAAAGGTTTAATTAATCAAAGTGCTTAGAAACACAAAAGTCTCTCAGAGATTTGTTGTATATTTAGGTATGTTTTTTAAACAATATCACAGCTAAATAGCAGTTATTTTTATTCAAATAAAATAATTTAGATTGATAGTTAGTGATAGGGGTATTTTATAATATTATTTGAGATTAACGGATTATTGATTAAATATGAGAAGAGAAAGAATTTATAATTGTCAAAGTATTTTTCTATATTAAGAATTAATTGGATTAATGCACTTGAATATAGAGGTAATGCCCTTATTGGCTTATTTGCGATATTCTCTGGCCTTTTTATAGAATATCAAATTTGGTCATTAATTTTTGATTCCAATAATCCTCCTCAAATGGCAGGAAAATCAGAAGTAGTTACGTTTGATTTTTTAATAGTTTATATTTTTCTATCTATTATTGTAGGACAACTTAAATCTTCATGGGTTACATCTTCCCAAATGATTGCAGAGATAAGACAGGGATTAATTAACAAGTATCTTATTAGACCTATTTCATATTTTGGATATAATTTCATGATGTTTATTGGAGTTAATTCTCTATATATTATTGTTTATTCAATAGTATTATTATTATTTGTAGTTATTTATCCACAGATGCTATTTATTTCATTTAGCAGTATAGTAGGTTTTATAATATCACTATTATTATCAATATATCTTTCGTATTGCATTTATTTCATTATGGCTTGTTTTGCATTTTGGTTTGGAGAAGTAAGATCAATAGTAGTTGCATATAATCTAGGGATGTTAATGATTTCTGGCCAATATATCCCAATACGACTATTCCCAGATAATATTTTAGAGATTATTTACTGGACACCAATTCCGTATTTAGTAGATTTGCCAGTAAGTATAGCCACCGGATTAGTAAGCTCTTCAGAATGGATATTCCATGTTTTATTTGCATTTACATGGTGTGTTATATTGACATTAGTAAGTTCTTTAATATATTCTAGGGGGATTAAGGATTATGAGGCTTATGGTCAATAGATATTTTAGCATATGGCTTGCATTTTTAAAGAATACTCTTTCGAGAGATATGGAGTATAAAATGAATTTCATTTTTGAAATTTTCATTGATGCTATCTATTATGGCTCTTTGTTTTTCTTTTTCAAAATTATTTTTCAGTTTACAGATTCACTTGGAAGTTTTGATGAAGACGCAGTTTTAATTTTTTTAATTACCATGTATATAGCTGATTCATTGTATATATTTTTATTAGGAGGAAATGTATTCAATATTAATGAGAATGTAAAGAGTGGAGATTTAGATTTCATATTATTGAAGCCTGTTAATTCTCAGTTTTTTATATCGTGCAGATATGTTAATACTCATGCAATAATATCTATAATAATATTATCAATTTTATTGTTGAAATTAACCTATGTATATCATGGTAATTCATTTTTATGGATTAATTATATATTTTATATCCCTTCTTTAATTTTAGGGATGTTTATATTTTATTCCTTTGAATTCATAATTTCTTCATTAGTTTTTTGGCTTAGAAATTTTTCATATGCAGGATGGTTAGCAGGTGAATTAATTAAATATTCAAGGAGGCCTGACTCAATATATACGAAATGGTTTCAAAAAACATTATTTAGTATTTTCCCTATGGCTATGATTTGTTCTGTTCCATCTAGGATATTACTTTGGGGTATGGAGGAAACCAATAGAGGCATTTCATTAAATGGGTTTGAATTATTTATATTACAACTTTTTATAGCAGGTATATCTTTATGGATTACTACATTAGTATGGAAAACAGGACTTAAAAGATATGAAAGCGCTTCAAGTTGATTAAATATTTAGTGAAAATAATATCCTATATATTATTAATTACAGTGGCATATTCGCAAAACGTGACCCTTAATCTGTCTATTGTTAATTCAGGAAAATATTCATTATCGAGCTTTATTGATCCAGATGTGAATTTATGGCATGTTACGGTTTCAGCACCTAATTATAATGTAGATGAGCCAAAGGACCTAAGGCTCGAAATTGAGATGAGAAAAGATGGAGCAACTGTTATATGGGGTGTTACTGAATCAATAATGTTAGATAACACCTTTAGCTTTGAAACGTTTTCAAATATGAATTTTACTGGGACTGATTTAAGTTTCTATGAAGAAGATAATAATTTTAGAAATCAAATAGAATCATCAGGAATTCTTCCTGCAGGTGAATACGAACTATATATTAGGTCATATATTTTGGGTTCATATTCAGATAGAAAAAATAATGAAAAGGATAAAGTTAATTCTAGTGATAAAAAAATTGATGAATTTCCCCTATCTGAAGTTACAGGTGAATTATTAAATCTAAATATACCAGAGCAAATAAACCTATTAAGTCCAAACAATTTAGAATCAATATATGATTCAAATCCATGGTTCAGATGGGAATCTCCAGGATTTGGTTCTCCTGGTAGTCCAATATTAGTAGAATATAAAATTACAGTAGCCTTATTTAATCCTGAATTACATTCATCACTCTCAGATGCATTAGATGATGAAATCAATATATTTTTTGATTCAGGATGGAGTGATAATTTATCATCAGAGGAAATGGGGTCTCCGCAGCAAATATCAATACAGTACCCTCCAAATGAAAGAGAATTGTCATGTGGATATCAATATTGTTGGAGAGTTGAAGCGAGGGAAACAATTGATGATTTTGATTCTTATAATGGAGGAATATGGGGATGGCCAGAGCCAGCTGTATCTAATGAAATTTATTCATTTTATTATGGATCTTCGTTATCTGAAAATGAAATAAATTCTCCAGGTTCATATATAAACACAGTATCTCCAACATTTAGTTTTGCGGATGTACTTTGTGCTGATTATTATGAAATTTGGGTAAGTGATATTGATGATCCAGAAATAAATAATCCTATATGGAAGAGCGATTTTTTACAAACTACTAATTATCAATATCCATTAGATGCCAATGGTCTTGCCCCGGGAGAAAAATATTTTTGGAAAATTAGAGTAAACCCAAATTCTAACCCAGGTCCATGGAGTAATATTTTTTCATTCACAGTTAATGATATTTCTTTTTTATCACCTTCCAATGGAGAGGTAATTAACACATTATTCCCAACATTTAACATTTCGTATCCATCTGATATATTTCAATATCAAATATTAATTAGCGACTCAGATGATATAGAGGTTAATCAATATAATATTCTATCAGAAAATTTTGATTTTCCTCCATTTGATTTTCCATTAAATCATTCAGTAATGTTAAACCCAGGAGAAACTTATTACTGGAAAATTCAAGCAATTGATGGAAGTTCTAATTTGACTAAATTAATTTCAGATAATGCAAATATTGCATCCTTTTCGATTAACCCAATAGAATTATCATTTCCAGATAATGGAAGTTATGATATTTCGTTGGCTCCATTATTCAGTTGGGATGCTCCTATTGGAGTAAATTCATATATTATTGAGTTTACTACAGAAGAAGATTTAGATTTCCAAAATATTATCTTTTCTTCAAATACTAATAGTTCATTTTTCTTATCAAGTAATGTTGCTGGTAGTTTACCATTTGAAAATGGAACAACATATTTATGGCGTATTAAACCTATAAATAATAATGGAGAAGAAGGAGAATCATCTAATTCCTTCTCATTTTCTACAATTTTAGATAATTCTGATTTAGATCCATTTTCAACAGTATCAACAGATTACGAACAAGTTGAGTTTGAGGTATCTTTATTAGGGGTTGAAGGTAAAGATATAAATATTTCTATAATTTCAGGGATTGAAGGTGCTGATATTTACTTAATAAAATTATCTAGGAATTCAGAGATGGATGATATAATTGAACAAATATATTTATCATCAAACTCATCAAATCATTCTTTTCCTGGAGAATCACTTGATTGGAATAGCGATTATTACATACAAATTTTCGCACTATCGAATGATGAGAATATTGGACAACCATCAAATATAGAAATGGTAATATTGCCTCCTGAACCAGGTAGTGATGAAAAAGTAGCATTTAATATAGAATTAGTTGAAACTATGAATCCATCATTGGTTGTTGAAATCACTAGTCCTGTAAGCAATGCAACAAGTTATATATTAAGACTATCTAGAAATTCAGACATGTCCAACTTTGAATTTTCAGAATCAATAAGTAATGATGTGCAATATTTATACCAAGACAGTGACCAAATTCTAGATTTTGGGCAAACATATTATATGCAAATTATTCCAATAAAAGATGGACAACTACATGGAATACCATCTAATATTAATAGTATTTTTATTCCTAATATTATTCCTCCAAAATTATCGGAGATTCAATTTTATTGGGATCATTCAATTCCTCAAGCAGCATCATATCTAATTGAGATTAGTACTACTGAAGATTTTGCTGTAATTCTATATAATGATCAAATCTTTGAATCTAACAATATAAGCATAGATAATAATGTTTTTCAAGATGGGACTCCATATTATTGGAGAGTAAGAGGTCTAGATGATTCAGGGTTACCTTTTGGTAATTATTCTATTCCTGAATATTTTATTTCAAGTGGGCAAATGAATCAAATTCAAAATAATGATGATATTGGATTAATGGTATCCCTCCAACTTCCTGGAAATAGTTCAATAATTTCAACAAAATATCCAAATTTTGAATGGATTAATATTGAAGATGCTGAAAAATATGAAATTATTATTTCAAAGAATGAAGAATTAACAGATATTGTATGGAACTCTCAAAATATTTTCAGTAATTCAGCAATTTATCCATCATCAGGATCAGAATTATTAAATTATGATATTATATATTTTTGGTCAGTCAGAGCTATATCTAATAATATAGCCATGGGGAATTTCAGCAATCCTTTTTCATTTACTGTATCATCAAATTTCACTCCTGAAATTATTGCTCCAATAGGAATTTCAGAACAAATTAATCCATATTTTAGTTGGTCAAAAATTCAAAATGCAAGCTCATATCGAGTAATAATTAGTTATGATAACAGTTATTCAAACATAATCTATGATAACCAAAGTATTATGGATAATGTATTTCAATATCCAAATGATGCACCTGCTTTATCATATAATACAGAATATTTTTGGAAGGTAATAGCTATATCAGAAGACAATTTAGAATTAGGAGATTATAGTAATTCAGCAAGCTTCAAGACTCCTTCTGGATTAATAAAAATGGAATTTATTTTTAATCATAATGAATAGAATAATAAAATATTATTGTTTCTTAGTATTATTAATATCATTGTCATTTTCAAATGATATTGTCGCAGCCATTGCATCTCTAAAAGGTGATGTTAAGATGAGAGAAGATCAAAGGGAAAAATATTCTTCAGCTTATAAAGGCCAGATGATTAAAAGCGGAAATTGGATTAAAACAAGTGATGGAGTTTTTGTTTCATTAATTTTCTTAGATGGAACAAATGTTAAAATTCATCAAAAAACAGAAATTGAAATAAAAAGTTCTCGCCTCACATCAAAAGAATTAAAAACAAATATGTATATAGCAGAAGGAGAAGCTTGGAGCACTGTGAGCAAACAGGGCAATGGTGAATTTAAAATTGAAACTCCAACAGCAGTAGCATCTGTTAAGGGTACGGAATTTGATGTAAACTATGATTTTAATAATTCCTTGACTACTCTTAAAGTTTTGTCAGGAGAAGTAGAGTTTGGGAATCAAGATATAGGGAATATATTAGCAAGTGCAATGGAAGGTTCTCAAATTACCAAAGATACAAAACAACCTTCTAAATACAAGATAACTCAAGAAGATATTCCTGATTGGAAAGATAATATAAATTCTAAATGGGGATTTAATATAACCCCGAATAAAGAAGGTAGTATCCCTACAAATAAATCTTTAAAAATAGGTATTCAAGTAAAGAATATTAATGATGATACCATGGCCAATGATTTTAACAATTCTGTTGAAATTGAATCTCAAAATGAACATATGTTACTCTCAAAATCAAATACTAATTGGTCGAGCAATCTTGATATAGATGTTAATAATGGAAAATCTATTTTTTATATAAAATCAATTAAAGAAGGATCTGGGTCAATAGTTATTAGCTCTGAAAATGGAGAATCAAAACGATTATCTATTGATTTTTATCAAACCGAATCTCAAAAGGCAAGTAATAAAAGTAAAATATTTGAATTAGCTAAAAACAAAGGGTATTCTGATATTGTAGATGCTATTGAAAATATGAGTTTGGAATCATCTGAAATTATATTTGGGAATGCCAATATGGATGATATTATTCAGAAGATTGAATCAAATGAATATGAAATAATAAAATTTGTTTTTAAAGAAGAGAACAATAAAGTCATAGTTGAATTACAAATAAGTCCAATAGTTAATTAATGGATCATCTGAAAAAAATAATACTATTATTAACTACATTTATATTGTGTAATGATGGGCAAGGGCCGTTATTTACAAGTATAGATTCCTATGAAGATTTTTTTAGAGGAGAACCTATTAGAATTAATATACAAGCTATGGACTCAGATCAAGTGGATTATATAACATTATATTATCGATTTTCTCCAAATGAGAGTTATAAAAATTTAAATATGGAATTTGATATTAACTATTATAGTGTAATTCCCAGCTTTGAGATAACCTCAAATAGTTTGGAGTATTATTTTCTAGGTATTGATAAACATGGAAATCAGACGAAATATCCTAATAATGCAGATTCTAAACCACTCATCATTAATATTGAAGATGATGTAGATGATTATGAAGTTTATTTAATTAATCCAGTCAATAATTCAGAATCTAATAATGTATCTATTATAGTATTATCATTATATAATAATACAATTAATGAAGATTTTAAAATTTTTATAGATAATAAAGACATAACAAATAATTGTAATATTTCAAAAGATATGATTACATATGTTCCCAGTGATAGACTTAGCGAAGGATCACATAAAATTACTTTTGATGTTATAAGAGGAGAAAATTTAGTTTTATCCAAGAAGTTTGATTTTAAGATTATAAAAGATGAATTACCATCTCAAAGTATTATAAATAGTTGGATGGAAAAAATAAATTATTCGGGTAGTATAGGTTATACTTCGGACTATGATAAATTTAATTACTATGATAAAGAGGCTGTTCAGTCAGATAGTAGACCTATGGATATTCAGAGGATTAATTTTAATATTAAGACTAAGTATAAACAATTAGAAATACAAAGCTCAGTATTATTTAATACACATATTATTGATGGGAGTGCTAGACTTAACAAAGACTATAAACAACCTATTGACAGGATCAAATTTGGAATTAAATTTCCATATGGAGTATTTAATTTTGGAGATTATTCAACTACATTCTCTGATTTAACGCTCAAAGGTACTCGAGTACGTGGATTACATGCCTCTATAGAGTTTGGATTTTTAAAAATATCCTATATAAGAGGAAAAACAAGAGAGCTAATTCAATCAGAGCATTGGATACAACTTGAGGCTAATAATCCTGAACTTCCAGGATTCAAATTAAATAATGGAGATTTTATTTATTACCAAAAAGGCACGCCATCTAGGAATTTAAGAGCATTAAGAACAGAATTAAATTTTGGAAAAAGATTTAATTTTGGAATTAGTGGATTAACTGCATATGATGTTCAAGATGTAGATATTCCTTATACAGAATTATATTCCAACTATTTGTTTACAGGTAATAGTGTGATTGGCTCAGATGCCACATTATTTTTCAATAATAAGCGAACCTGGTTATCTGTAGAAACAGCTATATCATTAACGAATGATATATTAGAAGAAAACATTAATAACTATTTGATAAATGATTTAAATATGAATTTAACAGAAAATCAGCAATGGGCTATTGGTGCATTAGAAGAGTTATTTGGGTATTCAATTACAACAGATTTACTACTAGCAAAAGGTGATGGTCGAGGACTATCTATTCCAAATCCAATTGATACTACTACTACTAAAATAGTAATTGATAAGGACTATATTAAAAGAATTTTTAAAGAAGGAACTTATAAAATTAAATTCAAATCCCCATTTTCACTTTATAATATCAAATTTAATCTCCAAGGAGAGTATAAAAGAATTCCATTTAATTTTGTATCATACGGGAGTTCTTCAATCCCTAAAGATATTGAGGGATTCTCATCAGACTTAAGAATAAAATTATTTAATAATAGAGTAATAATTAATTTGGGTTATGATAATGAAAGTGATAACGTTAATCAATATAAATTATCATCAACTATTTCTAGAGGAAATGATATTGGTGCTAGCTTTAATTTTAATAATTTACCAACCATCAATTATTCTAGAAAATATTTAAATAGATTAGATAATGATAATTTAGTAAATAATTCAACAATTACCCATACATTCAGCCCATCATATAAATTCAAATTATCAAATACAAGGATAGGTTTAAATGCTAATTTGGTAATAATGGATTATCATGATTTTCTAATTACCGAGAATGTGAACAATGATTTTATTCAATTATCTTTTTCTAATGCTGTATCATTAGCTGGCAAACAATTATCTATTAATATTGGGTCAGGATACTCAAATAATAAACCAGATGATATAGAAAAATTTGAAACTAGTTTTTCTGCATTTAGTTCTAAAATTAGCTATAAGTTTAAAAATAATAAATTAAATTCTTATATTGGGTTTAATAGAGTATTCGGTGAGAGTGATGATATTACAAATCCTATTGAAAATTATAAAACATCTATCAAATTGGGTTCTCAATATAAGTTTAGCCAGTATTCAAGTGTTCAGTATAATATTGAGTATTTATTATTTTCTGATGAAGTAGAACTCAATAATAATTATACTGAATTGAAGGGTAAACTATCTATTAAAATTAATTTTTAATAATTATTATAATTTTTTTATTGTTCCATTTTTCATCCATTTATCAAATAATATTTTCTCTTTATCAAATGAATGCTTGTCTATAGATTCTAAACTTTTATTTGTATAATAATGTTGTTTTTTTAATTGAAAATGATCAAATCCTGCAATAGTAACTTTATATTTTTTAATAAATAGAAAATATCCAACTCCAATTAACCCTGTTGATAAATAATCAATTCCCGTTTTATCCATAATAAGTTTAATTTGATTCCTACTAATTTCATTTGTTTTTTCTGGATCAATTTTCAGTCTATCTTTAACAATCTGTTTTCTTTTTTTATTTTTTTTTCTATTTTCAAAGGTATTTAAATTATAAGCACACAAAACAGTTAAATTATTGATTTTTCTACCCTTTACTATTGCATGTTTGCTGACTCCAGTTATCCAATGAGTTGTCTTTCTACCAACATAATCTTCAAATCCTTCTATTTTATAATCGTTAAATCTACATATATACTTGTACTTATCAATTTTATTACCATTTTTAATGTTTAATAAATCAGGAGATGATCCGATAACTAATATTGCTTTCTTTTTATTAAATATTCGATTTAATAGAAAGACTATTATAGTACATAAACATAATAGTGCAATTAATAATTCTATATACATATAGCAGATTAATAATTATTAATCTTTAATAAAAATTCCATTATCGTTTAACCATTCTTTAGCTTTTCGCTCATATTTTTTTGCTACCGTTCCTAGTACTTTATTAATAGTTGCTAGAATCATGGCTAAATCATCACTATACCCAATTATAGGAGTGAAATCAGGGATGGCATCTATAGGAATAATGAAATATGCTAACGTACCATAAATCATCACTTTATCTGTAGTTGTGACTTTAGAGCTTTGAGCATAAAGGAATAATGATACAGCTTTAATTAATAATTCTCTGCTTATGTCTTTTAGAGATTGTTTGAGTTTATCTAGAAATTCGCTCTTTACTTTTTTTTCATCTTCAGTATGTTTTGGACCTTCTTCAAAAAGCTGTTCCCCTAATTTCTGAAGGCCTTTCCACCATTTTTTAGGAACTGATTTATTTGGGCTTCTTTCCCAGTTAAGCACTGTAAATCCAGACAGCTTCCCTTGTATCCCACTTGCCTTTTCTATTTCCTTAGCAAAAAGTGTAAATCTCTTTTCATTCCATTTTTCAGGTTTTTTTTTCATTTTTTTCCATATCTCTGCCTGAGATTCATAGAATTTTTTTCGTATTCCTTTAATATCTTTTCCTGTGAACATGAAACTAATTTATCTCCATATCATTATAAATAACATGATGTTTTTAATATAGTCCTCTGCATTTTGCTGACTTGGAACAGCCTTAGGTTGCATTACTATATCAGGGGGGAGGTTATCCCCCCTAATATATGGGCTTATTTCCCATATTTTTCTTTTATGACCTCCTTGGCTATTTCGCCAAGGAGCTCAACCATTTTTTCCCAGAACTTGGGATTATTAAATGGTTCTTTCATATTTACCTACCTCCTTTCCATTTATTTCTTATTGCATCAATAGCACGATCAACACAATAGTCGATAGCTATTGCTGCAAGAAATTTCCCCGTTTTTTTAAGTACTGGTTTTAAAATCACCATCGTATTCTCCTTCTGTTTATGTTAAAAAACAATAATTTGATATATTGAGAATATAAATTATCAATATATTTAAGATATTGAATATATAAACAAATTAATATTAAAAACAAGTAATAATTATCATTAATGATAATTAGTGATTAGGTTTTTTTATCTTTTTTCCTCGCGGCGGGGAATAAAATATTATTTAATATCAGCCTATACCCTGGAGAGTTTTTATGTAATGATAGATCTGTGGGTGGATCACCTACAAAATGCCTGTAATCCTCGGGGTCATGCCCCCCTAAAAAAGTAAATGTCCCTTTACCTGCATTACCATGTATATATTTTACCATAGGGTCATTATCAACTTCTCCAAGAATCACAATGTGTTTTTTTAAGAATTTTCTATTGAAGCCTGTTGTTTGTCCCATAAATCCATTTATTACATTAACGTGATTCTGTGTTAACATCGTAGGTATAGGGTCCCATTTTGCAGAAAATTCAAATAAAGTAAAATAATCAGCTTCAGGACTCGTTATTACAGGTTTATGACTTGGAGGAATATCAATTGTAGAATATTCATATATCATCGGATTTGTATATAATTGATAATCTTCGAATGCTATAGAGTTATTGAAATTTAGTTTTTCATTATAATTTGGATCAGCAGGAGTTCCATCATAAACTTCGCTAACTATATCGATATTTAAAGATGCAAGTGCTATGTCAAATGAATCAGTGGCAGAACACATTGCAAATAAGAATCCTCCATTTTGGATATATTCCTTTATTTTTAATGCAACCTTTTTCTTTAGTACATGAACTGATTTAAATCCAAATTTATTTGCAGATTTATTTAAATCTAATTCTATTTTTTTATACCAAGATGAATTTCTATAATTTCTGTAAAATTTACCATATTGTCCTGTAAAATCTTCATGAT
Source organism: Fidelibacterota bacterium SCGC AAA003-L08 (assembly GCA_000405805.1). Taxonomy (GTDB): domain Bacteria; phylum Fidelibacterota; class Marinisomatia; order SCGC-AAA003-L08; family D37C17; genus SCGC-AAA003-L08. Next base: position 19,039 of record ASPJ01000014.1, read on the forward strand.
GAAGATGTAGCCAATCATATATTTTTAATTTATCATATAAAACTTCTTCATCAAATATTATATCATAATCAATTTCAGCATAAGTAAGTACTAGAGTTACAGCATCATCCCAAGGCTGTTTCCCCGGAGGAGAATATACAGCAATTTTAGGAGCTTTTTCTAATAGGACAATATCCATATTCTCCTGTTCTATAGTTTTTATCATATTAGTATAACTATTTACATCTACTAATTCGTAATATATGCCTCTTAATATACATTCTTGGATAATCTCATTAGTTCCATCGAAAATAAAAGATCCCCCTCGGTAATTTAATATCCAGTCTATAGTATTATTTTTTTCCAACATCCAAAAAGCAAGCCCATATGCTTTTAGATGATCTGTTTGTTTTAAATCCATTGGTATAATAATTTTTTGGCAAAATATTATTCCAATAGATATCATAAATATCAATTTATTTAATATTTTATTCAATTAGTTAACTCCCTTAGTCTTAGTCTAACATCATCATAATAGATGCTTAAAGGATATTTTTCTAAAAAATCTATATATATATCAGCAGCATTTTGTTTTTCAATTAATATAAAATCAAATATTTCAGCTTTTAATATATATGCAAATTCAGAAAAAATAGTTTGATGGCTAATACTATCTATGAAATTTAGAGCATTATTAGAATCTTCCTGTACTAGTAATAAATAAGATAAATGTAGTACAATTAAATCATTTATAATTAAATCATTATTTTCATATGATAACATATTAGTTAATCTATTTATAGCTAAATCTATTTTATTCTGAAATATTAATAATTTAATTTCAGAAAATTCTTTTAATAATTTTTTATTATCTCTAAATGTGAGGAGGAGACTTTGTAAATCCAATAAATCATTATAAAATTCATTTTCTTTTGTAGTTTCCAAAAGAAGTGTAGATATATCATTTGTTAATGAAGAATCCCCTAGAAAGTAATTGATTTGTAATGCCTTATTTTTCAATCTATAAATTTGATTTTTTGACGTATATTTTTTCATAGAATTTAGAACTTCTTCTTTTGCTTTATTTAGTTCCCCTTTAACAATCATTATATCAATATTCCCTAAGTTTGAATTGAACTGTATTTTTTGATTTTTTGAGTATTTTATACATTCATTATAAATTTTTGAGGCACCATTTAAATCATTTAAAATACTAAATTTTATCTCAGCTAATCTAAAACCAGCTTCAGACCCTTTCTGGATACTGTATAATGAATCATATAATGATATGGCTTGTTCTAGATATTTCAAATTTCTTTGATCTAAATAATGATAAGGAGGATTTAATATTTTATTTTGATAAAAATACTTTGAAATAGGAAGGTTTATTTTTGATTCAACTGATTGTTTCTCTATTGTATCGCCTAGATTGAGTATTGCTGAAATAGTAGTATTAGTATTATGGTTGCTATATATAATATCATTATATATTTTTATTGCTAGATGATAATTTTTAATTTTTTTATTCTGATAGGCGAAATTCAATAATTGTTTTGGAGTAGGATTAGTTTCTTTTAATAGATTATAAGATATTTCAAATTGTTCTATTTTAAATGCTAAATCAGATAGTAACATTTTTGAAGATTGTAATGGTGATTCTTCTAATATTGTTTTAATATTATTTTGTAATTCAGCATAATCTGGAATTGAAATAATTTTGGAAGATATTTTATTATATTCCTGGGGATTACTATCTAAATAAATTAAAAATTCTTTTATAGAACTTTCATAATCAATTCGAGAAATATAGTAGTTACCCATTTCATAGCTGTAGAAGCTTTTTTTATAAATATCGGCCCTCTTTGAATTGATTATTCCCCTTGCATAGTTAATTTTATCAGATGCCAATAGTTTATTTAATAATATTTTTAAAATAAAATCGTTATTTATATTTTTAGTTGCAATCTGTTTGGCTATCATCTTCCACTTTTCATTATTTGACCATATATATATATCCATTAAATCCAAATCAGCCATTGCATTATTTTTTTGATTTTTTTGATAAGTTTCTGCTATTTCTTGAAGTAATTCTAGATTATTTTTATTTTTCAGAATCACTTTTATTTTATTAAAAGCTATCTTATTTCCTGGATCTTCAGCAAGTATAGTCTTATAAATGATTTCAGCTTGATTAAACAAAGCGTTTTTTTCTAATGAACGAGCTTGTTTGAATAACTCAGGGTAATTTTTTTTAACTACTTTAATTGAATCGATAGATAATATCTGGTTTGATAATAGGATGTTCAATAAGAGTATTATATATATATATATATTATTTAGTTTCATTTTTTTGCAAATTATAAAAATATAGTTTTATCATTTCTTGGTATTCATTAGAATGTCCTTCTTGTAAAGCATTTTCCAAGGCATCCATTAATAATAATTCTTGTTGGCCTTTATCCTGTGTTAATTCAGAAGCACTATCATATATAATATTTCCATCAGGTTTTTGATTTTTCCTCTTCTTTGAAAAATCTTTTTGTGTTAATGATTTTTGACTATCCAGCATTCTTGTTAAAATTTCTTGTTGTCTCTTTATCGTTTTTCTATCAAATTGATTTCTTTCAAAATCATTAATAACTTCCTCCATATCTTTTGATGCTTGTCCCAACCCTGTATCTTTTCCTCCCCCAGGCATATCATTTAATAATTGATCTAGACCTTCTTTTAGAGCTTGCTGTTGTTCCATTAATTGCTGCATCATGCTTTTTTGTCCGCTCATTCCTAATTGAGGCATTTGCATTGTATTCTGATTTATTCCTTCTTGTTTATCAGATAATTCTCCAAGCTGTTCTAAAAATTTTTCGAATCCTGAGGCAGATCTAGAAGATATCATTTCACTCATAGAGCTCAAAAGCAAATAAGCTGTTTCATTCAGCCCATGGATGACATTAAGCTGTTCCTTTAGTCCTGGGGAGGATTTTTTCTGTTCTAAATGGGATATTGATTTGTCCATTGCCAAGCTTGCTTTTCCAAGAGATCTAATTACAGGAGGTGTTATATAAAATGTTTTTCTTGATAATTTTAGAATCTGCTTCATAAGCTGTTCATTCTGAGATTTTATTCGATACTGCTTTTTAGCAATTTCAGGTAATATTGGACTGCTGGATTTAATTCCAGATGATAAGAGAGATAATTCATTCTGATATTCTGATATATTTATAATACTATTAACAGCACTAAAAAATTCATTCATCATATCATCGATTGTTTCTTGTTGGAAATTTTCTTGAATCTTAACTGCTTCACCCCTCATATCATCTAGATTATTTTTTGTAATTTCTGTATTAACTTTTGATTTTTCTTTTTCTTCATTTTGTAATGATTTTCGACTATTTTGAATATTTTCAGATGTTGTTTTATTCAATTCGCTATTAATTAATTCATTAAGCATTTGTGAAGTGGATTCAGAGAATTTATTTGAAAATTTCTCAGCATCTTTCATTACACTTTGAAGATTATTATACTCCTCTTCAATTTGTCGCTGCTCTGATGAAATATTTTTTAAATTTGCATCTTCTTTATTTAGTTCATCAAAAATACCCTTTTCTTTATTTAGTAGAGATTCTAATTTTTTAACTAGTTCATCTATTTTTTGTTCAGCAATTGCCTGTTCAAACATATCAATAAATCTATTGAGTTGTTCTTCAAAATCATCAAGATTTTCTTCAAAATTATTTAATTCATTTAGTAATTCATCTAGATCCATAGTATCACTGAGTTGTTGCATTTTTTCCATAATATCAAGTAATTCTGGCGTAATAATTTCAGCTAGTAAATTTTGAAAATCATCATATTTATTAATTAGTTCATCACTTATTAAATTATTTTTATCTGCTTTTTCCTCTACCTTTTCAATTATTTCATTTATTTCTTCTATTTGATTTAAAATATTTTCCATTTCTTTTATTGTTTTATCTATTTCTTTTTTTTCTTCCCAACCTAATTCATCAGATTTTAATAGTTCAAGCTGTAAGTTGTTTACAAGATCTTGCACTTCATCAACGTCTCCAACTATATCTTTATTATATTCACCTATATTTTTTTCATATTCTTCCATTTCTTGAAATAGATCCTCTAGAGTAGGGTACTTCCCTATAAAGATATCAGAAGTTGTGATTGATGGAGAAAAGCTATTATTATCAGAAATATTAATTGTGAAATTTATTTCATCTTGAGTAGATAAATCCATCATGCTAATATCCCATAAATAATTTATGTTTTGTATTTTTGAATTAGGCGTAAATTGGTTTATTTCATGGATATAGCTATTAGTATCTTGATGTTCTATATATGTAGGTTTTTTTATTTTATAATCAATCCATATATTTGAGATACCGTAGTCATCGCTAGCTTCGAACTCTAAATTTATTTTATTTGTTTCATCAAGTGTAAATTCATTTTCAGGATTGATTATTGATAATATAGGTGCAGTATCAGGAATTATATTAAAATTATAATATATAGGATGAGAAGCTATCTTTAAATCATATTCTTGGCATACTATTGAAGCTTTGCAATTTTCATAAAATGATTTAGCACCTAAGAATTTATTAGTTCTATTAGTTTCAAAGGGGAATATTTTATTATTTATTATCAGCCCTGCATTATCTAATTTCTTATTAGTAGTACCCTCTATTACAACATTACTACCATAGGGCAATTTAATATTTGTCATATTAGCTAGATGTTTAAAAGGTTCTAATTTTGTATAAGATGGAGGAGTAATGGTAAAAATTAAATCAGTTATGACAGGTCTATTTATCACCCTAATTGTATCCTTAGGGGTTTCTATATTATCCCAATTAGAGAATAAAGAATTTGAATACACATTCCCCCACCAAACTATATCTTTTTGGATATTTTCAAACTTATGATTAAATAGCATCAAATTTTCATTTTGATTCCCAGAAATTTTTATAGTGTTTTCTTTATTATTGATTATATAATTTAAATTTATAGAATCTGGAATTTCATTTCCATAAGCAATAACAGCTACCTCATAGTTTCCCCCATCAAAGATAGTTTCTGAGACTGAATTATTTTCTAAATAGAATGGAGTTGGAACTTTAAATATTTTATTAGGATTTAATAAACGATTTAGAGCTGGGAACATAGAATTATTAAATATAGTCAGTATTATAAGAAGTAAAGGGGTGATTATTAGAGACAATCGTATTAGAGAAGATATTTTAGCTCTATTAAATGATATAGCTAAATCATTCAGTTCCAACTTAATTTTATTTATAGCATGAGTTGAAAGCTCATATTCAATTGAATTATTTTTATCTAAATTAGATTCTAATTGGTATGCATTAATTAATTTATCCTTTATGTTTGAGAATTTAGTTCCAATAAGATTAGAAATGAATTCATCAGAGCTATTTTCAAATAAATTTTTATAATTAAAGTAACATTTTAGAAAAATATAGAGATGAGTAATAAGATAACTCAGAGAGTAATATGTGAATATAAACAGTCTATTATCAGGTTTTAAATAGAATAAATGCTCTATTATTATTAGAGCAATAAGTAATGTAGCAAATAATAAATTTACTCTTAATAATGAAACTTTCAAGTCACTAAGAGCTTTAGTTTTTCTAAATGAATCTAAATATATTAAAAGGTTATCACTCATAATTAATCAAGCTATACATTACAATATTAGTGCCCATTTGTAATGCTTTAGTTCTAATTTCTTCAGGGTTATTATGCACACGTTCATTTTCCCATCCATCTCCAAGGTCAGATTCATAAGTATATAAAACAATTAGTCGATTACCTTCAAATAAGCCAAGTGCCTGAGGAGGTTTATTATTATGTTTATGAACTTTTGGTAAACCATTTGGGAAATTATAATAGCAATTAAATATTTTATGATTATATGGAAGTTCAACCCATTCTTTATCAGGAAAAACTTTTTTCATCTCTCTTCTAAATGATTCATCTAATCCATAATTATCATCAGCATGTAAAAATGACCCCGATAATAAATGATTTCTTAAAGCGATAGATTCATAATCAGAAAATTTAATATTACCATGCCCAGTTAGATATAAATATGGGCTGGCATTAAAAATATGTTCTCCAATTTTAGATTTCTTTTCAATTATTTCTACTGATATATCTGTATTTTTATCAATGAATTTTAATAGGTTCGGGATTGAGCTCTGGTCAGAGTACCAATCTCCACCACCACTATATTGTATTCTCGTGATTGAAAATTTCCCATCTTCATCAGCAACTAATAATGAAGTTAGATAAAGGAAGAATATTAAAATTATTTTATAATTCATAGCCCTAAAGATACATATAGATTCGGATTAACTAAAATTTGTTTAATTAATTATATAAAGAATTTGAAAAACTTTTATTTTTATAGTAATAAACCATAGATTTATACCGTATGATAAAGTTAAAGTTTATATATGTCTTTATTTTAGTAAGTTCATTCTTATTTCCAGAAGAATCATCTTGGTCAACAACAACTTTTGAGTATTACTGGAATTTAGGATTTAATCAGGCAAGATTTAGAGAACCAGTTAATTTTACACCATTTGAAGTTAGAACAGGTTATTTAACATACGGAGGGAGTGATTATTGGGATGATTTGTCTTCAACAGACTTAGGATTAATATCTCCTGTAATTTTGGATTCTACTAATAACTCATTTGAATATTTAGAACCAAGCAGTTCACGTACACTTGCCTTTATTGAATTTGATTTCATGAGGTTCAATTTCCCAAATTTAATTTTAAATAAAATTGGGTGGACGCAAAATATTTTAGATATTCAAACAGGATTGGGGTATAGATATATTCATTCTATTGGAGAACCCGTATTCCCTGAATACTGGGAAGATACAGTCCCAAACAATCAAAATCCAGGGACTTTGTTGTTTAAACCAAGATTGCATGATTTTAATATTAACACTTCTATTGATTATCAGCCGTTTTCAAGAGTACGCACATATTTTTATCATTCATTAGGATATTCATTTGGGACAATATATGAATATTCAGGGACAGGTAATTATTTAGAATGTGAAGGGATAAGTGAAGGCTTTGGGTTAGGCCTGAGATATATAAGCATATTTGATAAATACAATTTCAATTTAGCATATGGCATAGAATTTAGATTACATAGATCAAATATCAATAATATAAAAGATCCAAGTAAGATTTCTCATATAATTGGTTTGGATATGTATAGTAAAGGTCTAATATTTTCGATTAGCACAATATTCGGAGGACAAAAAACTTCTGCTGATTATTCATTTAGAAAAATGTTAAATCATAATTATATTGCAGCGCAAACAGGATTTGAAGACTACATAAATAGTATGGATGCTCCCCCTAGAAATAAATTAGCAAAAAAGATGTTAGAATTTACTCAAATCCAAATTCCTTATCAAGAGTACAATAATGGATTAGACCATCAATACTCAGGAGATTTAGATTCTGCTATATATTGGTTCAATCAGTCTTCAATTACAGCAAATAGTGATCTATTATTTGAAATCAATTCTCATAAAAAAGATTTGGCAATAATGCTTATAGATAGTGTTAATATTTATAAGTCAGATATGACATTTGAGATAGCAGAAGATATCATCTTAAAAGCAAAAAAATTAGCAAATGATTATTATTATGTTAATGAGTCCTTGTCTGATTTATATATAGAGAAAGGTGATGTATTTAGAAATACAGGAAACTATAATAAAGCTTATATTTATTACAATAAATCAAAAGAAATTTACCCGAATTCTAATGTTAAGCTGATTGAAAAATATTATACTTTAACACAAAATCTCATTAAGCAGGCAGAGGATGCATCAAGTAAAGGAGAATATTCTTTAGCAATTGAATCTTTAAATTTTGCATTAGATATTAATCCTGAAAAAAAATCAGAATTAAATCCAATTATTAATGAGTTGTATTCTAAGTTATCAATAGAAGATTCAGCTAAAATTAAGCAAAAAATAGAAAACATAGTTGAGAATAAGAAAAAAGAAATTGAAAATTCTCTTAATAAGAAAATTCTAATTGGAATGTCTTCAAATGAAGTTGAAAATGCAATTGGATTACCTATTATAAAAGATACAATTAACCAAGGCAATAGAATTTATGAACTTTGGACTTATAATAATCGTCCTAATTTAACCAGAGTCTATTTTGAAGAAAGTTTAGTTATTAAGGTGGAGTAAAATATATGAATAAAGATGAACTATTAGAATTGACAGAGATATATATGCCTAATATTATTTTAGGTGTTTGTATTTTTATACTTTTCTGGGTTTTTAGCAAACTGGTACAGTATGGAACAAACAACCTTCTTAAAAATAAAAATTCAGATACAAATATTTCTAAGGTAATAGCTAGTATTGTAAAAAATATCATTATAATCATAGGCATTAATATCCTGTTTGATACGAACCCTGGATAATCATTACACTCAACAGGAATCTTGCCCATATTATTAGCAAAAGTAATTATTTTATTTTTAGTCTCTTTAGAGGTCTTATCACCATTAATAATTTCTACTAACTTCATTATTGGCACTGGATTCATAAAATGCATGCCAATAATCTTATCAGGACGATTTGTTTTTGTTGAAAGCTCTGTAATTGATATGGAAGATGTATTGCTTGCTAGTATTGTATCAGGCTTGCAAATAGAATCTAATTCAGAAAAAATTTTATTTTTAATATCTTGGTTTTCAGGTGCAGCTTCAATAACTAAATCAGCACCTTTAATATTAGAAATATCTATCGTAGTATTAATAGAATCTAATGCGCTATTTTTTTTTGATTCCGATATAACTCCTTTATCTACCTGTTTTTGGAGATTTTTAGAAATTATACTCATTGCCTTATCTAAAAATTCATTATTAATATCTACAAGATATACTGAGTATCCGCTTAAAGCTGAAATATGAGCAATGCCATTGCCCATTGTCCCTGATCCAACTACGGCTATAATTTCTTTGCCATTCATATGTTATATTCTCTCTACAATCATCGCAGAAGCTTCTCCACCTCCGATACATAAAGAAGCCAACCCTAAACTTACATTCTTTTTTTCCATCGCATTTAATAATGTACACATAATCCTGGCTCCTGAAGCTCCTATTGGATGTCCTAGTGATACTGCACCTCCATATACATTGATTTTATCAGAGTCTAAGTTTAAATCTTTTATTGCTGCCATAGGAACCACAGAGAAAGCCTCGTTAATTTCAAACAATCC
>ASPJ01000015.1 GCA_000405805.1 Fidelibacterota bacterium SCGC AAA003-L08
TCCAAGGGAATAAATGCGATATTATTTGCAACAGGGGATCTGTTATCAATAATATTGTATTCATAGAGTGGATTAAACGGCCTTCCCGTAGAATCTCTCAACTCATAATGAAGATGTGGGCCAGATAGACTACCTGTATCTCCAGCATATCCAATAGTTTCTCCTTTATTAAATCTAAACTCATTTGGTTCGAATACATAGTGTAATGAATATTTATTATTTTTTTCCTGAAGAGAACGAACTATATTGTCAATTTCTTTAGTGAAATTATTAAGATGAGCATATAAAGCAACATTTCCATCATCTAACTGAAAATATATAGCCTTTCCATATTTATTAGTATTGACAGTTATTTTTTTTATGTATCCATCACTGGTAGCAAATATTTTATTTCCAATTTTACCATATGTTCTTATATCTAGACCAGCATGATATCTATTAGGTCTTTCCTCTGCAAAGAATGCTGTTACTGTTTTGCTAGCATCAGTTGGCCAAATATATCTTGCATCACAAGAGGTATTATCTCCATCACATATCCCACACCTATCTTTTTTACTTTTCCCATCACATACTCCAAAACAGTCTTCTTTTGTGTTCCCATCACATATGCCGGCACAGTCCAATTTACTTTTACCAAAGCAGACTCCAAAACAATCTTTATCACTATTTGCAATATGATTTGTTTGTCCAGAAGAACATATAGAACAATCATCTAAAAATGCAGAGCCATTAGCTACTCCGGCACAGTCACTACATGTTGAGTTATCTCCTCCGCATATATTACATTCATCTATTTCTAAATCACCACCCCATGTTCCTGCACAATCTTGCACACAATCATTAGATATATTTTGATCACAATTCCCACAGTTATCCAATTTATTAGTACCATTAGCTACTCCAGCACAGTCACTACATGTTGAGTTATCTCCTCCACATATATCACACTCATCCAAGGTGGCAGTTCCACCACATTCTTCAAAACAATCAAACTCAGCAATGCAATTATCATTGCAGTTATAATATTTTTTTGGATAGTTACAAGTATCATCATCTTTATTAGCCTTTGGATTAAAATTACAAGCAACATTATCAGTACACCCATAAATTGGGTTGAAATCATGAGATAATACCCACCCTCCATCTTCATAGAAAATAATTTCAGTCATACATGTTTGATAAAAAGGAAGACTAAATTCAACTAAAATTCCAGTGCCACTAGGAATTGGATTTCCCCCTTTCAACTCAGCATCAAATATTTTATCTGTTTTTTGAATTTTAAACTGATATTCTTGAACTTTTCCACCAATAATATTTCCCAAACAACCAGTATGTTTAATTTTTAATCCATAGATAGTTTTCTGTGTAGTATAAATAATTTTATTATCTTGAATATCTAGACATAAATCAGCACCACAATTTAAGTTTTCTAGTTCTATTAATTCATTTTTAGATAATAAAAATGAATTTAGAAATAAAAGAATAAAAACGGTTTTGATTATATTTTTATTATAATTATGGATTAAATTACCTATTATTTTTATTTTATTATTATAGACTATTAATGACTGTGAATTTTAAACTCTTCAAATTATGTACAAGAATTTACTATAATTTTCTCTTAGGTAAAATCAATAATTCTATTCCTAAGTTAAATATTAATATATCTGGAATTGAACTAGAGGATAGACTTCTTATTATTTTCCCATTAGATGAAGAATCTTTTAGAGTCGCAGCATATTCATTTAGAAAATTAATCGAATACAATAATAGTGATAAATATACATTATTAATTAATGAAGATTTTAAAAATTTATTTTATTTTAGTAGTCCTCAGATAATTTATGCCAAGTTTAATAATAAAAAACAGTCATTAATTTATAATAAAGAATATTTAAATAATCATAATTTTGATTTAGTGATTAATCTTAATGTAAATGAATATTTTCAGATTTATAAATTAATAGGGAACATTAACTCTAAATATAAAGTAGGAATTCAATCGCTATTATCTAATAAGTTTTACAATATTCAATATAAGGTTGATAGTAATGGAACTACAGAGAGTGCATATCAAAATATTAAATTATTATTAGGTCGTAAATGAATTACATACTATTTGAAGATTCCAAAATATATAATTTGCGCCCATTTTCTCTGAATCATGCTTCATTTGAAATGAGATGTGGAATTTATACTAATATTCAAAGAGTTATAAATTTATTGCAACCACAAGACAAACTATATCTGATAGTGAGAAAAGATATAGAAAATATTACTAGAGATCGTTATCCTGAATTCATAGTTAACCCTAAAATAATTCCATCAGGTCTAATACTAAATGGTGCAACTATTTGGGATAAAAAATTAATTCAAAGTATTGATTTAGATAAATCTTATTCTTCTAATGGAAAGATTATTGCAATTAATAGAACTATTTCAACGGATTTAGAAAAATTTCATAATTTATTAGAAGATTCTATTCAGGTTACTCTGGACATTGATATTGTTCATATAGATTATTTATGGGATTTAATTTTTAATTTATCGGATATTTTATTTCAGGACAGTATCAATAAAATAGATACTAATAATTATAATATTCATTCCTCCGCAGTAATAAACAGGGAAAATAATATTTTTATTAATGATAATGTTAATATTGGCGCAGGAGCTATATTAGATTCAACTAATGGCCCAATAATAATTGACAAGAATGTTAAAATAGATATTGGAGCTCTAATACAAGGCCCTACATATATAGGTCGAGATACAATAATAAATCCTGGAGCTAAACTGCGAGGCAATATATCGATAGGACCTGTATGTAAAATTGGAGGAGAATTAGAAGATGTTATCATCCAAGGTTATACAAATAAACAGCATGATGGTTATCTGGGGCATAGCTTCCTGGGTGAATGGATAAACTTAGGTGCAAATACAAATAATAGTGATTTGAAAAATAACTATAGCAATGTGAGAATGAATATATCTAAAGATTTAGAAATAAATACGCTTAAACAATTTCTAGGTGTACTTATTGGAGATTATACAAGAACAGGTATATCTACAATGCTTAATTCTGGGACATTCATTGGATTAGGTGCAAATGTTTTTGGATCTGATTTTCAGCCTAAATATGTTGAATCATTTCAATGGGGGAGAGATAAAAAAACTAATTTTGAAAAATTCATTGAAACATGTAATAAGATTAAGAAAAGGCGAAATAGTAAACTTTCAAAAACTGAAATCAGCCTATTGAAAAATATTTATAAGGATCTTTAAAAAATAACTTGTGTTGATTAAACACTTCAAGTATATTTCTTGCTTTGGATAGGAGTTATTTATGTCAATTTTAGGTTTTGAAGGTTTAATTTGTCCTGCATGTTCTAGTCCTATTGATGAAGAATTTTTAACAGGAAAATTAATTTGCCCTCATTGTAAAACAAATTTGAAAGATAAAAAATTCTTAGCATTTATTGAATTTTTAATTATGCATGGTATTATAGATGTTAATTTTTTTGATCAGACTTTGTACGGAGAAGAAGTTGGACGATCTACAGAAGAGGAAGAACTTCAAGATGAAACTGATCCCAATGACTATGAAGATAAATCTCAGAGAATTAATTATGATGAAAAACATGATTTAAAAGAAGTGACTACAGATGAAGAAGAATTTAGAGAATGGGATGGAATAGAAGAAGATTGGCAAGAGTTTAATAAGAAAAATAACGAACAAAATAAAGACAAATAATTATGGATAAAAAAATAGAAAATAAAAAGAAACATCAGATTAAAATTGAACTTGAAGATAATATTGGTCAGGGAGAATATGTAAATTTTGCGATTGTCACCCATTCTCCTGCAGAATTTGTTATGGATTTTATCAGAGTATTGCCAGGAATGACCAAGTCTAAAGTGAAATCTCGTTTAATAATGGCTCCTATGCATGCAAAAACATTAATGCATGCCCTTAAAGATAATATTAAGAAATTTGAAGGTAAATTTGGAGAAATTAAAACTCCTGCTCCGGATGCTTCTAATCCAGGATTTAAATTACCAAAGGATGTACTGCCGAATTAAAATTATTTTGAGAATATAATTTTTTTACTTATAGAGTTATTCTCATACATCAAATTTATTATGTATGTTCCAGAAGACACATACTCATTATTATCATTAATGCCATTCCATGAAACATTATATTGTCCTTGGAGTAAATACCCAGTATGAAGTGTTCTAATTTTTCTCCCTCTAATGTCATGCACATTTAATTCAACAAAACCATTTTCTGCCATATCAAATGATATATTTGTTTCAGGATTAAATGGATTTGGATAATTTTGATATAAGTTGTATTTATTTGGTAACTTCTGATTAATAGATAATAAATTTCCATTACAATCATACCCATCTTCAGCATCAGGTTCTCCGCAGCCACACCCTAAATCTATATTGCCATCACAATCACAATATTCACCTTGTAATTGACCGTTGCAATCACAATGCGGATAATCTTCATTAGTCATGCATTCACTAATATCACAATATGTTCCTCCACAACCATATTCCAAGGTAGTTGGACAAGCTATTTTATCATTACATCCACATTCAAATACAGCACCAGCACCATCACACACACCACACTCATCTACTACAGCACTACTGTTTGCAACATCATCACATCCAAAGCATGATAAATCACTATTTACAGGGCCTCCCTCACAATATTCTGACAAGCATTCTTCAGATAATTCGCAATTTCCACTACAATCTTGATATCCAAAATAGCAATCACAATATCCTTCAGGAATTCCACTTCCAAAACATACTCCACATTCATCTTTATCAGATTCTTGGCATTGTTCCTGAAGCTCTGCCATAAAATATCTCATATTAAATGATGGTATACATTGAGGAGTGTATTCAAATATAATTCTCCCAGAACAGTCTGAAAAATCTTCATCATTCATACAGTTGGAGTCAAAGTTTTCATTACTATCGTCTAGTAAATAAATATCATCTTGGGTTATAGCGTATCGAATTGAGTTCCATGTTATATATCCACCCCAATTAAAATTAGGATCTTGCTCTAAATCAATTACATATAAATAATTTCCTTCATCCTCTATATCATTAAAATCAATACAGGTATTAATCCAATTGTCTGCTAATTCTATGCATGTAGATTCACTATCTCCATCATTTAGACATTGGTTATATTTTATAGTTTGAAAATCTTCGATATGATTTCCAGATACATCATATGAATTTAGACCACATTCATTTGTAGAATAAACTTTTGTTATTTTGATTTTATCTAAGCCATATATACTATCAAAATCAGTCCCATCACCATCTTCATCTTCTCCAATAAGGTCTCCCAGTCCAGATTCATTTATAGTTCCATCAATTGCATGCCATTCTAAATAAAGGCTAGGCCTTGGTGGACATCCATAAAATGGATTATTACAATTATAGGCATCAGGTATAAAAGTATACATTTCAGTACTTTTAATTGCATAACCGGCAGTCATTCCAGGTAATATGGTATTAGCAGAAATAACTCCATTACTATTATTGAATACTGATGAAGTATCAACAGGGAATGGAATAGAGACTTCAGTTGGAGTAATAGGCACTACATCAAAAACAGAAGAACCAGTTATTGATATTGAACCTGTAGGGAACCCACTATAAGGACTTAGAGATTCAAAACCTAATATATCAATGGTTGGTATATATTGATTAGAATTTAAATCAGCTGAATACGAGAAGTCTTCTTGTATGGGCAATGTTACTTCTTCAGTAAAACAACCTTCACTAGCAGTCTCTGTAGGGTACATACTTCCTTCCATAATTGTAGCAGTACCATCTGATGCAAAATACACATCTATTTGAACTTCAGTAGCTGTTAGTGCATATAGCGGATAAGGTATTCGAGGATCATAATCAATATTTTCACCTTGTTGAATTGTATATATTTTTCGAGAAGTTAAATCAAATCCAGATTTTTCAGTAACAACAATGTCTGTATTTTGTCTGCAAAAGTCATAATCAACAATATTCAGTCCTGTTAATCGATATTCTCCAACAATTCCTTCACTAAACCCTAATGTTATTAACGTTATTGTAATAAATTTTATAATTCTAATGAGCATATTTCTCCCATAATTTTGTTATTATAAAAGACACAAGGATTCCAAATAAACAACCAAAAAATACATCTAATGGATAATGCACTCCAATATATATCCTTGAGTACATAATTACAATGGCAAAACACCAAAAATATTTTTTATAATTTGGATAGATATTAGAGAACAAAAAGGAAACGCCAGATATATTAAATGCATGATTAGAAGGGAATGATTTATAAGGTGCTCCACCTTTTTCTACTAAAAGTTTTAGTGCTGTCAAACTAGAATCAGAAAATGGCCTAGGTCTTAATATAAAATCTTTTATATATCCACCTATTTGATCACAAAATAAAATAGTTATGGGTAATAATATTAATAATTTAAATCTATTTTTCGGATCTTTTATTGATAAGTAAATCCATATAAACAGAATGAAGGGAATCCAGTTCCTAGGTTTATGAAATAGTGGCATAACATAATCAAATAGAGGATTTGATGTAGATTGATTTATAAAAAGCAGAATGCTTTTATCAAATTCTAATAGAATATCAAACATTATTTAATTAAGGACATAAACTTTCATGGTGAATAATAAATTGTTCAGTTATATCACTTCCACCTTCTCCAGAAATAAATAAGTCAGAAATTGGAAGACATATAGATGAATCATTTGGATTGGTATAATTAATTATAGTTAGTAATTCTTCATTCCCATTTGTTGTAGAAATATTATCTCCTGAAAATGAAAGACCTAATACTCCATTAGGGCCTGTACTAGTACTAAACCCATTATTTTCTGCCAACCCTCCAGATGCTCCTGTAATTGTTATGCCATCTCCATCTATACTAAATTGAAATCCATAAATATCTTCACTATTATCAATCAATATTTCAATAGTATTATCAGTAATCTCTCCAATTTTAAGATAATTTGTATATTGGCAAGCATAAAAGATATTAACTTCAGAGCATGATAGTGTTGGTTCCTCATAATTAGCAGCTGTATCATCAGGACATCCATAGCAACAGCTATCTTCATCGTTATAAACATAATAGTTATTATCAAAAGTATCTGGATTGACAGCTATATATGAACCAGGAATACCAGTAACACATTCTTCCTGGCAATCTAAAAGATCTTGTGATATGACAGAGCTTCCTCCTGGAGGAGGACATGGACCTCCATCATTACACCAATAATTTATGGCACCTGATTCAAAACAACCACAACTCTCATAAGGATCTATTCCAGTATTGCCGCCGGCACATTGATTAAAGCAATCAATCACAGCAGAACCGCCACATTCATCTGCGCAATCTAGAATATTACCATCACAATCACAATTTCCATCAGATATATCTAAGCATCCACATTCGTAAATGCTCCCAGGACCATTACATACACCACATTCATCTTCTTCAGCAGTTCCATTGAGTACTCCTAAACAATCAAAGCATATAGAGTTATCACCACCACATACACCACAATCATCCAAAACAACAGTTCCATCACATACTCCAAGACAATCATGTATATTAGAGAAACAATTATCATCGTTATCATCATTATTAGTACTATAGCCTTCAGTGGCTTGTCCATCACAAAATAATAATCCATTAGAGTTTATGTCACCATTTCCATCAGCATCATTATCAATGTAATAGTATTGGAAAAGATTATTTTCACAATCACATATATTATCTTCTACAGCATTTGATACTTGAGCACACTCATCATCACATTGATTAGGAAAAATTCCTCCAAGTGTTAATGATGTTTTAGGATTACATGGAAAAGAAATATCTTGATAATTACATTCATATGAAACAGCACACTCATTAGGACAGATATTTTCATCTCCAGGGGTACATCGAACTCCATCATTACATGTAAAAATCAGTCCCCCATCACATTCTGAGCAATCATCTAATATATTCTCAGGTTGATACTCATGACTCCAAAACCCTTTACAGTCACTTAAACAAAAATAACCATCTATATTAGCTATTTGATTCTCGCATGTACCACATTCATCAATAAAAATACCAAATCCCTGCTCAGAACTGGATAATTGATTGCAATCATTATATAACTCAATAGAACTATGTTGATAATCAATATCTGATACACATCTAAAACCAATTGATTTTGATGATACGTCATCCCAGATTGCAGTAAAACAAGAATCTTGAAGACATAATTCAGGTGGTTCAAAACTAGTATCTTCAATACCATCTCCATTTTCATCAATAAATTTGCATTCTGAAGTATATGATCCTCCAACCATTATATTTAATCCTGATTCTTCGTGTTTAGAATTTGTTAATTCATGTACATTTCCAATAATATCAACAGCACCAAAATAACTTCTTATAGATTCAAATGTTAATACATCATTAGTGGTATTATCATTTTGATCATTATTATAATTACAATTTGTTTGCGAAGTATCAACCCAAGAGTGATTTGCTTGTTTATTTAAGTAGGGGTATTTCCAATTCGTACTATCTCCAGAGGCAATATATTTCCAGTTATCAACAGTGGGCAACCTCCACCCAAAGTAATTAGCATAACTATTGGCACCATACCAAGTTACACCTACGACGGGGTGGTTTATATATTCATCATCTGAAATATCAAAGTATGCTAGAGTTATAACAGTATCTGCAGGAGTAATAATAGCATCTGTAGTATCAGCTAGAGTAATAAGAGAATCAAGTTCATGAAAAATAATCCGACTATAATCTAAATTAATAGTTTTTTGATTTAGCTCATTGTTAAAAACATTATTATCTTGGGTAAGTAATAATAATACTGAATTCAAATAATCAATATAATTTTGATTTGTTATTAAATGTTTTGTGAATAAAAATTCATTTCCAGCATTTATCATTGCTATATCATCATTGATAGCTGTAAAACTATTATTAAAATCTATTGTTAATTCATCATATTTTTGACTATTATCAGAATAGCCAGTTATTCTAATGGTTAATTCTCCAACAATTCCTTGAGGGGAGTAGCTTAAAGTATATCCATTCATTAGAGGTATAGATTCACTGTTTTCAATAGTTGTTATTAATTTATTGTTTACTTCAAAATTAATTGAATCAACTAATCCAGGATTTGTGATTGAGAATGAAACTAACATAGGGTATGTATTAGAAATATTATTGATTTCAATACTAAAAGTTGTCTCAGCAACCTCTTCTTCATCACATGAAAGATATAAAACAAAAAATGTTAATAATAATATTAATTTATATTTCATATTTTAGAATGTAGACGTCAATCTAAATACTATTTGTCTGCCCATTTTTGCACCCCCTATTAGTTCTCTATGAAAATCGTTTGTTATATTCATAGCAGAGATACTCATTTCTAGAAATTCAAAGAGTTTATAATTATAATGTAAATCTAATAAATTATATGGACCAATCATACCAGACCATATTCCATCTTTCCATTCAAATTGATCAACATGTCTGAATGTAAACATAAAATTCCCATATTTAGTATCCCATTTAGCACTACCATTCCATTTGAATTTTGGAGCATTAATAGGATCATTTTTACGTGTTAATTCATTAAAGAAATCAGATGTTCCATAAAATGAGCAATTAGCAGACAAAAATAGGTTGTACTCAGGAAGCAGGTATGTTATATCAAAGTCGATTCCTCTCATAGTAATTTTATTTCCACCGCTCCCATAATTAACAGGACTTAGTACTAATTGCTGGGGAGCCCACACTATTCCTTTAACTGTTTCTGTAGATCCATTCCCTTGATCCCATGAAGCTAATATTTCAGCTTCACTTAATCCTGAGGTAGGGTCATATTCATCAACTCCAACAGCAAACCAGTTGCTTTTCGTACAATCTATTGATGGGTTAGAGTTACATTCATTACTATAATAGGGGCTATCAAATGGAGATCTGATATTAGGTTGTCCATTATCTATTTCAAGAAGATATTCAGGTTTAAATATATTCCCATATATATCCACCCAACCAAATTCTCCATTGTCCATAGGATTTCCATCTCCATCTTTATCATCCCACCAGCCGAAATCGTCAGCATGTTCAAACCAATCTCCATCATCATCTAACCCGTTCCATGCAGTTCCATATGGAGGATTGGTATAGTTATCATTGACAGTTAAAAATCCTACAAAATCAGTTGATAAGTCTAAACTGTCTAAACTAGTAATTTCTAACCCTGAAGTATCAAATCTTCTTAACACTACCATAGGAGTAATAACTGTTGGAGGGCTAAAGAAATCTTCATATATATTTAAATAAGCATCAACATTAATATAAAATTTTTCTCCAATAAATCCTTTATAACCAGCTTCGAAGGATTGTATTTTTTCAGTTTGGAGGGGGTCAATATCTTTAATCTGAAGAGATTCTAAAGGAGTATATAAAACTCCATCATCATTTAGTTCTGGAACATAAATTACATATCTATGAGTATCTAATGGAATAAAGTCTCCAGCAGGAGCCAGTGCCCCATCTCTCATATTGAAAAAATATGGAGCATTTTGAATTCTTTGTTGATAAGGCATTATTCCCAGTTCATCATTACCGTCGAAATACTGACTTGTTCCAGTAATTAATTGCAAGTTTCCATTAATGTCATAATATTCAGGCTTAGAAAAATCATACGAATCAGTTACTCTCTGATACGGAGTTCCATCCTTATTTCCTCTTAAGAAAACATCTAGAATGCTGAACTTCTGTATAAATAAGTCAGTATTAAGCGCAATTGAAGTAGGAGTATTATAAGCTTTTCCATATGTCAATCTAAATGTAGATGTTTCAGTAGGCTTATAGATTACTCCAACCTTTGGCCCAAATTGCAGGCCTTCATCAAGCACATCATTATAATCAAATCTTGCGGCAAGAATTAATTCTAAAAGATCACTGTCGAAAATATTAGTCTGGGTTTGGAAATAAAGCCCAAGTTCATTAGATGTAGGATCTATAAACTCACTTTCTTCATCAATTCCTTCGCCACATTGCCATTTCCGACCATCTTTAAAGAATTCTGTTTTCCCTTGAGTGTCATCATCAGAAGATGCGCAAATATCTTCTAACATCAAATTATCATCTATTAAACCATTTCCATCATTATCTATTCCATCATTTGATAAATAAAGATTATTTGCATTATTATCATATCCGTTTGGACCATCATTAAGGATAGTTCCATTTGAATTTGGTTCAGTTCTAAAGTAATCAATTCCCCAGATTATTTTTGATCTTAGAGAGCTAATATTAAAATTATTTTGTATTTGCGCTGCGATATTACGAGATTCATCATGAATAACATTACCTTGATTATAGCCTCTAGTATTACCAGAATTACTCTGATTTAAATAAATTTGTGAAAACCAATTCTTATAGCGTCCACGTAATTGATAATAAGTATATGTAAAACCATCTGCAAGATATCTACTTGTTCCTGTAACTTGCTGTGTTTTTGAATAAGAGTAACCTGATTGAAAAGTTAATGACAAATCATTCGTTGGGTCATAATCAATCCGCATTTCAACTTTTCTATTATCGACTTCAAAATCAGGAAAATCAGAAAGTCCATCACCATTATTATCAGAAACTCTTTGGAAATTATCCTCGTAATCAGCAGGAGTATAAATCCCATCTTTATTACTATCTACATATGGTTCGCCATTATTCCAAATTCCATCATTATTAAGGTCTGTAAATGAATCTCCAATATAGTTATATACACTATCGCCGGTATCTCTAAGGCCATCTCGCTCATATTGATCAATTGCTAATAAAACTCCGTCATTTTCTCCAAAATCACCCGTATTAGGTAACCCATCTTGCCCATAATCATAAATTAATTCTCCTTCATCCCAGGTACCATTTTTAGGTGGCCAAACATCAGTGTAATTATTTGCATCAGGTATTTGGTATTGGTCATAGCCAGATTCACCTAAATTTCCTAAATCAACTATTCCATTTTCATTTATATCTATCCATCCATCTCCAGGTTGCCAGATTCCATCTCCTTCACCATAATCACCGGTATTTGCTATTCCATCTAAACCCACATCTTCATTATCTCCAAATGTTCCTAGAACTTCATTTAAAGGCTCTCCTGTCTGGAATTCTCCATCACCTTGAATATCATCCCAGGCACCATCACCAACTTCTCCATCAAGCCCAAAATCATATAAGAAAACATCAAATTCATATAGTTGATTATCTTCATTATATCTTGAATTGCCTTTTAAATGAGGGTCTGCACATATAGATCCATTTTCTAACACCACTCCTTTGACACATAAATCATTCATATCTATAACTTCAGGTGTAAACCAAATATTTTTTGTGCTATCATAATAATTAGTATATTCATTAACTCTACCAAATCCAATCAAGACATCTAACTGATCTATATTATACCCCCATGCAGGAGCATCATCGTAACCGGTTTCAGTAGAGGCCAATTCATTTGAATCATCAATAATCCCATTTCCATCATTATCATATCCATCAATATATTTATCTAAGAATCCATCAATACCTTCATCTATCTCACCATCATTATCATTGTCAATCCCATCCGCAGAGAAATAATCTTCATCGATCAGACCATCTCCGTCATCATCGTATCCATTGACCCAATCTTCACCTTCAAATCCATCTCCATCAGGATCTCCAGTAGGATTAGCTTCTCCATCTCCAATTCGTTTACATTCTCCGGGATCATTAGTATTTCCATTTCCATTTAGATCAATACAGGTTTCATTTAGAGAAAGCAAATAGCCTTCACTTCCAACTACATAGCTAGAGCCTGCTTGATGAGGATTGTTATCATATCCATCATTAACTCTATGGGGATTGCCTGTCCATGGGTATGAATGAGTCTTATGTTCAATTTCAGATAGATAGGGCCATTCATAAGCATGTAGGTAAGATCCTGATAATTTTACACTCAGTTTATCAGTTAATCTCTTTGCATATCGAGCAGATATTTTTCTCAATTCTCTCTCATCATAGGTTCCAGATATACTCATAGTTAATCCTTCAGAATCAGCTGGAGATTTTGATATTATATTAACAACTCCACTGTGAGCATTTGCACCATAGAGTGCTGTTGCAGGGCCTAATACAACTTCCATCTTTTCAATATCATCTGTTGATTGAGGTATTGTACTATAATTAATAACTCTTAATGCAGGAATATTAGCAACTCTACCATCGGTAAGTGTTAATAGGCGAGTACTGAAACTACTATTGAAACCTCGGACAGTTATACTATAGTTATTTATTCCGCTAGATGTAAAGTCAACACCTTTTAAACCTTTTAGATAAGAACCAATATTCGTAGTGGACTGTCTTCGAATATCTCTATTACTAATAATTTCGACAGATGCAGGAGCTTCAGTTATTTTTTGCTGCCTTTTTTTTGCAGTAACAGTTGTTTCTTGGATTTCAATAGCAGAAGGATTAAGATATATTTCTATAGTATAATCTTCATCGGGAAACACTTTAATAGCTTCTTTGTGTTGTTCATATCCAATATAAACAGAAATTAAATAATAATTACCCATTGGAATATTATCAATATTATAGAACCCATCAACATCAGTAGCATTTCCAAAAATAGTAGCCTCTTCAGTATCTTGTTCAATTAAATATACATTAGCACCAATGAGTACATCACCAGTTTTATCATCAAATACTTTCCCTGTGATTTTACTTGCAGATAGAAAACTAAGAAATGAGATTAAAGTAACTAATATGTTTAAATTGTAATATATATATATACCATATATTTTAGATACTAAATCTACATATTTGTTAAAAGTAAATGAAAACAAAAAAGCCTTACTGTTAAAGTAAGGCTTTTTTATTTAATTCAAGTTAGGTTAAACTTATTTTACTAACATTATTTTCTGAACATTTAAATCAGTTCCAATTTCAGTATTAATGAAATATACACCACTTGCAATTTGAGAAGCATCCCAAGTTACTGAGTGAGAACCTGCATTTAAATTACTTTCAGTAATAACATCAACTAATTGTCCCATGACATTAAATACTTTAACAGAAACATTAGCATCTGTATCTAAGACAATATCAATAGCAGTTGATGGATTGAATGGATTTGGATATGCATTACTTATTGTATAAGCAACAGGCATATTCATTTCAACATTCACATAAGTATTTCCATCTGACGAAGCCATTACTTCATCAACAGTGAAAGTACCTGTAGCTGTAAATAAATTTCCAGTTCCAGGATTAACCACTATTAATGTAGTTTTATTGCCATCAGTATTATAATCAGCAACCAAAGCATCATTTGTAAGCTCGATTGAGAAGTCATCACCATGGACTAAAGTCATTTGGATTGCACCAACATAACCATTAGCATCGAATGTTACTTCATTCGAAAACTTGTTAATTTGAATGTTTGTTGCATCAGCTGAGCGACTATTACCTAAAATAACATTTACAGTAAGAACAACGTCAAGCACATTTAAACTACCATCTCCATTAGAGTCAGCATTACATGCACCTGAATCTGTTAAACTGCCATTACCAAGTATAAAGGCTACGGTTCCAACAACATCAAGCACATTTAAGTTACCATCATTATTTGAGTCACCATCATTAGCACAATCGCTACCACCAAGCTCATTGAATTCGATTACAACTTGTCTAACTTCGATTTCAGGAATACATGTTGGAGTAAAGTGGAAGCTTAAACGACCAGAACAATCACTAGGATCAGCATCAGATAAACATGTTACATCCATATTATGTCCACCATCATCTTCTAACCACGCAGGATTAAAATATCCAGCACCTATACATGTTGCAACATCCATACCATAAGCAGCACATGTTGCAGCACCTTGCTGAGCAAGAACACCATGAGCGGTAACGAAGTTGCTATATGCAGCAGAGCCACCACTTGGATCCATTACATAAACATCTGTTGCAACATCAACACCAGCAACACAACTATCAATAAAATATGCACCATAAGCAGGACAAGACATTCCGACTACTCCAGCAGCCATTGCATCTAATTCAGCTATTGTTCCTGGGTCACCTGCAGCAAACATTGCAGCATAATAAGCCGCCGTATCAGGACAAGTAGCACCATTAAGCAATAGAGCATATTCATTTAAAGTATCAGTACTAAAACCTGCTGCGAAAACACCACAATCACCACCAGCTTGTGCATCGCCAATACCACCAGCTAAACAGCAAAGTGAAGTACCACCAGAATCTGCACAAGAAGTTGATGCATAAGCTACAGCACAAGCACAATCACCTGCACAAGCAGCGTCATATGATGCACCAATATCAGTACAAGTCATACCACCAAGACCCATAGCAATACTTTCTTCAACAGTTGCTGGACCACCTGCACCTTCACATGCAGCAGCTACAGCAATAGTTACACCATAATATGCACATGCTCCTGCAAAGTCATCACCATTTGCCTGTTCAACACATCCACCATAGACAGTATTAGCAACACCTCCGACAGCTTCACATTGTGCAGCAACACCTGCAGTAACAGCATCATAACAACCACCTTCAATGCCTGCAAGAACAGTATCATAGCATTGCCCTGTAACTCCATCCGCAATAGGACCAGTTACATCACCAGCAACAGCTTGCCCATCTAAATTTCCATATATAGAACATGGACCAGCACCACCACCACCATCAACAATAAAATAAGTAGCTGAAGGGATTACAGGAAGACCGAAAGTACGATCAAAATCACCATCAAATCCATCTTCATCATTACCTATTTGATCACCAAAACCTGATTCAGAAGCATCACCATCAATAGCATGCCATTCAGCAAAACCATCTGGATTTGTTTCATTTGCGACTACACCTGCACCAGAAATTTGAGATGGACCAACATCACCAATAGTTATCCAACCACCATGTAAACCTGGAAGTGGTGTATTAGCAGGATAAACATCTCCTGTAGGATAATTAATTTGAGTTGGAATTGAAACTGGAGCTAATTCATCACCAGTAAATGGAGTCATATCTGCACCATATTGATTATAATAAGCAGCTCCACCTTGTGGAAAATAGTCAAATACCAATGCTTCATCTAAAGAAAGACCACCATAAGTACCACCTGCATAAGCACGTGCACTAATTGAAGGTAATCCAATCATATTAGTCATAGGCAATGGACTTTGTCCAGTAGCACTTTGATTTGAAGTAAAACCCATATCATCAGTAATTGGTAAAACCTGAACGGATGATACACAATTTTCTTCATTAACATCTGGATAGAAACTACCAGCTGCTAAAGATGCAGTACAGTCTTCATTAAAGTTAACATTTAAGTTAACACCTATCGCACCAAGAATATCTTCATTATATGGACCACTATGTGTTCCATAGAATAGATCTCCAGCATTGATAGTTTGAAGAACAAGATGAACACCTAAACCATAAATATCATCAACAGCAACATCTGTTGGTTGTCGTGCGATATCATAATATTGAACATCAAGAGCTGTTACTTTATAATTGCCTACAACATCACATTGGGCATAAATCATAGTAGCCATTGTAACGATCGCAATTAAACTAGTTATTTTTTTCATTATCACTCCTCCTTATTGAGTTATTAATTACTAGTAACTTTTTTTATTACACTAAATTTTCTTTACTCACCCTAAAATAAGCAAATTAAAATACTAATATTATTGATATTATTCAAGTGAAAAATATAGAATGCTCGATGTAGATATTAGTTGATGTGTTCTGCGTCACATTTTTTAGACTGATGATTCGATGGAATCACTTACAATTTCAGCAATATCTTGAACCTTCATTGTATTTTCATTGCCAGTTACTTTCATTGCATCATCCATCATAATGGTACAAAAAGAGCAGGCAGTTGCAACGGTGGTTGCCCCTGTTTCCATAGCTTGATTAAAACGATTTACATTAACCCTTTCACCTTCATTTATTTCATGCCACATATTCCCTCCACCAGCACCACAGCACATACTGCTTTCCTTATTTTCTTTCATTTCTATAATATTTTCTATATTAGTAACTTTTTTCAATATATTCCGAGGCTCATTATATATTTTATTATGCCTGCCAAGATAACATGGATCATGAAATGTTATTGTTTCATCAGAGTTAATATTAGTTTTAAGCTTTCCTGTGGATATTAATTCTTCGATTAATTCAGTATGATGAACAACTTCATAATTGCCTCCAAAATCAGGATATTCATTTAAAATTGTATGCATACAATGTGGGCAAGATGCAACAATCTTGTTAAACTTATATTTACTCATTGTTTCTATATTTTGTTTTGCGAGGGTTTCAAATAGATATTCCTCCCCAAGTCTTCTTGCTGAATCTCCAGTACAAGTTTCTTCTTTGCCTAAGACAGCATAGTCTATATCTGCAGTTTCTAGAATTTTCAACATACTAAGTGCAATATTTTGATTCCGCGGATCATATGACCCTGCACATCCAACCCAGTACAGTATATCTACTTCATTTTTTTCTTCTAAAGTTGGAGGTTTAAAATCACTCTGTTCTGTCCATTTCAATCGATCTTCTTTTGAGAATCCCCATGGGTTACCATTCTGCATAGTTTTTTCTAAACTCTCTTTAGCTTGTGTAGGTGGCTTTCCTTCAGAAAGGACTAAATGTCGTCTCATATCAATTATAGTTGGCACATGTTCAATTAATACTGGACACTCTTCCATGCATGCTCCACAAGTAGTGCATGACCAAAGCTCTGTTTCTGATATAAACCCTCCAATTAAATCATCAGTTTTATTATTGTTAATAGTTTCAGAATACAGTTTGTCTCTTATATCCGTAATTATTTTCATAGGTGATAGAGGTTTGCCAGCACGAGTTGCAGGACAAACTGATGAACATCGAGCACATTCAGTGCATGAGACACTATCTAATAATTGTTTCCAAGAAAAATCCTTAACATTACTAGCTCCAAGGCTGATATTTTCAATATCAGAATCAGGGTTTTCCATTATTTCAGATATATTCATAGATTTTATTAAACCATGTTTTTTTCGATTTGTTAATGTTATATTAGCAATAGCTGCAATCACATGAAACATTTTTGTCATTGGTATTAATGAAATAAATATTAATGATGTAATTGCATGTCCCCACCACATATATGGTTTTAAATAAATCCAATTTGATAGACTTGTTGTTTTTGATATAGCATATCCCACCCATGACCAATGAGCAGTGATTGGATTTTCAATTGCTAGTCGAGAAGCTTCTGTAAGAAATCCTCCAATACTTAAAAATATGAGAAAGAATAAGATTCCTGAATCTCCTAAAAAAGTTCCTCTACCAGAAAAATTATTTTGAGGTAATATGTTGGGCTTAATATAATGTCTTCTTATAAGAGCCATAAAACAACCTGCTATTAACATTATACCACCTGTATCATTTATAAATGCAAACCATGGAGTATCAAATCCCGGGAGGTAATCTGTAAACCATCCTCTAGCTGTAAAAAAATCAACTGTTGTTGCAAATACTAACTCAATAAAACCCCAACCAATTAAAAAATGCATAATAGATGCATATGTAAAACGTTTTGAGTATACTTTTTTTTGTCCGACTCCAAAGCTTAGAGAGTTATATAGTTGTGATAGAAAATTAAATGGCCGGCTATCAGGCTTTCCAATTTGAATTGTAAATAATCTTCGAAGATTATAAGCCATATAAAACATGGAAATTAATGCAAAAATATAAAATAATTGAGGAACATTATGAGAATGTTCTGGATTCATTTATTTACCTATGATTGATGATTTTTAATTAACTCAGTTAATTTAGGAACTATTTCAAATAAATCACCAACAATTCCATAGTCAGCAATTTCAAATATTGGTGCATTAGGATCTTTATTTATGGCCATTATGTTATCTGACCCCTTCATACCAACTTGATGCTGAATAGCTCCAGATATACCAATTGCTAGATATAATTTTGGGGAAACTACTTGGCCAGAGGAACCTACTTGTCGTTCATGAGGCAACCAACCATAGTCAACGACAGGCCTTGAAGAACCAAGTTCAGCAGATAAACTTTCACTCAATTCTTTAACTAAATGCATATGTTCTTCCTTTGAAATTCCTCTGCCAACTGATACAATTATTTCAGCACTAGACAAATCAACTTCACCTTTAGATTCTTTAAATTTATCTAAAGGTCGGATACTTTCAGTATTTATATTTAGATTTAATGATTTTTCATGAGTATCTGAAGTTCCTTCTTTAATTTCATCAGCTCTAAATGCTCCAGATTGAAAAGATACAATAACAGGACTTTTAGCAAGAATATCAGCATTTACCTTCCCTTGGTACATTTGTTTTGTTAGTAGAACCCCATCTTCTTCTTTGACAATATTTATGCAATCAGAAACAAAAGGTATATTAAGCCTAGCACTTAATCTTGGAGCCCAGTCTCTAGTTTGATAAGTATGAGAAAATATTATAATATCAGGACTCAGTTCACTAATCATTGATTCCATTATGCAAATATATTCTAGTGGGTTAAATTTTCGAATATCAGTTATCAGATGATTTATATTGACTTCATAAGTTTCCAGCTCACCTTGAACTGATGAATCTAGAAATAAAGTATCTATAGAATCATCTGCAGTATTCAATACAGCTTGAATACCAGAAATAGATTCCGTACATGAACGTAATATTTTATTATCTTCAGTTTGTATGAATATTAATGCTTTCATAATACTTTTATTTCATTTGCCAGAATATTAACAATAGTTGAGGCGATTTCCTCGGGTGCTCCATTTATAAATTGAGTTTCTTTAGATTTAGAAGGAATATATAATTTTTCTAAGGATAAGAATGGAGTATACCCAGAAATATCGAGTTCGATTTTTTCTACGGGTTTATTCTTTGCCATCATAATTCCTCTTAATGCAGCATACCTAGGGGTATTAATTCCGGACTGAATAGTTAATGATGTAGGAAAATTTAATTCAGTCCATTGAAACCAGCCACTTTCTAACTCTTGTTTAACCTTTATTGTTGAATCATCAATCATTTCAGTTGACATAACTAGAGATGCGTGTGAAGTATTTAGCATTTCGGCAATTAGTAGTCCTAGTTGGCAATTACCTGAATCATCAGATTGCAAACCAGATAGTATGATATCAAATTTTTCAGATTTAATATTATCTGTAATAATTTTAGCCACATTTAAAATATCAATGTAATGAGGCTTGGTATTTATTATAAAAATCCCTCGATCAGCACCTTTAGCAAGAGCTGTTTTAATTATTCCATTGGATGATTCATTACCAAACGTACATACAACTACTTCACCTCCATGTTTTTCTTTTAAAAGTAGAGCTTCTTCAAGTGCGTAGTTATCACTTTCATTAATAATATTTGTAATATTAGTGGAATCAATAGTCTTTGAATCTGAATTAATTCTTATTTTACTATCTTTATCGGGGACTTGTTTTATTAGTACACAAATTTTCATTATTAAGCTACTATTAGTTCCTTATTTCTCATTATTAAACGTTCAAAAATTTAAGCAAATTTACTGTTTGTTTCATTACAAATTATTATATAATATCTAAAATAATTACATACATACTTTAGGAGAGTTTAATTTTTGAATAAAATCATATTGTTTATATTTTTCTTTTCATTATTTGGGAATAATGAACCTTTTTATAATTACAAGCATGATAAAGTTTATGAAATTATAAATAATGGATTAATCCCACTGATTGATGGCAAGTTGAATGACTCCTGTTGGCTAAATGTAGAAGATATAAATTCATTTACTCAATTAGAACCAAATTACAATAATATTCCCACTGAAAATACAGTTGTCAAAATTATTCAGGATGACTATGCTCTATATATTAGTGCCCAGCTATATGACAAATCTCCATCACTAATAGCTCAAAAATATGTAAATAGAGATGATTTTCCTTCATTATCCAAATCTGATTGGTTTAGTATTAGTATAGATAGCCACCATGATCATCAAACTGCATATAATTTTACTGTTAATGCTGCAGGTGTTCAATTTGATAGTTTTTTATTTGATGATACAGATGAAGAAATGAATTGGGACGGTATATGGCAATCAATGGTATCAACAGATGATAATGGTTGGAATGTAGAAATGAGAATTCCATTTTCTTCGTTAAGATTTTCTGATATAAAAAAAGACTCTGAATGGGGAATTGATATACATCGATATATACATAGGAAGAATGAAGATATTGATTGGGTAGTATTACCTAAAGGGACAAGTGCAGGAGTGTCAAAATTTGGTCATTTAAGGAATATAAAGAATATTGAGAATGAAAGAACTATTGAAGTTATGCCCTATATATCTATGGGCCAGATGAGTTATGATGATATCCTCCTCAATGATCTCAATAAAGAGAAAGAAGATTACCACTCATATAACACAACATTTTATTACCCTAAGATAGGATTAGATATAAAGGTCCATTTATCAAACAATACAATCGTTGACCTTACAACATTTCCTGATTTTGGGCAGATAGAATCAGATCCAGCAGATATTAATTTTACTTACTATGATACTTACTTTGAGGAGAAAAGAAATTTTTTCTTAGAAAATATCACATTATTTGATACTCCTATAGATTTATTCCATTCAAGAAGAATTGGAGAAAATCCAGATTATGAAATAAATCAATACGAAAATTCAAAAGAGGCACTGGTTTTAGGTGCTGCAAAAGTTACAGGAAAAACAGAATCTGATATTTCATATGGACTAATAACTGCAACAACAATGGGACAGATAAGGAGTACTTCACTTCTTGATTTTGATGGACCAACTCATAATTATTTGATAGGTAGACTAAGCAAAGATATTTTAGCTGGTAATTCATATATTGGTATTACAGGAACTAATTTCAATAATAGTGAAAGACGTTCTTCAGTAATTTCCTATGATGGATTGTATTATCTATTTAATAATAGATTATTCATAGATAGTCAATTAATATATTCAATGTCAGAAGGTATAAATGGGCTAGGAGCTTTTTTAGAATTTGAGTATTCAATTCCTAATTTGGTTCAATTAGGTTCTAGTTTAGAATATTATGATAAAAATTTAAGTATCAATGATATTGGATATTTAATAAGAAATGATTTATTTAAATTAAATACTAAAGCAGTATATCATAATGACAAGATGCTATTGAATTTAGGAGTTAGAGATTTTTCAGCAGTGGTCAACCATATTTTTTCAAAGAATAATGATGATTATCTACTAAGTAATATATTCAATTCAATGTTTAGTCTTACTTTTACTAACTATAGTTTTTTAGATATTTCCCATCGCTTAAGTCTGGAGTCCTATGAAGACCGTCTTTATGTTTTTACTGAAGATACATTATATATGGACAAAATCGGGAAAACTCCTAGTTCAAATACTTTTCAAATAGATTTTGGAAATGATCCAACAGATAGACTCTTCTTTGATTGTTCCTTTACTAACACAAAGACAGATCTCGGTGAAAAAGGGAATAAATATTTCTTATTATTAGGAGCTAATGTGACAGAAGACTCAGACGTATCAATGTCATTTTTAAAGATTGCAGGCAATGAAAAATTTAGATTTTTAGATCCTCTTCTAGAAGAGATTGAAAATGATCTTGGCACATCAACTGTTAATCATTTTATCTTTTCAAATTCTAAGAATATCAATAACAAATTTACTTTTAGATATAATAAATTCTTCCAGAATGGAGTAAATATTCAATTATATCATGAATATTTTACTGAAAGTCATTTATATAATAATTATAGTGAATTAACTATGGACGATGGTGTTCTTTCTGATTATCCAAGTTCAAATACGGAGTATATTATTGATAATAATTTTTACTGCTTACCTGGTAATATCGATGATGAGTGTAGTATTGATCCCAACTATTATATCTATCATTTCCCTAATTATAATGAGCTCAATTTCAATTTGATTTTAAGCTGGGAGTATTCAAAAAAATCTAGTATATATTTTATATATAAAATCCGAAAAGCAATTGTAGGTCATGATATAGCTGATTATATGGATTTTATAAATCATAAACATTCAGATGATCTAAGTGAAATTTGGAAAGACCAAGCAGTATATGTTAAAATGGATTATTGGTTTGATTTTTAATCTTTACTATAGATTTTAACTAATGAGCAGGGCTCCCCAAAAAAAACTGATTTTGCGTAGTGTGACAATTCTGTAGCTATAATTAGGTAGGACCAAATGGGAACTGGTGCCTTAGTACATCCTTTTATTAACACTTTTTTATTTTTATATTGATTCCATTCCAAGTCTTCAACTTTTTTTCTAAAGTCCTTTTCTTTTAAAATCCCATTAGTCAGGAAATCATCTAGATGTATTGTTTCCATAATTATTCCCAGTTTGTTTTTTCTTCAGAACTTTTTTTATCTGAAAATCCCAGCTTTATACGAGCTTCATCAGACATCATCTCTGGTTGCCATGCAGGGTCGAATGTAACTTCAACAGTTGCATGATTAATATTATCTATATTTTCAAGTTTAGATTTTATATCATCAGCCATGTGTTGACCCATTGTACAACCAGGGGTTGTTAAGGTCATAACAATATGTATATCAGTCTTATTATTAGCATTTTCTAATATATCTATTTTATAGATAAGTCCGAGGCTCCATAAATCAATTGGAATTTCAGGATCATAGCATTGTTTTAAAACGTCTATTATTATATCTTCATTTACAGTACTCATAATATCCTTAGTTTATTTACTGTTTCATTTATTTTTTCTATGGTATAATTTATTTCATCAATAGTATTAAATCTTCCAATTCCAAATCTAATAGATGAGTTTGCAAGGTCTTTTGATAATCCTATAGCTTTTAAAACATGAGATGTTTCAGGCAAGCTAGAGGTACATGCTGAACCATTTGATATTGCAATATCCCTTAGGGACATCATTAATGAACTATTTTTTATATTCGGGATTGTAACATTTAAATTACCAGCTAATCGATTTTTTAAATCTCCATTAATTTTTATATTTGGAATTATTTTCTTTAATTCATTCATTAGATGATTACGCAATCCTAATATTCCTCTATTATCATTTTCTAGATTCTCCTGACATATTTCACAAGCTTTTCCAAATCCAACAATATTTTGAACTGCCAGGGTTCCTGGTCGAATATTATTTTCCTGTCCTCCCCCATGGATTATAGACTCAAGATGAATCTGTGAATTAGCCTTTTTAATATATAAGCCACCTGTTCCTTTTGGACCGTATATTTTATGACTAGAAAAAGATAGAAGGTCAATGTTCATATCATTAACATCTATATTAATTTTTCCAACTGTTTGTGCACCATCAACATGAAAAATGATATTATTCTGTTTACAGATATCTCCAATTTTTTTAATTGGGTAAATATTGCCAATTTCATTATTACCATGTAGTATAGTTAATAGAAATGTATCTTCTGTAATAGAATCTTTAATAAGATCTAAATCAATATTCCCATATTCATCAACGGGAAGGTAACTGACTATATATCCATCTTTATTTAATTTTTCACATACATCAATAGTAGCCTTATGCTCTGAATTAAATGTGATTATATGTTTTTTTGTATGTTTTTTAGAGTATGCAAGCCCTTTTAATGCCAAATTAATAGATTCTGTAGCCCCACTAGTAAAATACAATTCATTCATATTACATTTGATAAGTTTAGCAATACGTTCTCTTGCAAATTCAACGGATTCTCTTGCTTCCCATCCATATAGATGTGTCCTGCTGCCTTCATTACCAAATTTCTCATTAAAATAAGGCAACATCTCTTGTACAACTTTTGGGTCAACAGGTGTTGTTGAAAAATTATCTAAGTATATAGGCCTGGTTAGATCCATTATATCATAGTTAGCCAATTATTGTAGGTTTTGTTAGCACCTCTTACAATATCCATATATATAGATTGAAGCTTAATAGTTAGTTTTCCGGGGAGTCCATTTCCAATTTTCTTATCATCAACAGAGCAGATTGGAGTAACTTCAGATGCTGTCCCACAAAAAAATGCTTCATCAGCATTATTCAAATCATCTAAAGATAAGTTTTGAATATGAATTTTAATATCTAAATCAGTACTAATTTTTATTAGAGAGGCCCTTGTTATCCCAAGTAAAATAGATGAATTTTCATCATTAGTATAGATTTCTCCATTACGTATTATGAAAATATTCTGTCCAGAACCTTCTGATATAAAATCATCTTCATTCATTAAAATAGCCTCATCAAATCCTCGTTTTTTTGCATCTATTACGGCAAGCATGGAATTAAGATAATGTCCTGATCCTTTTGCAATTGAAGGCATTGAGTTAACACTGAATTTCTTCCACGGTGATATTGTAGTTTGGACCCCTTTTTCTAATGCTCCATCTCCTATATATGCACCCCAGTAAAATGTGCCAATTGCAACATTAATAGGGCAATTTTTAGGGTTAACTCCCAATGTATCGTATCCATAGAATGCTATTGGACGTATATAGGAATCATCTGTTTCAGATAAGCTTACTATTTCTTTACAGGCTTCAATCAATTCTAAACTAGTATAAGGGATATTCATCCCGTATAATTCTCCAGATTGGATTAAACGTTCAACATGATCTTCTAATCTAAATATTGCTCTTCCAGTAGAGGTCTTATAACATTTTATTCCTTCAAAAACTCCACTTCCATAATGGAGAACATGTGACATGACATGAATTTTTGCATCATCCCAATTTATAATATTACCATTATACCATATTAGTGAATTTTGATCCATATTCTATCCTTAAATAATATAAATTGACTTATTTTGTTTTTTAATAATTTTCCCAACGATGTTATAGGTCAAACATTCTTGTTCTTTCAAATCTGATATAAGTTCTTCTGAAAACTCTTTAGGCACAGATATTAATAATCCCCCAGAAGTTTGTGAATCTGCAAGCATTAGTTTTTGATAATCCAGCATTAATTCAGAAAAATTAACTTTATCACTAACATAGGATAGATTTTTTTTAGTCCCCCTAGGAATAACACCCTGTTTTGCCAATTCTTTCGTTTGATTAATAAAAGGGATATCTTTATAATAAATTTCTGCAGATACATTGCTACCTATACACATCTCTAATAGATGCCCTAGCAAACCGTATCCTGTAACATCAGTACATGCATTAACATTATGATTGTTCATTGCATTTTTTGCACCATCATTTAAATGAATCATAGACTGGATAGCTTTATCATAAACATGTTTTTCAGCTAGATTTTTTTTTATGGCAGTTGATATTATTCCAATTCCTAGAGGTTTTGTTAATACCAAAATATCACCTTCTTTAGCAGTGTTATTTTTTACTAAATTTTCTTTTTCAACCTGTCCCGTTACAGCCATACCATATTTAGGTTCTTTATCTTTCACTGTATGCCCTCCCAATATTGGGATTTGAGCAATTTCAGCAATATTTTGTCCTCCATTAAATATTTCAGTAAGAACAGAAATTGGCAAATCATCCGATGGAAAGGCTGCAATATTTAGACTAAAAAGAGCAGTGCCACCCATAGCATATATGTCTGATAATGCGTTTGCAGCGGCAATCTGTCCAAATATGAAAGGATCATTAACAATAGGAGTAAAGAAATCTAAACTTTGGATAATAAGTTTACCATTATCCAATTCATATATGGCGCAATCATCAAACGATTCAAATCCAGAAGTATTTTTATTGTAAAATGATT
>ASPJ01000016.1 GCA_000405805.1 Fidelibacterota bacterium SCGC AAA003-L08
ATAATTTAGTATCAAGTGTAGATTGTAGATGCACCCGAAAGTATTCATCTATGTGATTTCCCTGAATATGATACTTCTATTATTGACAATGATTTGATTAATGAAATCGATACTTTAATTTCAATTGTTAAAATGGGAAGATCTGCAAGAAATAAAGCTAATATTAAGATACGACAACCATTAAGCAGTATAAGCATATATGCAGACAGTATGTCAGTTGATTCTGTTCTAAATAATAAAGAACAAATACTTGAAGAGCTAAATATTAAAACAGTAACAATATGTAAGAGTAGAGATGATATAGTGATGTTTAATATTAAACCTAATTCTTTTAGCGCCTGATTGAGCAGATCCACCATTCCATCCTGTATTAACTAGATAAACCTTTGATTGGAATTTATCAATTTTCTCCTTCAATAGCTTCGCGTATGTTAATGGGTGTAATGTTAAAAATGGTCCTCCATAACATGGGGAAAATGTTGCCTGGGGTTCTGTAATTCCTCTCTCAGTTCCTGCTACTTTAGCTGTATATCCACTTATAAAATGATACATTGATTGTTCTATGTCTAATTTTGCTACTGGAGGTAAAATTCCATATGCATCACAAGTTAAAAATATAATTGTATCTGGATGTCCTGCTATACTTGGGCTGCCTTTTGCAAAAATAGAATTTTCAATATAATCTAAGGGGTAAGAAACACGGGTATTTTCAGTTTTACTTCCATCATTAAAATCTACTTTATTTGTAATTGGATCCATTACAACATTTTCCAACATTGCTCCATGTCTAATTGCATTATATATATCGGGTTCATCCTCTTTGTCAAGATTGATTGTTTTCGCATAACAACCACCTTCAAAATTAAAAATCCCATCATCTGACCACCCATGTTCATCATCCCCAATCAAGGGGCGATTAGAATCAGTAGAGAGTGTTGTCTTCCCTGTACCACTTAAACCAAAAAATAATGCAGCATTTTTACCATCGTTATCAACATTTGCTGAACAGTGCATAGACAATATTCCTCTTAAAGGAAGATAATAGTGTAGAACTGAGAAAATACCCTTTTTCATCTCTCCTCCATATTCTGTGCCACCTATAATTGCTATTTTCCTCTCTAAATTAAATATAACGAAAGTCTCGGAGTTTAATCCATGCTCCTTATATTTATCATTAGAAATATCCGATGCATTGATAATTGTAAAGTCAGGATTATGTGTTATTAATTCTTCTTTATCTGGTCTTATAAACATATTATTTGCGAAAAAACTTTGCCAGGCTTTTTTAGCTATTACTCTAATAGGAAGTTTATATTTCTCATCAGCACCAGCATATCCATCAAAAATATATGTTTTAGTATCGCTGTTATTATAAAAATTAACAGCCTTCTCATATAACTCATCAAATATAGCTATATCTATTTTCTGATTAACCTCTCCCCACCACATGTTATCTTTAGAAGATTTTTCTTCAACAAAGTATTTATCTTTAGGAGACCTGCCTGTATATTTTCCAGTATCTACATTAATAGCACCATTTAGGGACATTTTAGCTTCCCCATTATTAATACATTCTTCTATCAAGCGTTCTTTCGATAAATTTCTTAATACTACACCTGTTAGATTAATACCTAGTTCTTTTAAATTATTATCTTCCAATGCTATCTATTTCTCCAATTATTGCCCATGTGGATGTGATTTTTTATATTCAGATTTTAATTTTTCAATTTCAACATGAGTATATATTTGAGTTGACGACAAGCTTGCATGTCCTAGTAGTTCTTTGACTGATAGTAAATTAGCACCTTTCTCTAATAAATGTGTAGCAAAACTATGTCGCATAGAATGAGGACTAAGTTTCTCATTATTAGATATTTTATTTATATATTTTTTAACTATCGAAAAAACAGTTCTAGTACTTATAAAAGTATCAGAATCAAATCTATTGAAGTATCCGGGAAATAAAAAACTAGATTCTTTCAATTTCTCATCCATCTCTCTTTTATCCATATATTCATTTAAAACTATATTCATATAATTACCGAAAATTACAAAACGTTCCTTATTCCCTTTACCTTTTATTTTAATCAGTTTACTAGAAAAATCGATATCTTTAATTTTAATTTGTACTAATTCAGATATACGGATACCTGTAGAATAAAAAAGCTCTAAAATTAATTTATCTCTCATATCTTTAAGAGAGTTCCCATACGGATAGTCTAGTAGATTCTTAATTTCTTTAATAGTCAAAAAAACAGGAAGACGCTTTGATACTTTGGGAGATTTAATAGTACGAGCTATATTCATGTTTATTATTTTATTATTTGCTAAATATTTATAGAAGGATTTAATCGAAGCTAATTTTCGAGACATTGTTTTGCTTGATATTTGAGTTTTTCCAATATGATTTAAATAATATTGAATATGTTTAGACTCTGTATCTATTAAATAATCTCTATAGTCTACTATAAAATTTAAATATTGAATTAAATCATTCTTATATGCACGTATTGTATGCGAAGAACAACGTTGCGCATTCTGTTTGTGCTTAAGGAATTCATTAATTAATTCTATATTTTTATTGACTTTCAAGTAATTTTATTGCCTTTGTAAAATCTTTAGGAAAAGATGCTGAAAATGATACCTTTTTCTTATTGAACGGATGAGTAAATTCAATTGATTCTGCATGCAAAGCTACTCTATCAATACATTTAAATAACCTTTTTAATATCCCTGTGTATTTAACATGATAGCTCTTAGTTCTACTCTTTCCTCCCGAGTATTGATCATCAGAAAATATTGGATGGCCTATACTGCTTAAATGTACTCTCAACTGATGTGTTCTACCTGTTTCAGGCTTTAGCTTAACAATAGATATTGGTTCAAAATATTTCTCTACAGAATATTTTGTTTTGGATAATTTTCCGGTTCTATCAGACATCTTAAATCTTGTTCTATTAAAGTTGTCCCTCTTTATCAAACCTTCGACAACACCTTCGTCGGGAATCTTTCCCCAGACCAAAGCATAATATGTTTTCTTTATTTCTTTATTAGAAAATTGATTGGCTATTTTGATATGAGCATTATTTGTTTTAGCAACAATGATTACTCCGGAGGTGTCTTTATCTAATCGATGAATTATTCCTGGCCTCAATTCACTTATATCTGATAATTCCCTATAATGATATGCTAAAGCATTTGCTAAAGTGCCATCTTTATTTCCATTTCCAGGGTGAACAACTAATCCAGCTGGTTTATTAATCACTATAATATGATTATCCTCAAATAAAATATCTAAAGGAATATCTTGTGGAAGGATGGTGTTATTTTTCTGTTTATTTTCAAAGATACACTCTACGACATCTCCAATATTAATTTTTATAGATGCCTTTGCAGGTTTATTATTAATGGTGACTAGATTAGATTTAATGGAATATTGAATTGATGTTCTTGAAAGATTAGATAATTTTTCAGCTAAGAATTTATCTAATCTTATATTTTCTATATCTACATTAAATTTATATTTCTTCTGCTCGCGCATTGTTTAGTTTTCTACCTTGGGTATAATTATAATAAATAAATACTAAAATTCCAATAGTTACAGAAGCATCTGCAATATTGAATATATATGGGAAACGATAATACTCTCCAAATCCAATGCTAATAAAGTCAACTACTCCACTGTAATCAAATAATCTAAAGACTACAAATAATCTGTCAATAATATTGCCAATTGCCCCGCCTAAAATCAATGCCAATGATATCAATCCAAAACTATTATTGCTATTCTGATGAATCATTCCCTTCATTAGAAAGGATATATATATAATAATTAACAAAGATAGAAGTATAACAATATAATAGAAAATACTATCTACTTGAATACCGAAAACTATACCTGGATTATTAATATAATTGAATCTTAGAAAAGAGCCTAATATATTTGTTGTTATATTCTCTTGAAATGAGGATTTAATATAGAATTTAGAAAATTGATCAGCTAAAATAACAAAAAATGTAATAAATAAATAATTTATCATTATCTCTTGGATTTACATGCAAAACAACTTCTAGTATGAGGAACTTCCATCAATCTCTCTTTACTGATTAATTCTTGACATCCAGAGCATATACCAAATGTTCCTTTCTCAATCATATCGATAGCACGGTTTAAATACTTTAAGAATTGACTCTCTCTTTGTACAAAATAGTATGCTTTTTCCATTTCAACTAAATCAGACCCAGCATCAGCCATATGAGAAGAATAAATAGCATTAGTGGAATCATTCTTAAGCATATCTTCAGCTCTCTGTTTTGCCTGATCTACTTCTTCTATTACTTTTTTTCTTTTATCTGAAATATAATTTTTGAATTCATCTAAATCTTTTTTGGTCCATTTACTCTTACCCATAATACTTCCTATACTTTAATTGTTAACTTTAATACCAATAATAACTTCTCTATTATTAATCTTTAATGGTTTCAAATAATCCATACTTTCTAAACCATCATCAATAACAACTCCTAGCACTTCATTTAACAGATACTTCTTATGCTTATCGATAGCTACATATAAAGATTCATCATCATGTTTAATTACTAAATTTATTCTATCATTAATAGATAAATCAGAATCTTTTCTTAAGTTCTGAATGTGTCTGATTAAGTCTCTTATCAACCCTTCATTATGTAATTCTGAAGTGATTAATGTGGAAACACCTACCGCAATATTCTGATTCGTCGAAATAGATAAATTTTCTAATGGAATTTCTTCTATAATAATATCCTCTCTAGTAATATCAAAGTTTAAACCATTTACAACAATGGAATAGATACCTTTAGATTTAAAAGAATCCATCATTTTATCAAAATTCAATTCTTTTAATTTACCAATAATATCTTTCATGTTACCAGAAACTTTAGAAGATAATGTTGAATAATTAGGTTTAATATTAAACATCACTATATCATCTCTACTCTTACATATTGTTACTGTTTTAATATTTAGCTCTTCAAGTATTTGTTCTTTATTATTTAGAACAGAATCAACTGACATACTGTCTGCATATATGCTTATACTGCTTAATGGTTGTCGTATCTTAATATTAGCTTTATTTCTTGCAGATCTTCCCATTTTAACAATTGAAATTAAAGTATCGATTTCATTAATCAAATCATTGTCAATAATAGAAGTATCATATTCAGGGAAATCACATAGATGAATACTTTCAGGTGCATCTACATCTACACTTGATACTAAATTATTATATATTTCTTCGGTTAAAAACGGTATTACTGGAGCTATAGTTTTAATAATAGCAACCAAACAACTATATAGCGTATCATATGCTATTAATTTATCTGAATCATTTTCAGATTTCCAGAATCTTCTTCTGTTACGTCTTACGTACCAATTAGATAAATCATCTAATAATAAAGAAGCTTCTTTCATTAGCTTATAAACTTGAAAAGAAGAATAATACTCTGTGCTTTTTTTAATAAACTCATTAGTTTTACACAGAATCCATTTATCAATTTTTTCTGCCTTAGAAAAATCAACTTTCTTTGGAGAATAATCATCTAAGATTGCATATGTCACGAAAAACGAGTACACATTCCATAATGTTAATATATCTTTGCGCACTTCATCAGCTTGTTTATATCCAAATAGCAAATTATGTTCAGGATTTTGGGATGAATACATCCATCTCATAACATCAACTCCCATTTTCTCTGCAGCATCATCAAACCAAATCGCATTTCCCCATGATTTATGCATATCTCTTCCAGTTTCATCTTTTACTAAAGCATGACCAAGGAGGGTCTTGAAAGGTGTTTTGTTTTCCATGACTGTTGACATTGCTAATAGTGAGTAAAACCAATTTCTAAATTGGCCAGGAAAACATTCAACTACAAAATCTGCTGGAAACCATTTGTTCCAATATTCTTTATCTGAAATATACTTTAAAGTTGAAAAGGGAACTATCCCTGCATCTAACCAGGGATTTCCAACATCGGGAATTCGTTTCCCTAATAGCCCAGATTCAGGATGTTTGATTTTAACATAGTCAATCCAAGGTTTATGAGGAGAATTCCCATCAAATTTATCATATCCTTCTACAGCTAATTCTTTCAATTCTTCCTTAGATCCTACAACATGAAAACTTCCATCTTCAAAAGCCCAAATAGGTAATGCTAATCCCCAAAATCGTTTTTTAGAAATCATCCAATCACCCATATTATCTAACCATTCATTTTCTCTGTCATGACCCCATGATGGTATCCAATTGATATCATCGACAACTTTTTTTATCTCTTCACGCCAATCCATATTTATATACCACTCATCAACACTTCTATAGACCAGCTCATCTCCAGACCGCCAACAATGAGGGTACACATGAGGATAATCTTCTGCATAAAGTAAAAAATTCTCTCTTTTTAAATATTCTAAAATTTTATCTCGAGTCTCAATAGATGTAGCAAGTTTACCTGTAAGCCATCCAAAGCCTTCAATATATTTTGCTTCATCATTTAAAGGAGCAATTTCAACAAGCTTTAATTTTTTACCAATTTTATTATCTATTGCTCCGCATCCAGTAGCTATATGCACAATCCCCGTTCCTTCTCCTGAGACTACAATGTCATTACCAATATTATCTTTACCTCCATCAATGATTTTATGACAATCAATAGCTGAAATGCCTTGTTCTTTTAAATC
Organism: Fidelibacterota bacterium SCGC AAA003-L08; assembly: GCA_000405805.1. Classification (GTDB taxonomy): domain Bacteria; phylum Fidelibacterota; class Marinisomatia; order SCGC-AAA003-L08; family D37C17; genus SCGC-AAA003-L08. Next base: position 6,722 of record ASPJ01000016.1, read on the forward strand.
ATCTTTTACAAAAGGATGTCCTCCAGGTAAATTCTGTGCATCTAAATCATCAAATGGGCCCCTATATCTCCAACCAATCATATCACTGCCTTTAATAGTCTCTTTAATTGAATAACCACCTCTTTCATTAAAAATCTGCGCAATAGTTTTTAATTTAGGTACTCCCTCAATCCATTGCTTTTTATCTTTAAATTGATTTTCTAATCGCTGGAATTTCAAATTATCTTTAGCAAAATAGTAAATTGAATCATCTGAAGCTTTAAGTTTAACATAATCAAGATTCACATTAACTGCCGCAGCAACATTCGATGACAAGGTCCAAGGGGTTGTAGTCCAAACAAGAATGTATTCATTCTCTCTATTCAACAAAGGAAGCCTTACAAAAACAGATCTATGAGCAACAAGTTTTCTTCCTTCAATAATTTCCATTTGAGAGTATGAAGTTCCTGACCTCCCCGACCATGGAACAACGTCTGTCCCTCTATATATTTTCCCCTTTTCAAATAATTTCTTTAATAATGCCCAAATTGTATAATTGTTTTCATCAGACATTGTGTAATATGAATTTTCCCAGTCCATCCAATATCCTAAACGAATGGATTGTTCTGTTTGAATTTTAGAATATTTTCTAACTCGTTCTTTGCATAGATTTACAAATTTCTCTACTCCATAGTTTTCAATATCTTTCTTTGATTTAAATCCAAGTTCCTTTTCAACTTCAACTTCTACCCAAAGACCTTGACAATCAAACCCATTCTGATAACGTAAATCATACCCATTCATTGCATGATACCTCTGATAAAGATCCTTTAAAGTCCTACCCCATGCATGGTGAACTCCCATTGGATTATTAGCCGTTATAGGGCCATCAATAAAAGACCAAGTATCATTTCCTTTATTTTTATCTACCAATTTATTAAAGGTTTTATCTTTACTCCATTTATCTAGAACATCATGCTCTAAAACAATGAAATCAGGCTTAGGGTTTACTTTTTTAAATTTTACAGACATATAGTATTATATATTTTATTGTTACAAAATAGGAGATAAATTTACTTTAAAATAATAGGTTTAACAATGATGATATCAAGATTATTTTTTAGAAGATAATTGTCGAGGGATATCAATTGATAGTAATTCTTTTTTGATGGATCTGATATTCTGTCTAAATAGTATTTCTGCCAAATCAAAAGATTCAATCTTCTTCAAATCTATGTTAACTATATCTTTAAATCGAGATACTAAGTCATCTGCCCCTGACTTAGAACTTAATAATTGTACAGCTTTTTCCAATCCTCTGATATCAGACTTAATTTCAGTTATATTTCGTCTGTTGATTAATAATGAATATATTAAATGCCAACAGACTGGCGGTTTATTTTCTTTCCTTAATGAATAAAATGAACTATACTTTTCATCAATAGTATTTTTCATATCTTTATAAACCAAGACTTCAGAATATTTTTTGTTATGCAATTCAATAAATACATCCTCTGATATTTTAGAGAATAAATTAATTATATTCTTGTCTAAATCTTTATGTGAAATTGAAAAGGAATAATCAATGAGAAACTTAGAAAATATAAAACATTCATATCTTTTAATACTGTTTGACTTCAACCAGTAATATGTCTCTTTATTTAGTTCTGAAAAAAGGTTTGACTCTACATCTTCGAAGATATTTTCTACTAGCGAAGGTAGATCTATTTTTTTTCTTTTAAATTTGAATAATGATGATAATTGCATTGCTAAAAATAATAAACTTTTTATATATAAAATTATGTATATATAAAAAAGCCTGCAAATATTTGCAGGCTTTTAAACTTAAATATAGAAAGGAATTTTAATTGGAGAGTATGATATTTACAATAAGGACAATATCAAGCACATCTAGTGCGCCATCGGAATTCATATCTCCAGAAGAATAATCAGGTTCTGAATTTCCTAAAATCATATTCACAAGGGTAATTACATCTAAAACATTAATAGCACCATCAGAGTTTAAATCTCCAAGTGTACCGGCTATATTATCACATGGTGGGAAAACAATCTGATCAATCCATACTGCATCATCGCCGGATGTAACACCTTGATCTTTATTAAATCTCCACATCAAATCATGATTACCAGCACTCACAGCAAAAGAAACAGTAGACCAAGCACTTTCTCCTGCCCATTTATCCTGTTCTACTCCATCAATGTAAAATGCCAGATAATCATAATAATTACCTGAAGATGAACCCACGTCTTCACAAGATACTTTCTTGGCAAAACTAATTAAACCATCTTCAACAGTAGTTATACTTAATGATAAATCTGAAGTAATATTTGATTCTGCTTCTGCATCTGTAAGCACACCAGAACGTGCACTATAAACACCTGAAGATGCATTTAAAAAATCAATACTCCAATCAGATTCTCCATCAAATTCCCAAGGAAGATATGAAAAATCTGCAGATTCAAATGATTCTACTAATTCTCCAACAGATAAATCAATGTTTGATGACCATGAGTCATCAGTAGTTCCAAAATCAAAATCTAATGAGAACTGATGTCCAAAAGGTGCGTTTGAAGATACATTAAATGTAAATGGACCTACTGTAGCGCTACTACCTGATCCTAAATAGGATATATAATCTGAATCATTATTAATTGTTATATAATCACTTAAAGATGATAATGCAATAGATACATCCGAAGCATCATCATTTCCAATATTTTGAAATGTTAAACTCACCGATAAAGATGAACCTGCCAAAATATCAGTACTACTTAATTCATAATCATCCATTACTAAATAAGGGCCATCGGTACTCATAACTGAAATAGAAGCTATATATGGAGTTGAATTGAACGCTGTTACTATTAAATCTAAATCTCCAGGCTGATTAGTTGCACTTCCTAAATCCATAACAGTAATACCACCTACAGAGAATTTAGAGTCAATTAATTCACCATTTTTAGAAAAAGAAACAAGAGCATCATCTATCCCTGTATCTACAATAAATTCTGATTGACCAATCATAATTGTATTATCATGATAAATTGATAATAAAGCTGATTGATCAGTCCTAAGCCATAGAGAAGGATCCCCAAATAATGTCCAATATTTAGTTTCATTTTCTCCAGAGGAACCTTGAGCATCATTCATATGCATACATCCATTTGTAGTTATTCCTCCTATAGATCTTGTTATATTGTTTTCATAGGATTCTGTTAAAATTTTATTCATTGCCCATTGACCATGCATTGGAGGTTCCCAACTCTGAGAAATAGTAGATCCAAAATGTGCAATAGCTCCAGTAGGTTCTCCATTATTAGTTGCTCTAAGCCATGCCTCACTAAAACATTCTGTCGAACTGTTAAATTCACCCACATTACAACCAACAGTAATTACAAATGGCAATTTATTATTATTCGTTAGAGAGTTAATCTGAGAGCTACTTAATGATGCTCCATTTCCCCAACTAGATATTGAACCATGTCCCGTATAATTAATGATACTTACACCGTTATTAATGGCTGTTGTTCCCTGTGAGTCTGTGCCGTTTGGATCATATATGCCCTGATAGTTATCATAAGTAAAATTAGATAGAATTGTATCCCACATCCACTCATTGAAATCATCATCAGTATATCCATTCATACCAGGACCTTGATTTGATGCAACCCCTAATGCTTTACTATACCAGGCAGCATTATCTTGTGGATATTTTTCATATTCTATTGACCTATCTACTTGGGTAGTTACTTCACCTGGATTATTAGCAGAGAATCTACCTACAATAACTTCTGCATAATAATCATTTGTTCCACCTTCAATAAAACCATAGCTTGGATCAGATGCACTACCGCTTAGACTTGGAGATGGAATTTGATTTATATCACCAACTAATAGCAAAAATGTTAATCCATTTTCAAAATAATATTCTTCAATATATGATTTGATTGAATTTGAATTTGATCCAATACTTGAAACATTCACTATTTCTGTTGGGACGCCCATTTGATTTTTCCATTCAACGAAGGGGGCCATTTCATCAATAAAATCTCCATAGGAGATAATTAACATATTGCCTCTATCTTCTAAATATTCAAATCTATTGTTCGTGTTAGTGTTATTTATAAAATGAGAATCATAAATAGATTGGAACTCTCTATTTATTTTTTCTTTTAATTCAATATTCCTTCGATGTTTAATATTTTGAGGAGACTTTTCATCTTCATAAACTTCAATAGTTAACGAAGTGTAAACTCTTAAAATTTTTGACTCTGGGTTGTACTGAAATGGTCTGAAAACGACTGTTTGGCCCCTATAATCTCTTAATATATAAGGATCTCGTAGATATGCTAAGGCTCCAGGATAAAATAAATCTTTACTATATGCTCCTGAAAATACATAGTCAATATCTGCAGGGTTTACTAGCCTTGACAAATTTCCTTTAGATGGAATGACATTTATATCTTCAATTTCAATATATTCTTGATCAACAACTCTAATTGACATGCTAGCTTCATCTGGGATTATTAATGATGTAGTAAATTGAGGTAAATCTGGAAAACCTTCTTTTAAAATAGATGTCCCACCCTCTGCAGATATTTTAGTAAATATATCATTCTCAATTTCAATATCATTTGAATAATATCCATCCAAGGATATTTTGATAGTTGTAGTTGATTCAGAAACATCCTCTAGAGAAATTATAGTAGAAGCTGGATTTGAAGAGTATATACCATTCCATTCAGATGCAAATGATAATGATAATAATATTAGTAAAGTAACAACCATAATAACTCCCTATTTAAAATTAATAGCCCTTAATGCTTTACTTAAACTAATGATTTTCAATCAATCATAAGAGTAGTTTTACAATTTGTTACGATTGTATTTAATAAAGCAAATAAGGGTTTCTCTGTTTTGAAAATTTATCTGAATCTTCTTTCCAATTATCAAAAAGAATTGTGGTAGAATCTTTAACCATAATATTTTTGATAATATTATTGGAGCCATATAATTTCGAAATAAAATTATTATCAAATAAAAATTCTTCTGGATGGTTATGATGAACTATTTTAAGTATTGAAACAGCTATCTTTATTGGATTTACTATATCCTTATCAACAACATTGATTTTTATCCCATAACATAATTGATTTTGGTATTTCGGATATTTAGACATGCCCTCAATTGAAACAGGCGTGAAATTACTTTCAACAAAACTTACCCCCTCTAAATCAAGAACATTGAGATCATTAAGATTTTTCTTAACATCTAACCATGGAGCTCCAAACAATAAAAATGGAGTTTTAGTCCCTCTACCTTCAGATAAATTTGTTCCTTCAATCAGGCACATCCCACTATACAGAAGAGCAGTTTCAATATTGGGAATATTTGGAGAAGGTGATAATGAAAAATATCCGAAATCACGGTTCCAATTTTCTATTTCATATATAATTAAACTTGTTTTTTTTTCTGATGGAAGCCAAAGCTCATTATTAATCATTAGGGCTAATTCTCCCACTGTCATTCCATGTCTTATTGGAATTGGGTGCATCCCTACGAATGAATAAAACTCAGGGTAAATAGTTGGTCCAGCAATCTCCCCGCCAAGTGGATTAGGACGATCTAATACAATAACAGGTATCTTAGCTTTCGATGCAGCATTTAGGATATATGTTAAGGTGCTAATATATGTGTAATAACGTGAACCTATATCTTGAATATCGAATATAAGATAATCTAGACTAGATATATCACTTAATTTTGGTTCCTTATTATCACCATACAAACTGATGATATCAATCCCTAATTCTTCATTAAAGACATCTGAAATTTTTTCTCCTGCAGAAAAATTTCCCCTTAAACCATGTTCTGGTGTAAATATTGATTTAATATGAATATTATCATGATTTGATAATAACTCTAAGATATGTATCGCCTTATTATTTAAAGATGTATGGTTTATAACTAATCCTATATCTTTATTATACAATATATTAAAATTTTCTTTCTCAAGAATATCCAGCCCAGTCAGAATATTTGCATGCAAGAAACAAGAAAAAGAAATATATATGAAAAAGGATTTATTCATAATTTGTTTCAATATACAATTTTAAATCATTATACAAATTCAAATATAATTGAACTGAAATTGTTAAAAATATTAACACTAAGAATACATCGTTCATATTAGTAATCTGTAATAACATATTATATAGAACAAGCAATAATGGGACTGACATTATAACCCATAAGAAAACATATAAAAAATCTGGGATATCATCCTTTGAAAAACCTTTGGTAATAATTAAATTAAAATAATATGCTAAATGAGATGTTACTATAAATATAATAAGAGATATAAAAATATAAAAAACCCAGGCTATATCTAATGTTGAAATATAGAAAACAATAAGGATACTGCTAATTAGTCCAATAATTATATGATTAGAATCAATTTTATCATTAATATGTGAGATTAAAAATATTCCAAGAAGTCCTCCATATGTAAATGAGGCAATTTTTAATCCTATAATAACAACCGCAGTATTACTTTCATCAAATAACATCGCAATCATAATTAATACACAAGCCCAAAATAAACTTACAATCCTTGATTTTTTTAAAGACATGCGTCCTTCAAATATATCAATAACTGTAGATGAGGCTAAAGAATTTATAGAAGAACTTAATGTTGACATTGCAGCAGATAAAACCCCTACTAGTATAATTGATTTGATAACTACAGGAAGATGAAGCATTATAAAAGTTGAAAATTCCTTATCTTTTACTAATTTAATTCCTTCCATATATTCCCATATCAATGAACCTGCACATAGAAAAATTGCAAATTGTAATAATACAAAAAAACCACTACCAACCATAGCTTTCTGAGCTGATTTTAAAGATTTACAGGATAAAACTCTTTGAACCATCATATAATCAACTCCATGAGAAGCAAATGATAAGAAAACTCCACCAATAAATGCATTGAAAATAAACCAAGGATCAGATATAAAATTATCAGTATAATATTTAAAAATATCTAATTTCTCATTCTGCATTAAATTGCTAATACCAGAAAATGGCTCAGATAATGAAATGAATATAATTACTATAACTCCACCTGCAAGATAGATTAAAAACTGAATTGAATCAATTAACATGATAGCTTTTAATCCTCCTATGATAGTATATAATAAAGTAACTAGTCCAATTAAAAGAATAGAAACCTCCAGCGACCAACCAGTTAATGCTTGAATTATACTTGCAGTTGCCAAAAATCTTACACCATCAGCAAGAACTCTTGTTACCAAAAAGATTAACGAAGTTATTTTCTGTAGATTTCTATTATACCTTTGACCAATAAGCTCATAAATTGAACTTACATTATTAGAAAAATATAACGGAAGTAGTATTTTGCTAACTAGAATTCTGCCTACTATATAGCCTAAAGATAATTGTAGAAAAAACCAATTACCTCTATATGCAAAACCAGGAACTGATACAAATGTTAAAACAGATGTTTCTGTAGCAACAATAGAAAACATTGCTATATACCAGCGAGTATTATTTCCCGCTGAAAAATAATCATTCAATGATTTATTTTGACTATTAAATATACCTATTAATATAAAGAGGGAAAAAAAGAGTACTATAAAATAAAATTCAATTGACAATGATATATCCTATTATAATATAGATTCCATCACATGATTATGGAATACTCTTCTTATTCCATAAATACGATTATTTTGTCTGGTTGGATGTACTCTGTTTGTAAGCAACACAATTATAACTTCATTCTTAGGATCAATCCAGATAGATGTTCCCGTAAATCCTAAATGACCAAAGCTACTATCTGAATAGAAATCTCCAGCAGAACTTCTTCCATTCCTAGAGGGTGTGTCCCAACCCAATGCACGTTCACTCCCAGCTGGAATATTTTGTCTTTTTGTAAATTTTCTTATCAAAGTAGATTTGAAATATCTATTGCCAAGCCAAGACCCTTTATTTAGCATTACTTGTCCAAATCGTCCTAAATCTTCAGCTGAAGAGAAGAGACCTGCATGCCCAGAAACACCTCCTAATAGAAATGTATTTTCATCATGAACTATTCCATGAACCAACTTTTTTCTAAATATAGAATCATATTCCGTAGGCACTATTCTATCAAGTAATGCTCTATCAGGATTAAACATTGTATTATTCATATCTAATTTCTTATATATCCAGTTATTTGATATTTCCTCTAAAGGAGTATCTGTTATTCTCTCAATAATATCCATTAACAATATCATACCTAAATCACTATATTGGAATTTTTTCCCAGGAGAAAAATCTAATTTTCTACCAAGAATATCTTGAATTATCAAATCTCTATTTATTTTATCTGTCTTGTAATATTCTATGAATGGTTTTAATCCTGAAGAATGAGTTAATAAATGTGTTATTGTTATATCTTTTTTTTCATCATCAATATTATTATAAAATTGATCTAAAGTATGATTTAATCCTATTTTTTTCATTGAAACCAACCTCATGATAATTGGACTAATAGCAACAACCTTAGTCAATGATGCTATATCATAAATAGATTCATTCGTAACAGGTTTAGCACTTTTATCATAAGTGTGATGTCCAAATGATTTAGAAGCTATTATATCGCCTGATTTTGATATAAATATTTGAGCTCCTGGAAAAATTTTATTATTAATGGCGCTATCAATAATAGCCCATGCCTTTGATAGATTATAATCTAGATGATTATAATTATCGAATGGATTAATCCGTTTTTTTTTATTAATTCCATGACCTTTTTTATATTTTGAATTTAAATCGATTGGGAGTTTCCCTGAAGCATCTACTCTTCCCCAAATAATATTAGAGCAGCCCCTCATAGCAACACTACCGTACCCATAAGCAGCAATATATGTATCTAAATAACTATAGGAAGGAAGATACGGACTGCCGAAACTAATAGTAATAAAATTAATACCTTTATCATGCATTGATTTCAATAATTCTGCATGACTCTCATCAATCGTTGCAATACCTTTATCCATCTTAATGCGAACCAATAACGAAACTATGACTAAATCTGAAGAAGATAATTGATTGATTATTTCATTTATTCGAAGCTTAGAAACTTTATCATTAATAAATATTTTATTTGCATTGTGATGAACTCTATTGATTTCTCTATGAAAAGGCTGTAATACATCGTTAGCGCCATCATCTAATGATAGTACCATATGAGTTAGTTTTTTGATTTTTTCTGATTTTAATGGTATTGAATTATTTTTATCTTTAATTATAGTAATGGAGTTGTTTGCAATCTGAGATGCAGTTCTATAACTATTTTGACTACCTACATTATTCTCTAATTGGTTCCAAGTTATTTCTTTATTGGAAAATAAATTTAATTCATGTTTAGCTTTCCATATTCTTTCAACTGATTGATTGATTTGATTAATTGAAATGCGGCCATCACTAACAGCCTCTAATAAAGCTTCCCTTGTTGCTTTAATATCCATTGGTAATAATAAAATATCACATCCAGCTTCAATAGCGCGTATTGCAGATTCCCCTGCCCAAGTATTTTCTGTTAATCCTCCCATTTCCATTCCATCAGTAATAATCAAACCCTTAAACCCCCATTCTTTACGTAATAAATCAGTAGTAATTTTTTTTGAGTGAGAAGCAGGAACACTTGAATCATCTAATCCAGGCATTGCAATATGACCAACCATAATCATCTTAACGCCATGATCCACAGCTTTTTTAAATGGAGATAGCTCATTCTTTAATAATTCAACTTTATTGCCTGGGATTACTGGTAAACTGCTATGACTATCAATACTTGTATTTCCATGACCAGGAAAATGCTTTATACAAGAGAATATATTGTTTTCTTGAATACCTGAAATAAATGAATTTCCATATTCACTAACCATAGCAGGGCTGTCGCTATATGCCCTGAAATTAATAATAGGATTATCAGGGTTATTATTAATATCCATAACAGGTGCTAAAACAATATTAATGCCTATACTTTTTGCTTCCATCGAAGTGATTTTTCCCTGTTCAAATGCATGATTGGGGTTACCTGTAGCAGCAACTGCCATATTGCTTGGGAACAAAGTTGCTAAATCTATCCACTGTCCTACTCCTCTCTCATAATCGGCTGCAACAAAGAGAGGTGTTTTAGCCCATTCTTGAAATTCTTTAATATTATAAAAAGTTCCATGGACACTTCCTGAAAAAGCAATAACACCACCAATATTATAGTCCTGAATCCATTTTTTTAATGATTTTTTATATTGATTATCTGATTGATAGTAATTACCATTAATCCTTACCATAATCATTTGACCAATTTTTTCTTCCAAAGATAGAAGCTCCCAGCCATTCACATTATAATTTTCAATAGAAAATATAAAATTAATCAATATGAATATTATAATAAACAGTCTATTCATTAATATATTCCCTTAAGACTCTCTCACCTATACCTGTTAAGATTGAATATACATTCTTATCAGTTTTTGAGTAAATATTTTCAATTTTATTTAGTTTCCCACCAAATAGAGTCACCCAATCCCCTTCATTGATATCAATGTCTGTACAATCAATAGCAGTAATATCCATACTAACCTTTCCTATAACTTTTAATAAATGATTATTAAATAATACAGTTTCAGTATTCATCATTCCAAGAGGATACCCATCTGCATAGCCAATCTGGATATAACCTACTTTCATATCGTCATTTGCTATAAATTTTCTATTATAGCCTATACTATCTCCTTTTGAGATATTCTTAGTCAATACCAATGGAGCTTTTAATTTCATCACTGGATTTAAATCGTGATTCTGGCCAACTATATCAATGCCATACAAACTGATTCCAGAGCGAACCATGTTACAATGACTAGACTGTGATTTTAATAGGCCTGCACTATTAGAAATATGATAATCTAAATGATCTGTCATTAAATAATCTGCCATCTCAACAATATGATTGAAGCGTTCTAACTGCAAGTCCATAAATTTATTATTTTTTTCATCTGAAGAGGCAAAGTGAGAATAAATCCCACCTAGGTTTATTCCCTTTATATTTTTGATTAAATTAATTGTATCTTCTGTCTGTTTATAGTCAATCCCTAAACGCCCCATACCTGTATCAAATTTTAAATGACAATGCATTTTTTTACTGCTACCATTAAGAAATTCTTTAAGACGATGTATATCTTTAATCGAATTTATTGTACATATATTATTTTTTGATTCATATAATCCTATATTATTACTATCTAGAACACCTAAATGAAGAATTGGGATAGTGATACCTGAAGATCTTAATAAATCTAATTCTTCAGCTATTGCTACACATAATCCATGTACACCATTTTTCTCTAGCGTTTGAGATATTTCTATTAATCCATGACCATATGCATTTGCTTTCACTACTGCCATTACTTTCGCATTGCCTATGTAAGAGTCAATATAATTGAAATTATTTATTAAATTTTTTAAATTAATCTCAGCTATTGGTCTCAAAAACAACCCCTTTATCAACTATAGCAGATAAATTTATATCAATTCCCTTGTATTTAGCAGCTAGAATTGCAGCTCCATAGGCAGTTGGGATTTTTGATGAAATCCATTTTATTTGATTAAAACTAAATCCCAAAGCATCCTCTAATGAATTTCTGAAAAACCTATTTTGAATAACACTTCCATTTACTGATAAAATTATATTTTCTGATTTAAAATCTAGTTGATTAGCTAAATCAATGATATAATCTGCTACGGCTGTTGTTGCCTGTTGAACGATTGATAATGCGACTTCATTCTTATTGTTGGCTAACTTAATTATTGACTTTGATAAAGAAGCTATTATCCTAACAACTTCCGGTGACTGTATTATATCTTCTAAATCTTGATTTAAATTACTGATTTCTAATTCTTGACAAATGATTTCTTGTATCTTCTTAGTATCTAACGGATTATATGCACATATTTCGTCATTCATAGAAAGTTTAAGAATTGTTTGAACTCCTATCCAAAATCCACTTCCAATATCACCCGAATAATGACCTTTCCCTGCCGTTTTGAATAATTTTCCATCCTTATTTTTTCCAATGCATATAACTCCTGTTCCAACCGTTACTAATAATCCTGAATTATTTGGGCAACATACTTGGTAAGCTGCCTCAGCATCATTAGTTAATAATGTTCTTTCTGAAAGATTGATTTTATCTAGCCCTTTGAATAAAATATCTCTACCATCTTGATCTGAAGAACCTGCAATCCCCAATCCAATAGATTTAATTGATTCTCTATCAATATTCGATTGATTAATTAAATCCTCTATAAGATTACATATCCGATCAGCTCCCAGTTCTCTGTAGACTGCAAGGTTTGAACCTTTAGAACATAGCATTGAAAGAGTATTTCCTTCAATATCAAATATTACACCTCTAGTTTTGCTTGCCCCACCATCAATGCCAATAAATATATCCTGAGAATTATATGTATCCATTTATTTTCTAAATTTTTTATACGATATTGCTAATACTATTACAAATAAAATACAGTTTATTATAGTAGTGGTTACTATAGGAGTCACATTAATAGCCTTTTGCCCAATAACCATCTGAGTATTTAATACGATTTCATAAATAGGAAGTTTCTTGATTAATTCAAAAAATTGATTAGTTTCTATTGGTATTGGATTAATAGTACCTAGGCTAAATGATAAAAATATAAAAATAATAAAAACTACTAATCCAGAAACCAAATTGTCTTTAATATAAAAACTAAGGAGTAGGCCTAGTATAGAGAAGAATATAATTAAAAATATTATATTAAAATATATCAAAAATAAATCCATATTAGATATTACAGTAGCAATACCTAGATTAAGAGTTATAAACATAGATATAGAGAGTTGAATGACACCAAAAAATACAGATGAAATTAATAAACTAGACAAAAATTGTCCATTTGATATAGGTGCTTTTAAATATTTCTCTAATTGATTATCTTCTATAATGAGATTCCTTAATCTTGAAAAGCAATAAATATAAGAAAATAATGACGCTGAGCAGATCCAAATACCAGGCAGAGCCCAGGATTCATAACTAATTTCTAAAACAGGTACTTGCTTAATGTATTTTGATAATGGTAAGGTTAGTAATAAATAAAACATCATCGGTAATAAAGACCATAAAAAAATATAAGAAAGATATTTTTTCTTAAATTCCAACCAATCTCTATATAACAATACTTTTAATTCCTTCACTCTAGACCTCCATCTGTTAATCCAATAAATAAATCTCTAAGTTTGCATGTGCTAACATCTATATCGTCTAAGCTAAAATCCAAGGCTATATTCAAAACATTAAAAAATTGTTTTTTCTCTCTAGAATAAAATTCAAAATCTAAACCATTTAATGATGGCTTTAATACTCTGGGATTTTCTTTTATCTTATCAAAAAAATCTTGTGATGGAGGACTAGAAAAAGAGAGTACATATCTTGATAATCCATGAGTAGTTTCAACCAACCTCTCTAAAGTTCCATCCATTTTGATGTTGCCTTCATGCAATATTGCTATTCTATCAGCATATTTTTCTGCTTCTTCGAGATTTTGGGTTGAAAATAAGATGGTTTTACGAGGAATAAATTTATCGATAATATCCCAAATTTTATTCCTTGATTGAGGATCCAATCCCTTTGTAGGCTCATCCAACAATAGTACTTCAGGATCATGCAGGATTGATCTTATAAACATAATTTTTCTTTTTTGACCATAAGATAAATCTTTAGGATGCAATTTAACTAAATTCATGGAATTAAGATGCTCAAGGTAAATAATTGAGTTTTCTTTTGCTGTCTTATAATCTAAACCATGCAATCTACCATTGATAATTAAATTTTCAAAAATTGATAATTCATTATCTAAATCAATATTTTGAGACATATAGCCTGTAATGGAACGAATCTCCTTGGATCTCGTGTGAATATCTTTTCCATTGATATATGCAATTCCTGCATCCTTTTCTACTATTCCTACAAGGAGTTTTAATATTGTCGACTTTCCTGAGCTATTACTACCTATAAGTGCAAAAGTAGTGCCTTTTTCAACTCCAAAAGACAAATCTGCTAAAAGAGTGCTCTTATTAAATGTTTTTCCAATTGAATTTAGTGTGATTGATGCTTCCATTTAAATCCTTCTCTCAATGTGCCTCATACCAATTATCACCTGAATTACATGTTACTTTTAAAGGGATTGATAATGACATCGCGCCTTCCATTTCATCAATAATTATTCTCTCTGCTATTTTTAATTCATCTATACTAGATTCAAATAATAACTCATCATGAATTTGTAATATCATCTTTGTATTTAAATTATTAATTTTAAATTTATGAAATATATTTATCATTGCAAGCTTAATTAATTCGGCAGCAGTTCCTTGAATAGGCATATTAATAAGTGCTCTTTCCTCTGCCTTTTGCATTTGCACTGATGTTTGATTTAATAAATTAATTTTTTTCCTTCTACCTAACAAAGTTTTGACATATCCATATTTTTTAGCAAATCTGATAGTATTATCCATATACTTTTTAATATTTGGATATGTTGAGAAATATGTTTCAATTAAATGTTTGGCATCCCTAATAGAGATACCAAGTTCTTGAGACATCCTAAAAGGACCTGCTCCATACATTATTCCAAAATTCACTACTTTAGCAGTTCTCCTTTGCGCAGAGGTAACAAGTGATTCATCAACATTGTTAATAAGCGCTGCTGTTCTTGTATGTATATCTATATTGTTATTAAATGCATCTATTAAATTCTGTTCTTGAGAAAATTCTGCCATAATTCTTAATTCTATTTGAGAGTAATCTGCAGATATAATTTTTTTGTCAGAATCTGTACAAAATGCTTTCCTTATTTCTTTTCCTGAGTCTGTTCTTATTGGAATATTTTGAAAATTTGGTCTTGAACTTGAAAGTCTTCCTGTTATAGTAGCCGTTTGATTCAATGAAGTATGTATCCTGTTTGAACCAGAATCTATATACTTAGGGAAGGCATCAATATAAGTGTTCTTAAGTTTAACTAAATGCCTATACTGTAGTATCAAATCAGCAATAGGATGATGATTCTTTAATACTTTTAATACCTCAACAGCAGTACTTCTTTTTTTTATTTCTTTTAATTTTAGTTCATCAAACATTAAAACAGCTAATTGTTTAGGTGAATTAATATTAAACTCATATCTAGAAATCAAAAAAATATTTTTCATAATTTGGGCAATCTGCTTTCCAAAAGTATCTGAAAGTTCAGTTAAAATTTTACTATCTAAATATACTCCTTCCTGTTCTATACTTGAGAGCACGTTAAGCAGAGGCCTTTCAATTTCATTGTAATAATCATATAATTTTTCAGATATTAATTTATTTTTTTGCAAGTGATATATTTGAAGAATAACATCTGAACGTTCACAGGAATAAAATACTTGTTGATTAATATTCATCTCTGAAATTAAAGATA
Source organism: Fidelibacterota bacterium SCGC AAA003-L08 (assembly GCA_000405805.1). Taxonomy (GTDB): domain Bacteria; phylum Fidelibacterota; class Marinisomatia; order SCGC-AAA003-L08; family D37C17; genus SCGC-AAA003-L08. The sequence goes on from ASPJ01000016.1 coordinate 22,290, forward strand.
TATTTTTCTCTGATTTCAAAAAATCATTTGAAAACTTCATCACATATTTGCAATAATCAATAGACATAAAATCTAATTGATAAGAGTTCTTCTCAGGATACAATAAATGTTCTCCTAAAATTATATCATAAGAAGAGACATTCAAAACAATATTGTAATGTGATAATAAAACAGAGTGGTTCTTGATATTTTGACTACAAAAACTATATTTATCATTTTCAAAAATGCTCTTAATAGCATCTAGAATTTCCTGATTTGAAAAATTATTTTTTCTGTTTTTATACATAGGAATATACCAGCCGGAATTCTCTGTCATAGAGAAGGATATCCCTTCAATTTTTTTAGATTTATAATCACCATCTTTAGGAAATATATCGAATGCTATTACTGGTGATAAATCTAATGATTGAATCATTGACTTCACCTCTGAAATTGAGCTTATAACATTATACTCTTTATCTATCTCATTATAGGTATTGTCAGTATCTGCTGATTTAAGATTTTCAATTTTATTAATTAAAGTATTTAATTCTAATTTATGAAAAATATCAATCAGTGCTTTATTATATCCATTTTTAATAATGAATTTTTCTAGATGAAAATCATATGGGGCATTACAATCAATAGTGACCAGTTTTTTTGATAAATAGGCTAAATCCTTTCCATTAGATATGCCTTCCCTAATACGTTTATTGCTTATCTGATCACCATTTTCTAATATTTTTTCTAATTTTCCATATTGCTCTAATAATTTTACTGCTGATTTAGCTCCTATACCATCAACGCCAGGGATATTATCAGAACTATCTCCTACCATAGCAAGATAATCAATAAATTCAGAAGGAGATATTCCCCATCTATCTTTCACTTTATCAATTGTATAAGTTGTAGTTGGTTTAAATCTATTACCGGGAGAATATACAAATGTACTATCTGAGACTAATTGCATCATATCTTTATCACCAGAAACAATATAAGTGTTAAAGTTGTCTGATTCTGCTCTTTTAGCTATAGTTCCTATTAAATCGTCTGCCTCATATCCATTGAGTGAAACTAATGGAATATTCATCTTGTCAATAATATCATATAATGGGGATAATTGTTCTGCTAATTCTTCAGGCATTTTCTGTCTATTAGCTTTATATTCAGTAAAAAGATGATGTCTAAATGTCTTTTCCTTTGAATCTAATATTACTGCAAAATAATCAGGCGATTCATCATTAATTATTTTTAATATTGAATTGATAAAACCATAAATAGCAGAGGTATGTTGACCATCTTTAGTTATTAAAGGATTTTTAATCATTGCAAAATGAGCTCTATATATAATAGCCATTCCATCAATTAAAAATAATCTTTTTACTTTTTTCATATCAGACTTAATCTATACTCTGTATTTGTTAATAATAGGATATCTTCTTCCTAATCCAAATGCTTTCTTTGAGATTCTTATTCCAGGAGCTGATTGATGACGTTTATATTCAAAGTGTCGTATTTTATTAATAATATCTTTGCATAAGTCATAATTATAACCAGCATCAAGGAGCTGATCAATATTATAGCCATTAGTAATTATATCATCAACCAATGGACTTACAATCTTATAATCAAATGGATCTACTTGATTATAAGATAATTCAGCTGATGGCAATTTTGTTAAAGAAGATTTAGGAATCATTTCTTTATCATATTTCATGTTTATCCAATTAGCTAAATCATAAACTTCATTTTTATTTAAATCACTGATGACACCCAATGCTCCACACATATCACCATAAAGAGTACAGTAACCAAGAGCTGTCTCTGTTTTGTTAGCCGTATTCAGAAGCAATGCATTTTTCTTATTTGCAATCGTCATCAGGATATTCCCTCTTATACGAGCTTGAAGATTCTCCTCTGCTAATCCCGGACTTGAATTATCTAAAATTGTGTCAAGAATATCTAAAAATTTACTGTTAATATCATTTATTTTAATTATCTCAAAATCCACACCTAAATTGCAAGCTAATAATTCTGCATCTCTAATACTATGTTCAGAAGAATATTTAGAAGGCATCGATACTCCTATAATATTTCTCCCTTCTACTGCATTTGCAGCAATTGTTGCAGTAACTGCTGAATCAATACCTCCGCTTAATCCTATAATTACTTTTGAATGATGAGTTTTCTGTACATAATCTTTAACTCCCAATGATAATGCATTAAATAATTCTTCAAATTTATCCAAAATAGTAAATGTGTAGTTGTCCTGTGACGAAATATCAACCATTATCAAATCTTCTTCAAAAGCTTTAGCTGATGCTATTATATCTCCATCTAGATTTACAACAAAAGACTGACCGTCAAATACTAATTCTTCCTGATAACCTACAGAATTGCAATAGACATAGGGTTTGTTATATTTCCTTACCTTTTCTTTTACGACCTTTATTCTGTCTTTGATTCTATGCATATGAAATGGAGAGGCTGATAGATTGATAATAATATCAGCATTCTGTTCAATAAGGATATCTGTAACCTTAACCTCGTAGTCATCATCCCATAAATCTTCACATATCTGAATGCCCAACTTAATATCATCATCATTAATCCTAACATTAATCGGCTCAATCTTATTTGCTGGATAAAAATATCTTTTTTCATCAAATACATCGTAGGTTGGAAGTAAGGTTTTATCTCTAAAACCAATAATTTTCCCAGACTGGATGATAGCTGCACTATTATAAATTTTATTATTTTCACGCCTTACAAATCCTATTAAAACTATAATATCAAAGATATTTTTTGATATTTCGATTAATATCTCATGAGTAGAATTAATAAAATCTGAATCAAGCACTAAATCTTTTGTAGGATATCCTGTAAGAACCATTTCTGGAAACACAAGAATATCAGCTTTGTTTTTAGCCTGTCTAATTGCATCTTTTATTAGAGCTGCATTTCCAGCCAAATCTCCAACTGTTGAATTTAACTGTGATAATGCAACTATCATAATTAAGGATTTAAACGTCCCATAGTTCTTGCAAAAGGTATGGTCTCTCTAATATGAGTTATTCCACAAATCCATGCTACAACACGCTCTATACCCATTCCAAATCCAGAATGAGGAACTGAACCATATTTTCTTAAATCTAAAAACCATTCATAATCATCTCTATTTAGGCCTTCTTTCTCTATTCTTTCCAATAGTATGTCGATATCAGTTTCTCTTTCAGAACCACCAATTATTTCTCCATAACCTTCAGGGGCTAATACATCCATTCCAAGAACAACTTTATCATTGTCAGGATCTCTTTTCATATAAAATGATTTAATCTCAGAGGGAAATCTATGAACAATAACCGGTCTATCATACTTGTTTGCTATATGGGTTTCCTCTGGTGAACCAAAATCATCTCCCCAGTTAATATTCAAACCATCTTTTTTAAGCATTTCAATGCATTCTGTGTAACTGACTCTAGGGAAAGGACTCATTATTTTTTGCAATGTATCAATATCTCTATCTAATATATCTAAATTATCTTTACAGTTTTTAAGAACTTGACTAACTATATATACCAGTAAATTCTCAGCCCATTGTATATCTTCCTCAATATCACAAAAAGCAATTTCTGGCTCAACCATCCAAAACTCCGTTAGGTGTCTTCTTGTTTTACTTTTTTCAGCTCTAAAACATGGCCCAAAATTATAATGA
>ASPJ01000017.1 GCA_000405805.1 Fidelibacterota bacterium SCGC AAA003-L08
GATAGATGGAGTTAGGGCTTCTGACATATCACTTCTCTGTATTAAAATTAAACAATATAATGTTCCACGTGAAACATTATAATATAATATCAGAATTTTATAAAAAAAATACTTGTTCCGTAATTAGGGATATTCATATTTCATCTTTAGTTGATTTAATTTATTCGACAGAAGAAAAAAAGATTATTATATATGATGATTCTATATATGGAAAGATTGTTGATAATCTCTCATTAGACTGGGATACAGATAATGTATTAATTATTGGTCCTAAGGATCTTGGTAAGACAAGTGCTCCATCTGGATTCAATCAATATAATCAACATTCAATAAACCATTTTAGTGAAATTTACTCCTCGCTTAAATCAGATATTAGGGCAATATTATGTGCTAATAGTCAAAAAAATTCAAAAATTACTCAAGAAAATTATAATAATTTTATTATTAATTATGATACAAGCTATGATGAATGTCTAGAATTTTGTAAAAAACATTATGAAAAAGTTGATGTTGTTAGCGGGCTAAACCAATATGCCCGTCGTGGAGGAGTAATTGATTTATATCCAGGAATTAGTTCAAACCCAAAAAGAATAGTATTTTTAGATGAAGAGACAGAAATAAAAGAATTTAATATTGAAACACAAATTAGCTATAATAAAATTAATAAATTAAATATACCAATTAAAATTAATGAAAGCAATTTAATTTCAACTGTAAAGATTGATTATAGTAGATGGGAAGTTTATAGAATTAATCAATCTGATCTAGTTATTAACAAATATACTAACAATGAAAATGTTCAATTTCCTTTTTGTTCAATAAATTATTCTGAATATAAAAAAAATAAACAACAATATGATACTGTCTATGAAAAAACGAATAGGATAAGTGGGTTTTTATATCAGGAAACAATGATTGTTCCAGAGTGGTTTAAAAATAATAGCCTACAGAATAATCAAAAAGAACATATAATAGAGATCAGCGAAATTAATGTTGGAGATTATGTTGTTCATCGTGATTATGGAATAGGTAAATTCGTAGGATTAAAAAATATAAAAGATACTAATAGTACTAATGAACAAGAATTATTAATTATTAAATATAAGGATAATTGCAATTTATCAGTAGATATCAATCATCTTGATAATATTACATTCTATGCTGATAAAAATCATGATATTAAAATTAATTCGCTAACTAAAAATGTTCATTGGAGAAAAAGAAAAGAATCTGCAATAAAAAATGTGCAAAACATTGTTAATAAACTAGTTAATACCTATGTTAATCGAGAAAATTCTTATAGGGACATTATCTTGGCCTCTGATGATGAAAATACCTTTATTGATGAGTTTCCATATCTTGAAACTGAAGATCAAATAACTGCATGGAATGATATTAACGATGATTTAATCAACAATACGCCAATGGATAGATTAATTTGTGGAGATGTTGGCTTTGGAAAAACTGAAATAGCAATTAGGGCTGCATATCGATATGCGTCTAATAGTAAAAAAACTATAGTTTTAGCTCCAACTACCATATTATCTAGACAATTATATATTGCATTTGTTAATAGACTAATAAACCATGGAATTATTCTTGCTAATGTTTCAAGATTTAAAAGTAAAAAAGAATTAAAAAAGATTAGAGAGCAATGGGTAAATAATCAACTTGATATAATAATTGGTACACATGCTATTTTATATAATAATATATATTTAGAAAATTGTGATTTTTTGATTATTGATGAAGAACATCGCTTTGGAGTTCGGCAAAAGGAAAAAATTAAAGATATAAATCCAGGAATTGACATATTAACCATGTCTGCTACACCAATTCCTCGAACATTAAATATGGCGTTATCTGGTATGAAAAAAATATCAACCCTAACTACTCCTCCTAAATATCGAAAACCAATTAATACGACAATTAGCTATTATAATGAAAAATTAATTATTAAGGCTATCAATAATGAAATTTTTAGAAATGGGCAAGTATATTTTGTTCATAACCATGTTGATACATTGCCTCTTATGGTTAGTTTTTTAGAGAAGAATCTTCCACATTTAAATATTCAGTATATACATGGTCAAATGGACCCTAAATTAATTGAGGAAACTATGGAAAATTTTACAAAAAAGGATATTCATGTTCTTGTTTGTACTTCAATTATTGAAAATGGTATTGATATATCTAATGTTAATACAATTATTATTAATAATGCGCAAAAATTTGGTTTATCTCAATTATACCAAATTCGAGGTCGTGTTGGGCGATCAACTCAACAAGCCTATGCTTTTTTAATGGTTCCTAATCAAATAAAATTAAATGATGATGCTTATTCAAGATTAAAAGCAATAGAAAATTATACTCAACTAGGCTCAGGATATAAAATATCTAATATGGACTTAACAATACGTGGAGGAGGATCAATTTTTGGATATGACCAAAGTGGAAATATAGAGAATGTAGGCTATGAGTTAGTTGCAAAGTTTATCAATGAATATATGAATCAAAATAATATTATAAATACTAAAATTAATTTTATTAATAAAGGTATTATTCCAACAAATTATATATATTCAGAGAAAATACGATTATTAATATATAGAAAGATAAAAAGTATTACCTTGTTTAATGAATTAGAACTTGTGTCAAGTGAGCTTAAAGATCGTTTTGGCAATATTCCTATAGAATTAATAAGAATTATAGAAATTCAAAAAATTTATATATTCTGTCAAAATTTATATATTAGTTTAATAGATGAAAAACAAGATATGATAATTATACAGTTCCAATCAGATTTTTGGGAACAAAAATTATCTGTTCTATTAAATAAAATAAATGATTTTATTACTCAACAAGAGATAAATTATCAAATTGAAGAATTTAAAAAATCTTTAATTTTGAAGCTAAAAATTAAAAATACAGATAATTCTATTAAATTGGTTAACAAATTTATTGATACACTGTAAATAAGGAAGATTATGAAACATACCATATGTATAATGTTGTTTTTTCAACTTCTATTATCAAAACCTCTGATAATAATGAATAACCAATCATATCCTATTGAAGATATTTATAAAGAATATGGGAAAAAAGAGTGGACGGGGGCGAATAAAAATCAACAAAAAGAATTAATTAATGATTTTATTAATCGTCGATTAGCTGTGATAGAATCGGAACGTATAGGATTGCAAAATAAACCGGATATTGCAAAAAACTATATGATCGAAAACAGTTAGCCTTAATTAATATCACATATGAAGAATTAGTTGCAAAACCCTTAATATCTAAAGCATTATTAATTAAAACAAAACAAAATATTATAGAAGAACTATTATTGCACCATATATTAATCAGCTATAATACAGCGAGAATACAAAACCCTCCTGAACGCAATCAAGATGAAGCCTTGATTCTTGCTCAAAAAATTAGTGATGAATTAAATAATTTAAAAAATAATAGAAAGAATACCTTTACTGATTATGCTATTAAATATTCTGAAGACCCTACTGTATTCCAAAATGAAGGCCAATTAGATTGGATAACTTGGGGGCGTACAGTACCATCATTTCAAAATACTGCATTTCTATTAGAAGAAGGTGAATTTTCTATGCCAACATTAACAGATTTTGGATATCATATTATTTATTGTGAAAAAATACGTCCATCAGAATATGCTCTATTAAATAATGAAGAATTAGATAATATTGTTTATGCTATATCTAGAAATACTATTACTAATCAATTACAGTCTGCAGCTGCGCAATATGATTCCTTGCAGTTTATAAAATATAATGTAGATTATAATGAAAGTGCCTTAGAAAAAATACTAGAAAAAATAACTGAACAAATCAATAAGAATAAAATTTCTGGACAATACAAACTAGATCTTATTGGTTTATTTGAAGAGATACCCAAAATGGGTATAGTTGCTAAATTTGATAACAAAACATATGGAATTAAATGGTTTGCAGAACGATTGCGAATGATTCCAAGTGGTCGTCATCCTCAGATTAATGATTTAGAATCATTAAAACAGGCTTTGAATATTATTATTTTACAATATTTAGCAATTCATGAAGGTATTGAGAATAATGTTCATCATAGCTCTTTATATACAAAACAAATCAACCAAATAGAACAAACATTATTCTATGATCAATATTTAAAATGGTTAGTAAATAATGCTTCTACTCCGGATAGTATTGATATTGTTATATATTATGAAAATAACAAAAATAAAAAATATTTAGAAGCTAAAAAAGTTTCGTTAAGAGAAATCAAAGTCCTTGAGAAAAATATTGCTGATAGTTTATTCTTAGAACTAAAATATGGCGCTGAATTCAATCAAATTGCAGCTAAATACAGTAAAACTAATCCTCATAACGAAGGATTAATGCCTTCATTTGAAGAGGGGAAATATAATAAAATGGGACAGATTGCTTTCCAATTACAACCTGGCAATATATCAGAGGTAATTGAAAATCTTGATAGAAGTTATTCAATTATTAAAGTAGAAGAATTCATTGCTCCGGCATATATACCAATAAAGAATGTGTATAATAGAATAGAATCCATCTTAAAAAGAGAAAATCAACGTTTAGCTAAAGAAGTTGGGTTGAAAAATTTACATCAAAAATATAATGTTATAATTAATGAGGAGGTTTTCTAATTAACCAAATTCGTACAATATTATTAGTTAAATTTTTATTTCAATTTTTGTTTTCACAAATGCCTGTAGATGGTATTGTTGTAGCAGTAGAAGATAAAATAATATTAAAAAGTGATGTAGTGTTAAATATGCAAATGGCTGGAATTAATCTATCTCAAAATTCTATACAACTAGAAAATATATATAATGATTTCTTAGATCAGATGATTAATGATTACGTTCTAATATCTGCCGCTGAAAAAGACACTAATATTGTTCTAGATGATAATATGGTTCAGTTACGGTTAAACGAATATATGAATAATTTAATTAATGAGGTTGGGTCTGAAGAAATATTGTCAGAAATGTTTAATAAATCTATTCGCGAAATTAAATATTATTATCAAGAACAAATTTATAATGCAATGTTGCGAGAAACGTATGTATACACTTATGTTGATGGAATGGATATATCTAGGCAAGAAGTTGAGCTGTTTTATGAAAACTATCGTGATTCTATCCCGGTCAAACCAGCTGAATATACTTTTAGCGTTATTGAAATACCCCTGCTTCCAGGAACCGATGAAATTGAACGCGTTCAAAATTTTCAAAATGCTTTAATTGATAGTATTGATGAAGGTGCCTCATTTGAAGATATTGCAAAAAAATATTCGTCTGATTTAGGAACGGCAGAATATGGTGGTGATCAAGGATATTATAAAAGAGGAACGTTGTTTGAAGAATTTGAAGATGCTGCCTTTCGTTTAAATATTAATGAAATATCAAGTCCAATACGTACCCCTATAGGATTTCATATTATTCAGCTACTTGATAAAAAAGACAATCAAATTCATACAAGACATATTTTAAGCTTATTAAAAACTACTGAAAAGGATAAACGTATTTATAAAGAAAAATTAGATGATATTTATACAACAACCATGAATGATCCGGGTATGTTTGATTCTCTAGCTGTTATATATTCTGAACAATTGAAAAATCAATCCGGGGTTTATATAAATCAAAATATTAATCAAATTGATAATTATTTAAAGAGGATTATTTTAAATACTAAAAACTATACTCTAACTAGCCCAATATTAAATAATGACGAAAAAAAATATGTTCTAGTATATCTATATGAAACTAAAAATGAATATAGACCAACCACAGAAAACTCTTGGGGTGATATAGAAAAATATGCTATAATGAAAAAAGAAAACGATTTATTGTTAAAATTAATTACAAAACTTAAACACAATACTTTTATAAAATATTATAATTAGTTAATTAATTATAATAAAAGCAAAACTTATTAACATTTAAACATAATTATCCACATAATATATTACTTGAAGTAAACACCTTTAAGCGGGCTAAAATAAAATTTTATAAATTTCCAACCTTAAACTGTTCACATTATGCACTTTTAAAATAAAAAAACAGTATTTAAATTAAATAAAAATATATTTTAATTGAATGTTTACATTAAGTTTAATTGCCTTGGTTAAAACGCTTATTTATGATTAAAATATAAACATCATTTTATTATTCAAAATAAGGCTTTCTTATGAAATTTACAGTTGACAAAAATGTGCTCCAAAATTCTTTAATACATATCTCGAAAATTGTTCCTACAAGATCGACAATGCCAATATTGAATTGTGCTATGTTTACGGTTGCATCAAACACTATGGGGATTAAAACAACTAATCTTGATACATATATATCATCGGAAATTGAGATTCATTCTGGAGAGGATGGCTCAGCCTGTATACCAGTTATGAAATTAAACGAAATTTTATCAGCCCTGCCTGATTGTGAGTTGAATTTTTCTATTTCTTCCAACGGGAAAATAATTATTAATAATAACCTTGGTAATTATACTATAATGGCCCATAACCCGGAAGAGTTTCCTTCTGAACCAATTTTAGACTCTATTAATACAATAAAATTTAATTCAAAAGAACTGAAACAGATTATTCATTCAACATTATATGCTGTTAGTAAGGATGATTTAAAACCAGTTTTACAAGGAGTCTTGTTTAATATACAAAACAACAATATTACAGCTGTTGCAACAGACGGACATCGATTGGTTAAAACATCTATGAATATAAATAGTACCCTTAGTCAAAAAATAATTGTTCCATATAAATTTTTATCTGCCCTATTAGACAATTTAAGTGATAGTGAAGATATAGAATTGCAATTATCGGACAATCATATAATGGTTCAATTATCAAACATTAATATTATATCAAGAATTATAAAAGATCAGTATCCTGATTTTGAATCAGTAATTCCTTATGAAAACAATAAAGCAGCACAAATTAATACTCAAGATCTTATTGATGCAGTAAAAAGAGTTTCTATTTTTTCAAATAAAATAAGTAAGCAGATTACACTTTCTTTTACGGATGGAGAAACAATAATTTCCACAGAAGACCCAGACAACGTTACCTCTGCAAAAGAAAGTATTCAGTGTGATTATAATGATGATGATATAATTATTGGTTATAATGCTCAATTTTTATTAGATGTATTAAAAAATCAAACAGGTTCTACATGTACCGTTAAGCTTGACGATTCTTTAACTGCAGCAATTTTTTTATCAGACCAAATCAACAATGAGGATAAAATAACATTATTAATGCCAATAAGATTAAATAATTGAAATGATTTTAGATTCTATAAATATTGAAAACCTAAGATCTATTAATAAATTCAATATGACATTTAAACCAGGCATTAATTTAATATATGGTGAAAATGGAAGAGGAAAAACCTCTATTTTGGAAGCTATATATATATTGTCAATTTCAAGAAGTTTTAGATCTCATTTTTTAAGAAATATTATTACGGATGGAAAATCTAATATTCAAATCGTCGGGAAAATAAAAGATTCATCTAATCAATATTTAAAAATTGAATATTATAAACTTAATAATCAAAAAAGAATTAAAATAAATGAAAAAAAAATTAACAATTTATCAGAATTATTAGGAATATTTCCAGTAACAGTATTATCTCCGGATGATATTGATATTATTACAGGAAACAACAAAGATAAACATAAGTTTTTTAATATGATTTTGTGTCATACAAACAAGCTTTATTTAAATTATCTACAGCAATACAAGCTGATAATTAAACAACGCAACTCCTTATTACAGTCTCAACCAACCTTAGAGGATATTCAGATATGGAACGAAAAATTATCTGATTTAGGAGAAAAAATATGGAAAATAAGAAAAGATTTTTTTAGTAATTTCACTTCTATTTTTACCAAACTATGGAATCAACTTGATTGTAAATTCAAGGCCAACATTGAATATCATAACAATCAAATATTATCTAAAAACGAATATTATGAACAACTGTGTAGCAACCATTTGAATGATTTAAAAACGGGCTATACTAAGAAAGGCCCTCATAAAGATATTATTAATTTATTTTTTAATAATATGCCAATTAAAGAATGTGGTTCTCAGGGCGAAAAAAAATTATTTCTAATAGTTTTAAAAATTTCTGAAGCTATTTATATTAACAATATTATGAATAAAGAGCCAATTATTTTGCTGGATGATTTATTTGCTATGTTAGATAAAAATAGAGGTTCAAAAATTCTCAAATTATTAACAAATAATTTTCAAATTTTTATTACAACTACAGATGCTAATGCAGAAACGTACTTTTCTAAAATGACTCAATTAAATTTTATTAAACTTGAAGAATGTAATGATATATGTTTCGCAGCTTAAATAATATTATTGAATCAATTAGCACTAATCATAAATTAAAAAAATATTTTATTTATGATCAGATTCAATTAATATGGCTAGAGCATATTGACAAAACTATTCAATCGAATACTCAGCTAATTAATTTTAAAAATAATGTTTTGATTATTGAAACGTCTAATCCTTTATGGAAAACAGAATTAGGATTGCAAAAAGATGAATTATTAGCAATTATTAATAAAAATTTAAAAACAACTAAACCAATAAAGGACATTCGATTTATATGAACGATCAAAATCAATCTTATCAATCTGACAAGATTACAGTTTTAAAAGGCTTAGAGGCAGTACGTAAACGACCAGCCATGTATATTGGTGATCTTGGGAAAAGAGGTCTTCATCATTTAGTATGGGAAGTGGTAGACAATTCTATTGATGAAGCAATGGCGGGATATTGTTCTGAAATTACCGTTTCAATTTTAGCAGATGGTTCTATATCAGTAGAAGATGATGGTAGAGGCATACCTGTAGATATGCATAAAGAAGAGGGAAAATCTGGATTAGAGTTGGTAATGACTGTATTGCATGCTGGAGGAAAATTTGATAAAGATACATATAAAGTGTCAGGGGGACTACATGGTGTCGGAGTATCAGTTGTCAATGCTTTATCCTCTCATTGTATCGCAGAAGTACATCGAGATGGAAAAAAATATTCACAACAATACAAATATGGCATTGCTAAAACTGAAGTAGAAGTAGAAGGTAAATCTGATAAAAACGGAACTAAAATTATTTTTACTCCTGACTATGATATTTTTTGTTAATCAGAAATATGAATTTAATATTATTGATACGCGATTGCGTGAATTAGCATATTTAAATAGTGGTATTAAAATTAATTTAATTGATGAAAATACTCATGATAAAAAAGAACATTATTCTGAAGGAGGATTATCAGAATTTGTTCAGCATTTAGATCAAAACCAAAACACGGTTTTTGAAAGCCCAATCCACATTAAAGGAGAAAAAGATAATGTGCCGGTTGATTTAGCGCTTAGATATAATGAATCTTACACAGAGACATTATTAACTTTTGTTAATAATATTAATACAATTGAAGGTGGAACACATTTAGCTGGATTTAAATCTGCATTAACCCGCTCATTAAATCAATATGCAGCAAAAAATAATTTATTTAAACCCGTCAAAGGAGAAACCCTTTCATTAGGGGGCGAAGATGTTCGTGAAGGTTTAACATGTGTATTATCAATTAAAGTACAAGAGCCTCAATTTGAAGGCCAAACTAAGACAAAATTAGGCAATGGTGAGGTTAAAGGTATATGTGATTCGATTGTTATGGAGGCATTATCTGATTATTTTGAACAAAACCCAGAAATTGCGAAATCAATTATTCATAAAGCTGAAAATGCAGCGCGAGCACGTGAAGCTGCTCGAAAAGCACGTGAATTAGTAAGAAGAAAAAATGTTCTAGATATTTCAGCATTACCAGGAAAGCTCGCTGATTGTTCAGAAAAAGATCCTGCATTAAGTGAAATTTATATTGTTGAAGGAGATTCAGCGGGTGGTTCTGCTAAACAAGGAAGAGACAGAAAGAATCAAGCTATTTTACCTTTAAGAGGTAAAGTAATAAATGCAGAAAAAGCACGAATTGACAAATTATTAGCAAACAATGAAATTCAAACATTAATTACAGCACTTGGGGCAGGGTTTGGAGGTGATGCTGATTCTGAAGATACATCAGTAGGTGATTTTGATTTATCAAAATTAAGATATCATAAAATCATTATTATGACAGATGCAGATGTTGATGGTAGTCATATTAGAACATTATTGCTTACTTTTTTGTTTAGGAAAATGCCTGAATTAATTACAGCAGGGCATATATATATTGCACAACCACCACTATATAAAATATCAAAAGGCAAACACATTGAATATGCTTTCACAGATTTAGAAAAAGATAAAATTGTCAGCAATTTAGCAGAATCAAGTAATGCAAAGATTGAAATTCAAAGATATAAAGGATTGGGTGAAATGAATGCTGATCAATTATGGGATACTACGATGGATCCGGCAAATAGAACATTATTACAAGTTACAATTGAGGATGCAACTGAAGCGCATGAAATATTTAGCACTTTAATGGGTGAAGAAGTTGCACCTAGAAGAGAATTTATTGTTACCAGAGCCAAGTTGGTATCAAACTTAGATATATAAAAGGAATATTAAATGTCAGAAGAATTTCAAGAAGGGCATATAACTCAAGTTGATATAGTCGACGAAATGTCTGAATCATATCTAAATTATTCAATGTCAGTTATTGTTAGCAGGGCATTACCTGATGTTAGAGATGGTTTAAAACCAGTACATAGAAGAGTATTATTTGGTGCTGCAGATTTAGGAGCTACCTGGAACCGAAAATATAAAAAAAGTGCACGTATTGTTGGAGAGGTAATGGGGAAATATCATCCACATGGAGATGCATCAATATATGACACATTGGTTAGAATGGCACAAACATGGTCATTACGATATCCATTAATGGATGGCCAAGGGAATTTTGGTTCTATTGATGGAGATAATGCTGCTGCTATGAGATATACAGAGGCAAAAATGGATCGATTAGCTTCTGAGCTATTAAAGGATATAGATAAAGAGACCGTTCAATTTCGTCCAAACTTTGATGACTCATTAAATGAACCTACTGTACTACCAGCCCAAATTCCTAATTTATTAATGAATGGTTCAGAAGGAATTGCTGTTGGGATGGCAACTAAAATTCCACCACATAATTTAAATGAATTAATTTCAGGATTAGTTGCATTATTAGAAAATCCAGATATAACAATAGATGAATTATCAGATCATATTAAGGGACCAGATTTCCCAACAGGTGGATATATTATGGGTATTGATGGAATAAAAGATGCATATAATACTGGTCGTGGTCGAATAATCATGAGAGGAAAAGCATCAATTGAAGAATTACCAAGCGGAAAAGAAGTAATTATTATTTCTGAAATACCATATCAAGTTAATAAATCTAATTTAGTAGAAAAAATTGCTCATTTAGTACGAGATAAAAGATTAGAAGGTATTTCTGATTTACGTGATGAATCTGATAAAGATGGTATTAGAGTAGTTATTGAATGTAAAAGAGATGCTATAGCAGAAATTATTTTAAATAATTTATATAAATTGACTCAATTACAAGAATCCTTTGGGGTTATTATGCTTGCGCTAGTAAACAATATTCCCAAAGTCATGCATATCAAAGAAGTATTAGGTCATTTTCTAGATTTTAGACGTGAAGTAATTATTAATCGTACTACTTTCGAATTAAAAGAAGCAGAACAAAGAGCGCATATCTTAGAGGGATTAAAAAAAGCTCTAGAAAATATTGATGATATTATTTCATTAATAAGAGGATCAAACAATCCTCAAAAGGCAAAGGATTCTTTAATTGAACAGTATAAATTTTCTGAAATACAGGCTAAATCAATTTTAGATATGAGATTGCAGAAACTAACCTCTTTAGAGGTAGATAAAGTTATTGAAGAATATAATGAAATTAAATTATTGATAGCAAAATTCAATGATATTTTAAATGATTACCAATTACAGAGTAATATTATCAAAAAGGAAATGCTTGAAATTCAAGATAGATATGGTGATGATAGAAAATCTGAAATTATTCCAATTAGTGGAGACTTAACAATTGAAGATATGATTGCTGATGATGATATGGTAGTAACCATTACACATAATGGATATATTAAAAGAGTACCAACTGCTTCATGGAAATCACAAAAACGTGGCGGACGTGGAAAGAAAGGAGCGCATACTAAGGATGATGATTTTGTTGAGCATCTATTTATAGCTTCTGCTCATTGTACTATTTTATTTTTCTCAGAAAGAGGTAAATGTTATTNGTTAAAAGTACATCAAATACCAATGGGATCTCGAATTTCACAAGGTCGTGCAATAGTCAATTTAATTGATTGTGAAGCAGGAGAAAAAATTCATGCTTTTGTATCAGTGAAAGAGTTTAATGATACGGATTATATTGTTATGGCTACTAAAAATGGTATCATTAAACGTTCGGCATTAAGTTTATATAGTAAACCAAGAAAAAATGGAATTTATGCAATAGAAGTGAGAGAAAACGATGAATTAATTCAAGCGCGAGTTTCTAATGGTGAGCAAGACATTATTATGGCTACATCCAATGGAAAGGCTATACGATTTCGGGAAGATAAAATAAGATCTACAGGCAGGAAAACAATGGGTGTGCGTGGTATTCGAATGAGTTTTAAAGATGATTATGTAGTGGGCATGCTTGTTGTTAAGCGAGAAGGCACAATTTTTGTTGCTAGTAATAAAGGATATGGTAAACGAACTGATATTGAAGCATATCGCACACAGACTCGTGGTGGTAAAGGATCCTATACTATGAAAACTTCAGATAAAGTAGGGAAATTAGTTGCTATTATGGAAGTCATTGATGATGATGATATAATGATTATTACTAATCAAGGAGTAATGATTAGACAGCAAGTTTCTGCTATTAATACTATTGGCAGAAATACTCAAGGTGTACGACTATTAAAACTCGATGATAGTGCAATGATTTCTTCAATTACTAAAGTTTTAAAAGAAGAAGAAGAAGATGAACAAAATACAGAAGATCATGCTAATGATAATGAGCCTAGTGATATTGTAGAAGAATCTGAGGAATAATTATTTCCAGTATTAATCAAACAGCATTTGATTCCATTAAAAATCAAATCAAGGCATCTGCACAACAATCAAATCGCAATAAGAATAATATCCACATTATAGCAGTAACCAAAACATTCGGTTTTGATTCCATTCAATCTGCTTATGATAATGATATTTTAATCATTGGAGAAAACCGAGTACAGGAAACTATTGACAAACTATCTAATAATATTCTTCCAAATGGTTTAGAATTACATTTAATTGGACATTTACAATCCAACAAAGTTAATAAAGCAATAAATATTTTTGATGTTATTCAAACTGTTGATTCTTTAAAAATTGCACATAAAATTAACAATGCGGCTAATCATATTAGCAAAATTCAACGTATTTATATGCAAATTAATTCTGGCAATGATGCAGACAAATATGGATTTAATAATAATGATACTATTAACGCTGCCAAAGAAATTAATTTGTTGTCTAACCTTCATCTAGAAGGGATTATGATGATTCCTCCTTTAATGAAATTAAACGAAGAGTATAGATCTATTTTTAAAAAAACAAAACAAATACAATTAGAGATCTATAATTGTGGGATTAAAAATTGTATTAATATATCAATGGGCATGTCAAGAGATTATCACATGGCAATTGAAGAAGGGGCAACACACGTACGTATTGGTACAGCATTGTTTGGAAGTCGAACGTAATTATGCAATTAGTATGTAATATTATGCGGGGCAATAATATTGAAAGTCAGCATATAGTATATGCTGTTGTTATTAATGAAAAAGAAGAAATTCTTTTTTCAAGTGGTGATTCAGATTATATAACATGTATTAGGTCATCATTAAAACCATTTCAGGCTAGTACGTTAATTAAATATAATGGTCATAAAAAATTTAACTTAACAGAAAAGGAGCTATCATTACTTTGTGCTTCTCATAGTGCTGAAAAAATTCATACAGAGACAGCCTCCAATATATTAAATAAAATTAACTGTCTTGATAATGATTTAGAATGTGGCGCTCATCCAGCACATCATTTAGCAACTCGCCATACAATGTTAAAAAAGAATATTCCTTTTTCCAGTTTAAACAACAACTGTTCAGGGAAACATATTGGAATGCTTGCACTTGCTAAAACATTAAATATAGACCATAAAAATTATATCAATAAAAATCATATTGTTCAACAAAAAATATTTGATAATGTTTTACAATATTCAGAAATAGAGCCAACCAATTTAGCAATTGATGGTTGTAGTGTGCCAACACCATTTTATTCATTACATACAATTGCTAAAATATATATGAAATTAATTAATAAGAAATTTCATGATTTGGATATTTTATATCAGGCTATGACTAAATACCCATATATGGTAGCTGGGGAAAATCGATTTGATACTGATTTTATGCTTGCAATGGATACTAAAGGTGTATCAAAAGGAGGAGGTGAAGCAATCCAGGGCTTAGCATTGAAAACTCAAAAATATGGTAATATTGCTATAGCATTAAAAGTATTAAGCGGTTCACATCTAGTCCGAGATGTTGCTATCATGAAAGTTCTTAATCATATGAAACTATTATCTTCTCAGCAAAATAAAAGGCTAAACCAATATGTTCAAAAACCGATTTTTAATCATAATAAAATTCAAACAGGCTGTGTAGAAGCAGAATTAGTATCATAATTATGTTAACTTCTTTTTCTTCATTAAAACAGTTATTAGTCTATGCCCAACCATGGCGATTTAAAATTTATTTAGCCACATTATATTCTGTTCTTAATAAATTGTTTGATATAGCTCCGGAAATCTTAATAGGTGTTGCAGTTGATCTGGTAGCTAAAGGAGACGATAGCTGGCTTGCTCAATTTTTTGGTTTTCAAACTATGGAATCTCAATTAATTTTTCTTGGAGTAACAACTTTTTTTATATGGGTCTTTGAATCTCTGTTTCAATATTTACATTCAATAAGCTGGCGAAATATTGCACAGGAAATTGAACATGAAATACGAATAAATGGATATTCGCATGTTCAGTCACTGGATGTTAATTGGCATGAAAATCAGCGAACAGGAAATGTTACAGCTATTTTAAATGATGATGTGAATCAATTAGAGCGTTTTTTAAATGATGGAGCCAATGAAATTATTCAATTACTTATATCTAGCGTAGCCATTGGTTTTATATTTTTTTATGTTTCTCCATTGATAGGATTAGTTGCAGTGGTACCAATTCCAATAATATTATTAATTGGAACATTTTTCCAGAAAAATTTATCTCCACGATATCGCAATGTTAGAGATTCAGCGGGCATATTAAATCTTCTATATTTAATAATCTTCTTGGAATTCAAACCATTAAAAGTTTTATTCAAGAAGTTCGTGAATCAAAACGAATTAAAAAATTTAGCAAATATTATCAAGAACAAAATTTCCAAGCCATTACTATGAGTTCCGCCTTTGTTCCAGTAGTCAGGATGGGTGTATTAAGTGGGTTTTTAGGTACAATGGTGATTGGTAGCAAAATGGCCTTATCTGGAGATCTTGAACTGGGTACATTCAGTGTATTAGTATTTTTAACACAACGATTTTTATGGCCATTTACTAATATTGCCATTCTTATTGATAATTTCGAACGTTCTATGGCATCTACAAAAAGAATTTTAGAATTACTAACTATCAAATCAGCTATTACTGATCCTGTGGAGCCTATTGTTAATTCAGATTATAAAGCGAACATTGATTTTTCAAACCTGAATTTTCATTATGAAAAAACCAATCCTGTTTTTACTAATTTAAATTTCACTATTAAAGGTGGACAATTTATTGGCATTGTAGGACAAACCGGATCTGGGAAAACTACACTGGCAAAATTATTATTAAGATTTTATGATCCAATATCAGGGTCAGTAAAAATTAATAATATTAATATGCGAGATGTAACAATAAAAGAATTACGCAAAAATATTGGATTTGTTAGTCAGGAAACCTTTTTATTTGATGGAACCATTAAAGAAAATATTGCTTATTATAATGAAGACGCTGATATGGATGATATTATAGCAGCATCTCAAAAAAGTCAGGCCCATGAATTTATCGAAAAATTACCACATGGTTATAATACATTAATTGGAGAACGAGGACAAAAATTATCTGGTGGACAAAAACAACGCCTATCCATCGCTAGGGCGATATTAAAAAATCCAGATATTTTAATTTTTGATGAAGCAACATCATCTGTGGATAATGAAACTGAGCAATTAATTCAACAGGCATTAAATGATATATCAAAAAATAGAACAACGATAGTAATTGCACATCGTTTATCTACAATCCGTAATGCAGATCATATTATTGTACTGTCAGATTCATCTATTATAGAGCAGGGCTGTCATGATGAATTAATTTTAAATTCAGATGGTTATTATGCATCTCTTTGGAACATTCAAACTGGCCAAAAAGCAGACTAGATAATAATTACTTTCTAATAATAACTTTTTAGTAAATTCATATATAATTAAAGTATCAAATGAACAAAAAAAACTGGTTAATTCATATACCCCAATCTGGCATTATTATTTTTATTCTATTGAATATTTTGGCAATAATTACGTATTCTGGGACTACTCTGCATGATAATTTGTCAGTTGGTTATTCGTTCACAAATAATTTTTTAAGTGATTTAGGTAGATATATGACTTATAATGGGGGAAACAATTTTTTCCCTTGTTTATTTTTTAACTCAGCAATGTTGATTGCAGGGACTGTCATTATAATATTTTTTTGGAATATCGAAACTATTTTCAATCGTTATTCCGGTATTTTTTATTGGATTGCAATGATTGGAACTAGTGCAGGAATTGCAGGTGGATACAGCATGATTGGAGTAGCTCTAACACCTGCTGATTTATATTTAGATTCTCATATTTTATGTGCACATTGGTTATTTAGATTTTTTGTAATAGCAGCAGTGTGTTATACTATTATCATTTTCAAATCTGAACTTATTGCAAATAAATATGCCATTGGATATTGTGTATTTGCATGTTTAATTTTATTATATATACTGGTTTCTGAACTTGGGCCAGATCCAAGAGAGCAAATGTCTGCATTACAGTTTCAAGTAATCGCACAAAAAAGTATATTATTATGTTTTCTAGCTACTATTTATTTTCAAACAAAAGGACTAGAATCAATAATTGACAAATAATTTATGAGCAAACAAACTCGATCCATATTAGCCATTTTATCTACTGACATTCCTGGGTATACCCAAAAAACAGAAGAAGATGAAAGTCAGGCATTTAGTCTGATTGCTAAACATCGTGACATAATTGAAAAACATGTTAGTACATTGAATGGTTTTACTTTCAAAGAAATGGGAGATGGTACTTTCAATAAATTTGAGAGTGTAATTGATGCTGCACGATGTGCAATCAAAATACAAAACGAAGCGATAGAGCGTGAACTCCCACTGCGGGTAGGAGTACATTTAGGTGATGTACTACAAGAAGGGGATGATATTTTAGGAATAGGTGTGAATATTGCTGATCGTATTCAGGGGTTAGCAAAACCAGGCACCATATATATATCAGAGGATGTCTTTAGGCAAATTAAAAATCAGCCAGATTTAAATACTATTCAAATTGGTGAGCATGAACTTAAAGGCATCAAAGGGAAAATGACATTACATGAACTTATTTTTAATCGTGATGGAACAATTACAGAGCGGATTGAAGTTACACATAAAATACAAGCGCATGATGAAGATGGAAATAAAGTGGAAAAAGAAGCTCCTAAAAATGAATTTTTAAAAACATTAACGATGTTTTACTTTGATAATAAAACAGATAATTCTGATTTAGATTGGCTGCAATATGGAATCCCCAATGCCTGTTATTATACACTTCAGCAAGAAAAAGTAATATTTATGTATGAACCATATTCAATGTCTGAAAATAATACAATAGATTGTTTAGAAATTATAGATAATTCTAAGAGCCTTAATATCCCAAATTCACTAAAGAAAAAAATAACTAATCAGCAGAATAAAGATTATTGGATTTCAGGGAGCATATTAAATCATAACGATGGGTATTGTATTACAACTGAATTATATGATGCAAAGTTAGGAAAATTATTACAAACAAGAGAATTTATTGCAGATAATTTATTTACTCTTATTGATAATATTGCACTACAGCTTCGTTATGATTTAGAGATTCCCACCTCACATATTGAATCAACAAATAATTTATCTATATCAGATATTTATACGAATAACTCCAAAGCATTTGAATTATATACCAAGAGTAAACTGGGAAAAGAAAAGGCATCCAAGGAGGAATTTTCAAAAGAAGCGGTACAATCAGTAAGAAATTCTATAGAAGATATTTTGAAGTATGACAAAGAGTTCCCAGTAATTTATATGGATCTTGCTCAAATATGTTTGCTCTTAGGTCATGATGATAAAAGAAATGAATACTTAGAAAAGACTATGACATTATTATATAAATGTCCAGAGCCTTTACAATATGAAATTAAAGGTAATTATTTCCGATTTGTCGAAAAAAATCCAGAAAAATTAATTAAACTATATGAACTTTGGGCCAAGCTACAGCCCCATAATATTAAGGCACATAGAGAATTAGCAGACGCTTATCACGAAATACGCGATTTTGATAAATTACTCGAACAATTATTCATTGTTTTTAATATGACTCCCACTGATTTTTTTGTTTTATCCAATATTGTTGATATATATATAAGTAAAAATAATTTTGAATATGCTAAAAAATTATTAGAAGATTATGGATCAAAGTATCCTGAAAATTATAAATCTTATTCTAAATTAGGGGCATTATATGAATCGATGGGTGAATTTAAAAAAGCTAAAGAACAGTATGAGATTGTTTCGTTAATAGAGCCAAATAGCAATGATCTTACACTAGCTAAGATAGAAGCTAAATTTGGTGAATTTGATTTAGCGGTTAATAAATTAACTAATTTGTATAACCGCCCAAATAAAACAGATGAACAAAAATATCATATCTTAAGAGCATTATCAGACATCTATTATAAAATTGGTCAAGTTAAAAGATCAATAGATGCTTCAGAGAAAGCATATCAATTAAAACCAACATGACCACTAACAGCCATGAATGATGCAGTTGCATTAGCAAGGATATATATTCAAATTGGAGATGATAAATCTGCAGATAAAGTTTTAGATAGAGTAAAAAAGATAGTTCCTACAGAAGATAAATCTCTCTTAGGTTCATTTCTTAATACATTCAAAGGAGAATTATATCTTGAAAGAAATGATTTTGAAAAAGTTGAAGAAATTATTTTAGAAATTGATACAATAATCCAGGAAATGGGTCTTAAAATGCTTGAGCCAAAAAAAGAAAGAATCTTAGCGGAGCTTAATGAGAAGAAGGGCAATTGGAGGAATGCATTAGATCATTATTATGCCAGTATAGATGCACCACCTGATTGAGGCTGAGAACCAGATACAAATATTACAGGCATCGGTCGATGTCATAGACAATTAAAAGAATATGATAAATCAGTGGAGAGCTTTCTGGGTATGTTGAAACTAGATCCACATCATCCAAAAGCCCATTATGAATTAGCGTTATCTTATAACGCAATGAAAAATAATGATAAGGCAATAGAGCATATGCAAATAGCTGTTGATATTTGGAAAGATGCAGACAAAGATTTGAGCCNTGCAGATGATGCAAGAAGTAAATTAAAAGAATGGACCAAATAGTTTATTATGCTTAAACAAATTCAAAATTTAACCATTGGAGTTGAAGAAGAATATCAACTGATTGATCCAAAAACACGTGAGCTTACTTCCTATATAAGTGAAATTATGGAACAGGGGTCATTAGTTTTTAAAGATGAGGTGAAGCCTGAACTTTTACAATCACAAATTGAAATAGGGAGTCAGGTCTGTAATAATATTGATGAGCTTAAAACTGATTTAGTAAGACTACGCAAACTTGTGGGTGGATATGCAGCTAAGCAAGATTTATCAATTATTGCTGCTGGCACTCATCCATTTTCTCATTGGAAAGATCAAGTTGTGACTGATAAAGATAGATATCATGGTTTTATGGATTCAACGAAATATGTAGGTAAACGAATGCTCATTTTTGGCATGCATGTCCATATTGGTATTAAGGATTTAGATCTGCGTATTGATATTATGAATCAAATGCGATATTTCATGCCACATATTTTAGCTTTATCTACTTCATCTCCATTCTGGCAGGGCAATGATACAGGATTCAAATCATTTAGAAGCATAATATTTGAAGATTTGCCGCGCACTGGTATTCCAGAAGTTTTTGAATCTTATCAGGATTATAAAAATTATACCAAAACATTAATTAAATGTAATAGTATCAGCGACCCAACAAAAATATGGTGGGATATTAGACCTCATCCTATTTATCCAACATTAGAATTTAGAATATGTGATTGTTGCACACGACTTGATGATGCTATTGGAATAGCATCTTTAATTCAGGGACTTGTAGCCAAATTCATTGTACTTAGAAACTCAAATCAAACCTGGAGGAATTATCGAGGCTCTTTAATACACGAGAATAAATGGAGAGCAACTCAAAGTGGAGTAAATGCTAATCTATTAGATTTAGGTCGCAATAGAGAAGTATCATATAAAAAATTGATGTATGAGATGCTTGAATTTGTTGATGATGTTATTGATGATTTAGGTAGCAAATCACATCTTGCTTCTATTGAGGATATTATTGAAAATGGTTCAAGTGCAGATCGACAATTAAAAATATTTAATGAAACAAATGATCTGAAATTAGTTGTTGATCATTTAATCAAACAAACAGATCCGGATTACCATTTATATTAAAAATATCATTTATTTTTTCATTTTTATATTGAATTTTGTAATTGCTAAAGCAACTTATGCTGATACACTAATTATTCATCCAATTACATTTGAAACACCAAGTCCTGAAGGGTGGAATGCTCAGTATCAATCAGTTGTTTCTTTCCCAAATACAAATGAACAATGGGCTAAAATTTTAATGGTACAAACATTAAAATGTGATTCCTTAACAGCGGGTGATAAATTTCCTTGTGGAGAATGGGATTATATTTGGAGTACGTTTGTAGATGTTCCAAAAGATGATGCTACTGAACGTTATTGTTTAGGCAGTTTTGTTACTCCTTATGGAAAACGATTAGAATTAGGTGGAGAAAATGGCTGGGAATGGATTTATGATATTTCAGAATATGCACCTATTTTAAAAGGAGATTTAAATTTGATAGTTGGCAATAATCAAGAGCTATTAGATTTAAAATTTTTATTTATTAAAGGAACGCCTGCCAGAGATATAATTGCTATAGAAAATATTTATCCCTATGCTGATTACAAATATGAATATTTAGCTAATGATAGTTTGCTTAGGGAAATAGAATTAATTCTTAATACTAATGCGAGTGCATTTCGTATTAAATCAATTGTATCTGGCCATGGACATGCAGGCCCACGCAATTGTTGTGAATGGGATAGCAAAACACATACTTGGTATACTCAAGGATATGAATTATTTCGATGGAATGTATGGACAGATTGTGGAAACAATCCAATTTACCCTCAAGGAGGGACATGGCCCTTTGATCGCGCAGGATGGTGTCCAGGCTCTATCGTTGATGAACATGAATTTGAGTTAACACCTTATTTCAACCCTGGAGATACTATTAAGTTAGATTATGGAATTGAGAATTATACAGATACTGGAGAAAAAGATGGAACCTTTAGAATGACTCATCAACTTATTAGTTATGGAAATCCTAATTTCAACAATGATGTAGAAATAATGGATATAATAGCTCCAAGCAATCAAGATATTTATAGTCGCATTAATCCAGTCTGTAGCAATCCACAAATTATTATCCGAAATTCTGGGGAATTTAATCTTAAATCTTTAAATATAGAATACGGCTTAATACGTGGGAAAAAATATCATTATACATGGTATGGGAATTTAGCATTTCTAGAAACAGATACGTTAACTCTTCCACCAATTAATTGGAGGAAATTTAAAAAAGATTCAACATTTAGAGTAAAATTAAGTAGCCCTAACGGAGTAATAGATGAAAATAAACAGAATAATTCTTTAACATCAATTGCTACGATGCCTCTTAAGTTGCCTACTGAATTTATATTAAACATTCATACTAATAATGTAGGACGTGCTAAGGAGAATATATTTACTATTGCTAGTACAGAAGGGAAAGTTTATTTTTCAGAGGGCAATTTTGAAGATGACACAGATTATAACTATGACATCAATTTGAAGAAAGGATGTTACCAATTTTTACTTGCTGATGAAATGGAAGATGGAATATCAGTTCATTGGTGGTATCGTAATTCAAATCCTGAACTGACAGGAATTAATGGTAGTGTACAAATATTATCAACTGATGGCGAAGAACTATATAATTTTAATCCTGATTTTGGAGAGGCGTTACAACTGAATTTTATAGTAGATTAAATGATTAATTCTCAATAATCCAATTGACTAATAACATAATATCTAAGATATCCACAAGACTATCTTCATTAATATCAGCTAATTCATCATAGGTATTTATTAATATAAGATTTACAATTGTAATGATATCTAAAATATTAATTTCATAATCATTATTTGCATCACCAATTTCAAATTCTGGACAACCATTAGTATTTTGCCATCCTACATCATACACAATACATTCCGGATATTCTGGGCATAGATTATTATCATTAACATAAGAATGATCTCCATCAATCCACTCACCAGACCACATGACATTATTTAAATTACATATACTCTCTGGAATTGGACCTGATAAATTATTATAACTTAGCCACAGCCGATTTAAATTAATCAAATCACCAATACTCTCTGGGATTTGACCAGATAGCTGGTTAGCACCAGCATTAAATGAAATTAAATTAGTTAGATTGCCAATCGTTTCAGGTATGGGTCCACTAAATTGATTATCAAATATACTAATCATAGTGAGCTGGGTGAGGTTTCCAATTGACTCAGGCAATGAACCTGTAAATTGATTATCGGTAATATATAATTCATCTAAATTGACAAGATTCCCTATGGATTCTGGAATTGAACCATAAAAATAATTCAGCCCTAAATTGAAATAAGTTAAATTGACAAGATTCCCAATACTCTCTGGAATTTCACCGGTCAATTGATTACTTAAGAGGTTTAGGAAAGTTAAGCTTGTAAGATTTCCAATGCTTTCTGGAATTTCCCCATAAATTTGATTCCAGCTTAAATCTAAATATGTCAAATTCACTAAATCACCAATACAATCAGGTATTTCACTAGTTACATAATTAGTTTCAGCCCACATTACAGATAAATTCAAGGTTTCTAAATTAATCAGATCACATACAACATCTGGAATTTCTCCTGAAGTATTATCATTATTTTGCAATATTGTAGTATTTTCAATAGAGTAACATAATCCCCATATTTCAACTTCTTCGGCATTACAATCTTGGGAATACATGGTATTAAGCACTAACAATATA
>ASPJ01000018.1 GCA_000405805.1 Fidelibacterota bacterium SCGC AAA003-L08
TAATAAATTATGGACATGATATTTTTTGCCGGATCAATTCGGAAGAATTTAATACATTTGTCAATGATTATTCTGAAAGCATTGTCTCGCTTGGATATAGCAAAATAATAATTCCTATTGAGGGATTATCTGAGGATACCGGCATAAAGGTAGAGATAGACGTTCCTGATGAGTATCTTTCATCTTCAAATTTTATAAATGATTCTCCTTATGGGTATGTAGAGTATGGAGATAATAATCTTGAAATAAATATTGGCCAATTAATTCAATATTATATAAATGGGGAAACTTCTTTTGATGGATTTATTATCAGAAACAATAGTCAGTCATATAATTTTAATTCTCTGTATTTAGATAAAAACAATAGCTATATCAATTTAGTGATTCAAAAATGATGAGATTTTTATCTGTCATATTATTATGTTCACTGATTACTGCACAGTTCTCAATAAATTCTACAAATGGATTTGGAGCTGACAGCCATGTGATTTCACCTTCATCAGAATCAATGGGTGGTATGTGGATGTATAATAGTAATTCTGATAACTGGAATCCATTACTAGCTTCAAGTATTTATAAAAGAAATTTAACTATGATAGCAGTTTCATCCTCTTTTGAGGGTATGAAGACTGATTATTATAGATCTGATAATCACTTAATTAATTCAGTTAATTTCTCATTTCCTATCAATAATAAAACAGGTATTTCAATTGGACTATCTCCATATACTCGCACCAGTTATTCTATAGAAGATGATCAGTACAGTATGATTGGAGGAAATGAACATTCAAATCCATTAGGATCAAAAAGTTCATATGATATTCAAGGAGGTATTTCCAGGTTGTCTATTGCATTGTCACTGGGAGTTAAAGATATTGAAGATAATTTTGCATTAGGATTTAAATGGAATATATTATTTGGTAATCAGAGTGTATATACAGACACGCGTTTGGCAGAAGTATCATATGACCAAATGGGAAATCCAGTATTTACGTTACAGGAAATCCTGGTGAATTATGAAACAAATCATTTTAATGGATATTCATATACAATTGATTATATTCATAATATTCGAAAAAATTATTTTTCATTTTTAATTAGTTTTCTTGATGACTTTGAAATAAATCAAAATAAAGATTCAGGTACATTCACCAATCAGATTTTTTCCAGCAATAGAAATTATTTGTTTGACAGATTGCAGTTAGATGAATTAGGATTAGGCTACATGTATAAAAAAAATAATAATTCTGGAATTGCTTTTGAGACTCATTTTAAGAACAGCTTACAGTATTCTGATGAAATAATGATTTTGGATAATTCTTCTCCAACCCAAATTTCAATTCATAATGGATTATATAAAATTATTAATAATCGAAAAACAGATTCGTGGAATTCTATAAATTTGAGTACAGGGTATAGCTATAAAATAATTAAATTCAATGAAAAGGATTTAAATGATATTTCATTTTCATTAGGTACGGGAATTTTATTTAATGAAAGAAAAAATAATATTAATATATCATTTACTGTTGGATCAAGACAGAGTATTTTGGAAACAATTGATAGAGAAAATTATTATAAATTAAATATAGCAATCTTATCGGGAGATAAATGGTTTGAAAAAAGAAGGAGAGATTAAATTGAAAAATTTAGGTATTATACTGGGGCTTTTTATAATAGCATGTGCACCTACCAGTCAAGTTGATGATGACAAGGCATTAACGGGTAAAGAATTAGAAGAGCGTAACAATGAATGTAAACTTTATAATAGTTTTGCTGCAGGGAACATGCAAAACAGAGATTATAAGTCAACTGTAGAAAATTATACATATATGCTAGACATTGGATGCGATAAATGTCAATGTTTAGGATATGATGGTGAAGATGCAGAATATATATATTCTTATTTTGGCAGAGCTTATATTGAATTAGGTAAACTAGATAGTGCAAGTTATATATTTAAAAAAGGATTAAAATATTTAAAAGATGATGAGGTGTTGTTGGAGAATGCACAGTGGGTAGCTGGAAAACTTAAAAATCTAGATGAACAAATTTATTATCTGGATCAATGGTTAGCTTTAGATGAATCAAATTTGAAAGTATTAAATGAATTTGCACGAGTTTATAAAGAAAATAAAATGTTTGAAGAACAAATAGATATTTTAGATATGATTCTAACAATAGACCCCGGAAACAAATCTGCTAATGGAGAAAAAAAATTCGCATTTAGAACATTAGGAAAAGATGAATTGGATGTTGATAAGGAAAGATGGAATTCTGATCAATCTAATATTCAATATGGCAAAGAATATGCTAAAAGATTATTAAATAAAGGAAGAAATGAAGAAGTTGTAGAAGTTTGTAATACATTGCTTATTTATGATAAATATGATACCCAAATATTAAAATATTTAGGTGATGCACATCTTAATTTATATAATGAAGATTTTGCGTTAGCAGCATATGAATCTATATCTAATATAGATAAAACAGATTATATTAATGCTATTGAAATAGCAAAATTATATATTGATAAAGAAGAATATCAGATAGCGTTGAAATGGGCAGAAAAAGCAGTTCAATTTAGTGGTTCAAAAGGGATTGCATTAAATCAAAGAGCAGAAGTTTATTTTTCGGCAGCTGAAAGTTGTAGCTCTGAGTCATTAACATTCTCAGATAAACTTGTTTTTGAAATAGCATGGGAAGATTATGTGGCTGCAGCTCATTCAGGTTATATAAGAGCAAGAGCTAGAGTAGATTTTTTACAAGAAAATAATATCACTACGAGTGGAGATTGGTTTATGACATCTGAGAAAGGCAATGAAGTAACTCCTCAAGGAGAATGTTATTCTTGGATTAAAAGATCAATAAAACGAAAAGAGTAGGGTAACAATGAAAATTTCGATTGGATCAGATCATGCAGGGTATGATGTTAAACAGGAAATAACTAATTTTTTACTAAACAAAGGTTATGATATTGATGATGTAGGTTGTCATTCTGATGATTCTGTAGATTACCCGGAATTTGGACATCAGGTAGGCAAGAATATTATATCAGGAGTATCTGGCAAAGGTATAGTTGTTTGTGGGTCAGGTATTGGAATTTCAATTGCGGCGAATAAAATAGAAGGAATACGTGCAGCACTTTGTTTTACAAAAGAACATGCGAAAATGAGTAGACTCCATAATGACTCTAATATATTAGCAGTTGGGGCAAGAATGAATGGTGGAGATAATATATTGGATATTGTTGATATTTGGTTAAATACTGATTTTGAAGGAGGACGCCACCAAAAAAGGATTGATAAAATAGAAAATTTATGAAAAATTTATTTAAAACAGATAATGAAATTTATGCTTTGATTGATTCAGAACTTAATCGTCAATCTGATACATTAGAAATGATTGCTTCAGAAAATTTTACTAGTAAATCCGTTTTAGAATCTGTAGGTTCTATCTTAACTAATAAATATGCAGAAGGATATCCGGGACACAGGTATTATGGTGGTTGTGATTTTGTAGATAAGGTTGAAAATAAAGCAAAAGATAGACTGAAAGAGTTATTCAATGCAGAATATGCAAATGTTCAGCCTCATTCAGGTTCTCAAGCTAAACTATCATGAAGAGATTCAGAATATAAGTCTACATCACGAAATGGATATAAAGATACATCCTGAAATAATTTATTTTCAAAAACCTCCTCACCAACATAGGAAACAGACCAGGAATAATTTCTCTCATAATCTTCTGCCCATGTCACTGTTAAATTAGATGAATCATCTGGATGGTCTAATCTGAACTTTACACCATCAAGCTTTCTTTCTGAATAAATAGATAAAATTAAATCATAAACTTCTCTATCTATCCCGGAATCATCTTCAACAGTATTATGAATTATTGATGATATCCATAATGCTACCTGATTATCTCCAGTAATTGGAATATCTAATTCAGAGTATTCATTAAAATTATCTATATCAATCTGATATTCGTTATTACTTAAAGATACAATTATTTGATTCTCAGGAAGATACTGCTCGTAAGAATTTTCTGTTTGATCTAGCCCATAATCAAACCATTCCTCAATTATTTCTCCTTCATCCCAAATCTGATTATTGTTATCATCAGCCCAATCTAATTCTCCATTATTTTCAAACCCGGAATCTGTTACAGAATTATAATTATCACCATTCGGATCAATATTATAATTATCACCATTTGGGTCTGTCCCTATAAGATCCTCATTTGAAGTATCTGAGCAGGGGTTATCTACATCTCCTGTTTCATATTCATCTGAGCATCCATCTTCTCCTACATCATCTGCTAATTCTCCAACATCATATTGTAAATTGTTTTCTGAACAGGTATTCAATAAATTGCAGAATCCCGGTTCATTCTCATCAGGAATATTATCCTCTCCATAATCAAAGTATGGTTCAAAATTCTGAAAAATCATATCATCTTCAAATGGATCATTTGAATTCGGCAGACCATCTAATCCATAATCGAGCCATTGTTCTCCTTCTCCTTCATCCCAATCACCATCACCATTTGTATCAGTCCAATCTAATGCTCCATTATTTTCAAACCCGGAACCTGTTTCGGAATTATAATTATCACCATTTGGATCAATATTATAATTATCACCATTTGGGTCTGTCCCTATAAGATCCTCATTTGAAGTATCTGAGCAGGGGTTATCTACATCTCCTGTTTCATATTCATCTAAACATCCATCTGCACCAAAATCTATCCACTCTTCGCCTGAATCACCAGGACTCCATAATCCATCATTATCATTGTCTACCCAATTCAGTAGATTGTTATTTTCAAGGCCTCCATTATTATATATACATTCTTCATTATCTTCACAGCATTGGCCATAACCTTTTTCATATTGATTCTCACAATTATCTAATCCAAAATCATTAAACTCTTCGCTAGAAATAACTGACCCTATTGAATTATATAGAACATCATATTGAGCATTCCCCTCAGTTAATGTTGAATCTACTCCATCGTAATCATCTCCACTAGGGTCCTCTTCATCGATATATGCAATAACATCCTCTAGTGCTAGAGAAATCTGAGAAATTGAATCTTGAGCTAATGGATTATCATTTAACTCTATTCTTAATGTAGCTAAATCAACCTTAGTTGAAAGATTAGATGTATTAATGAGAGGGTCTTCTATAATTAAATTAGAAAAATCTATACTAGATTCAATGATTCCAGGATCTAATCCTTCTATATTCATAAAATATGTAGTGGACCAGCTATTGTCTGATTCATTATCAATATAATAATAGTCTGAATGTGAGTCTAAATAACCATCTAAACTAAATTGATATTCAGTAGTATCTACAGACTCCATTTTAATATAATCTAAATTAATTTTAGGTGTTGATTTCTGGCTATCCAGAGCAAAATCTGATGAATACCACTCAATATATTGAGTATCATTAGTTTCATCAGGCAGATACTCAATCAGTAAATTAATCACGCCTTCCTCACATTCAAGCTTCGTTAAATCTTCAGATATATATCTAGTAGTCTCATTATTATTTATAAATGAATCAGGCAGATCAATAATAAGTTCATTCCCCGTGCTGTCTGGAATTGAATAATTTAAGCTATCATACAATACTGAATAAACAAAAGGAATTGTACCTCCTAATGGATCAGTTTCAGTATAATCTAAATCCACAATTTTAATATTCAAACTATCTTCATTAGAAAGAAATATTTCAGATAATTCCATAGATGAATACAGTGAAATTTTGGGAGATTCAATTTCCACCACAGAAGTACATATAGAACTACCAGAAAATTTAAATAAGTCTACCGAAATGATAGCTCTAGATGTATCCTTTATCATTGTACCATCTATCAATGTATCTAAAATATAGCCCGAATATAATAAATTACTTTCACCTACAATGATATTCTGAAGATCAGTTTGCTCAGTGATTAAAAAATTATCAATTGGGAATGTATATTGCTCAAATTCAATCCCATCATGAAGTTTAGATTTAATTGGATCAGATTCACATGCAAAAAAAATAATACAAATTATTAAATAAGTTATTTTATTCATACTTAATAATTATCATTCATGTAATGCTTTATCAATCTTATCAATTAACCCAAGCCAATCTGATGTTGAAGCATCATTGGGCAATAATATTTCAGAGTGGTTACTCTTCCTATATACTTTTGCAAGATCCTTATCTGCCTTAATGTCATTATATATATTTTTATCATCATTATCAATTATTATTGTCTTATCGCTATACTTTATTGCAGAGAGATAATTATCAACAACCTTCTTATCTTTTGTTATATTGCAATCTAACTGTATCGAATCATATGATTTCTTGGAAAAATTTCGGTAATTATTTATTGAATGAATTAGAAAAACAGTTTTCATATCCTTATAGAATTCATCTTCAGAATAATTTTCTTTTAATAGCTGCGGAATAAACGACATTTGCCAGTCATTACAAACAATAATATCCGGTTTCCAATATAATGTTTTCAAGGTATCTAATGCTACTTTTGCAAAAAGTGCAAAACGAATATCATTATCACTTAATACTCTACCATTTTTTGCTTTATAAAGCAACCGTGGCAGAGGTTTAAAATAATCATCGTCTTGTAAAAAATATACTTGAACTCTGGTCTCAGGTATAAAAGCAGATTTTATATTCATTAATCTTTTACCATTACCAAATTCAATTTCCATATCCTTTAGACGAATAACCTCCCTTAAAATATATTTTCGCTCACTGATAAACCCATATTTAGGTTGCATCAATCTAATATCATAATTATCCTTACTATGCAAAATAGATGTCAGCCTAGTAGAGAAAGATGCTAAATTATATGATTCTGAAAATGGCGTTAATTCTGAACAAAGATAAAATACTTTTAATTGATTCATATACAACCTTTTATTTTTTAAATTTACTTACCAAATTATTTGTGCGCTTAATATACTCACTACCGGGAAAACTATTCTTTAATTGATTAATCTGTTGATAAAAAGCATCATAATCCCCAAGATTCATATAACATAAAATAATTTTATATTGAGCATCATCAAGCTTGTTTGATTCCTTAAAGTTAAATACCTTTTTAAACTCAAATATGCTTTGTTCAAATAATTTTTGTTTATAGTATACTTCCCCAATCCAATATTGACAATTGTCAGCAAGTGTATGCTTTCTGTTAAGATTAATTAATTTTACAAATTCACCTAGACTATTATCTAAATCACCCTCATTAATAAATGAATTAAAAGCACTATTATATCTATTTAAATATTCTTGATTTGATATCTGAATTTGAGGATTTTCACTAGATTGATTATCTGATGACAATTTTTCGATTTTTGAATCAATTTCAACTAAATCATTGATTATTTCAAAATAAACACTGTCGGAATAAAAAGCTCTATCTTCTAATATTTCAAACTTATTTTTCATTTTTATTAATGTAGTTGTAACTTTTGAATTTGATGAATCATATCTATTCATTACTTCTAATTGATCTTTTAATTCCTCTGAAAGAGTATTTAACATATTTTCTTGATATGCTATCCTTGAATTTAGCTCTCCTATTAGTTCCTCAAGTTCAATGATCTTGCTTTTTTGTTTCTCAATGCCTACTTTAACCTTATTATTCTGAATTCTAAAATCATCCGATTGGTTTGAAGGATTTTTTTTTAAGGTTGTATTTGCACAACTACATAAAAATAAACTTGATATTAAAATAATTATTAAATATATATTATACTTTGCTTTGTGCATAAATAGTTGTCTAAAATACTGGGAAAATAACTGGTAAATTTACGAATATCTTTAGGAAGAATCAATCTAATAAAAGAATTATATATTGTTTGTAATATTATTATTAACAATCCCAATCATTATCAAACAAGTAAGCAGGAAAGTTCCTCCATAACTAAGGAATGGAGCAGGGAGACCTGTAACTGGGAATAAGCCTACTGTAATACCCATATTTAATATTAAATGAACAAAAAGGGTAGTCAAAATACCTATTAATGTTAAACTTGAAAAATTATTATTCATTTTGCTGAGATATTGAGTAATCCAGTAAATAAAGATACTGAAGACTGTTAAAATATAGATAATACCAAATAATCCAAATTCCTCCCCTGCAACAGAAACAATAAAATCAGAGTTTTTTACTGGCAGATAATTTCCATGTGTTTGAGTCCCTTGCATAAAACCTTTTCCTGTCAACCCTCCTGACCCAATAGATATCCAAGATTGGATTAATTGATAACCAGAACTCTCTTGATATTTATATGGATCCAAGAGTGCTAGAAGTCTATCTTTTTGATAATCTCTTAATACATCATATGCTAAAATAGATAACAGTCCAAAACTAATATTGATAATAAAAACTAATGATGCTTGCCTAATAGTAGGCTGACTTAAAAATAAAACTATAACTATTATTGACATCCATATATAAAAAGTAGTAATTGAATATGATGTCAACATACTTATAATAGGAGCAATAAATAAGAATAGATAATATGGTCTAATCCCAGACCAGTATAACATTGGGAAACTAATTATTCCATATATGATTGATGTTCCTAAATCTGGTTGACCCAAGACCAATAATGCAGGGAAAAAAGCAATTAGCAATGTAATGACAATAGTAGATAATTGCTTTTTATCATCTTTCCTATCTGATAAAAATTTAGCAATAGTAAAAATTAGGAATACCTTTCCAATTTCAGATGGTTGAAAAGTTAAAAACGGTGTCACAATCCATCTTTGCGCTTTATTTATCTCAGGCATAAAATATGTAATGCATAGTAGAATTAATAATAAAAGATATAAATGATATGCATACTCATTGAAAATTCGCAGTCTAATAAATTGGATAAATATAATCAATCCTGAACCAATACATAACCATATTGCCTGTTTATAAAAAAGCTGCGAGCTTGTACTCCTAAGCAGTACTAGACTAAATAGACAGAGTAAAATAACTGGAATCATTATAGTCCAATTAATTTTAAAACTAAGATTTTTATTAAAGAATTTATTAGTTATTTTCATCATTATTCAAATTATTATAATAATCAAATAGTTTGCCTGCTATCATAGTGCTTTTCTCAGATCCTTTTCCTCCTTGTTCTATAATAATAACTGCAGAGACTAGATTGTTATTTTCTAAACGCGCATAACCAGTAAACCAAGAGTGATCTTCTCCATGAGGATTTTGAGACGTTCCTGTTTTTCCCCAAACATTAAAATTTTCATTCTTTGCACGCCAACCAGTACCAGCCGAATGGTTAACAACCTCCCACATTGCGTTATTTATCACATTCCATGTTCTTTCTTTTAATTTTACATTCACAGGACTTTTGTCTTTGCCTAATTTAAGATGAGGTTCAAAAGTATTGCCATTTGTTGCAAATAGGTTAGTCATCTGAATTACTTGTAATGGCGTGGCTGTAACATCACCTTGTCCAATAACAAAATTCATTAAATATCCTTGAGCCCACCCACCATTCTGCCCACTCCTTCCATATCTATTATTCATATATTCCCTATTGGGAATTCTAGCAGAAACTTCTGATGGTAAATCAATATTAGTTTTCTTACCAAATCCAAATATTTCAATGATATTAGCCCAATCATCAATTCGTATATCTTTTATTAAATCAAAATAATATATATTGCATGACTGTCTTATCGATTCAGTTAAATTCATCGGTCCATGACCATCTGTTTTCCAACAGCTATATGTTTGGTCGTAAAAATCATATGTTCCCTGACAATCGACCTTATAATTTTTATTCACGATATTGTTATCTAGAACATACGCGGCCGTAACAAGCTTAAGTACTGAGCCTGGAGGATATGTCCCTTGAATAGCTCTGTTCATAAGAGGAACTCCTATAGTATCAGAGTTCCATTCATCCCATAGATTCACAGGTATAGGTCCTGTAAATGACTTTAAGTCATATTCAGGATAGCTAATCATTGTTAAAATATCCCCTGAAGATGGATCCATTAAAATAATTGACCCTTTTGTACTATCATTCATAAATGATTCTGCATATTCTTGTAATTTTATATCTATAGTAAGAAATAAATCTTTGCCATTGATAGCGGGAATATTCTGTTGAGAATCATATACTCCAAGATTTAGGCCTCTTACATCGTATAGATAATAATCAATACCATCTTCACCTTTTAAATCACATTCATAGATTTTTTCAATTCCAGTATAACCATGCACATCCCCTCTTTTATATTTAATATTGCAGTTATTATTTTTATTAAATATATTGATATCATCTGATATTGCCCTTAGGTAACCTAAAACATGTGTCGCTTTTGCATTATGAGGATATGCTCTTGCTGGGAATTCTGAAAATAATAAACCTGGAAAATCTAATTTGTATTCTTGAATCTTGGACATATCTTTAAATTGAACATGTCTTTTTAATAATACAGGAGTAAACTTTTTAAAGTTATTTCTATTTCTATCAATTTTATTCTTTAAACTATCTTTATTAATATTTACTAATTCAGATAAAAGTTTATAATTAAAATCCTCCGTTATATCAACTGGAGTAAATTTCAAATCATAAGTTGGACGATTATCAACAATTGGGATACTGTTTCTATCATAAATCATTCCTCTGGGAGCATTACTGTAAATATCCCTTAAACTATTTGCTAAAGACGCTTCTTTAAATTCTTCTTGACGAAGAACTGTAATCTCAAAAAATTTAATAAATAATAATACAATTATTAAAATAGCCGTTAAAAATACGACCCTTTGTCTATGTGCTTTTGATTTATTAGTCTTTATTAAAAACATTTTTTTCTAATTAGAGAATAATCGTCCCTTATAAATCAAATTATTAACTACTAATAACACAATAAATGGCACTAATGAACTTATAAGAATATATGGAATATATATATAATCTAATCCTCTGGTTAAATAGCAAGATACAATAAAATGGATTAGATATGATGCAAAAACTATAATATATTGAGTGTTTCTGGACCAAATTGTTCTATAGTTAAATATAGATCCAACACAAAACGCTACGATTGATTTTGACAATGAAAATACTCCTAAAACTCCAAATATAGTTGCGTCTTGTAATAAACCTCCAAAAAAAGCTACTATTATAACAATAAATCTGCCATAGATGATTGACAAGACTGTTATATAAATCAAAATAATATCTAGCTGAAAATAAAGATTTTCTTTTATTAATATAGCTGGCCAGTATAGCTGAATAATAAATATTAGTATAAAAAATAAAAAATTATATATATAGGATATGCTTATCATTGAATTATAAAGATATAATTTAGGTTATTAAAATCTGATAAAATTTCTACTTTAACATCTTGAAATGGTTTATTATTGTCCTTGTTAGCTGATATCACCTTGGCAACTGGAATATCTGCAGGGTAAATATCTGATATTCCAGATGTATATGCTATCTTCCCTGGGGATAAATTTGTTGATTTTAGTATACCTTCCAATATTCCATATTTACCTATTGTAGGAATAAAATTTCCTATTGTACGAACAAATGTAGTATCATTATTATCCTCATCAATTTTTAATGTAGTCACTCTTATAGATACACTGAAGTTATTATCTGTAATTAGCTGAACTTTTGAGGCATTGCTTCCTACTGCAATTGTTTTCCCTAATAATCCGCCTGATATATCTAATACTGCTAAATTCTCCTTTATAGGCGTAACATGATCTCTTCCAACATTGATGATAATAGTCTCAATTGATGCAGAGTTTCTGTTTGTTACCCTAGCAGGAACTAAAGTCATTGGCTGTGGTTCTTTTAATTTTGAAATTATTATGGTATCATTAAATACTCCTGAAATAAAGCTAGCTGTTTCTAACATCTTTCTTAATTCATCATTTTCATCTTTATATTTTTTATATTTTGAAAGATGTAAATTGGAAATCACTAATGAATCTTGTAGCTTTCTATTTTCATTTTTAGTAAGAAAAATATCCTGATACCATGTTTGAGGATATGTCAAGAGGTTTACAACATCAGCGACATCTGCTTGAACTGTAATTACCGAATCAGTTTCACTATTAAAAAATAAAATTAAAGAAAATATGATTGATATTAATAATGCCCAGAAATCTTTATCTAATAATCTGGAAAACTTCATTCTCTACGCCAATAAAACGTTATGATATCTTTTAATATCACTTAAAACAATCCCAGTACCTTTAACGACTGATAATAATGGATCCTCAGCCACATGAACTGGCAAACCAGTTTTATTTCTTATATGTAAATCTAGATCTTTAAGCAATGAACCGCCTCCGGTTAATATAATTCCAAAATCAATAATATCCGAGGCATGTTCTGGAGGAGTCTTATCAAGAGCTCTTTTGATTGCATTAGTTATCTGGAATACTGTTTCTGACAAAGCTTGTCTAATTTCATCATAAGGCACTTCAATAGTTTTTGGAATTCCTGTAATTAAATCTTGACCTTTTACTGATATTTTATTTCCTTCAACTCTAATTGCTGAGCCAACGTGGCATTTAATTTCTTCTGCTGTTTTCTCACCTATTGCTAATTTATGTTGTTCTTTAAACCAAACTATAATTGCTTCTGTTTGTTCATCCCCAGCTATTTTTATTGTTTCTATCGTGCCTATTCCATCTAAAGAAATAACTGCAATTTCTGTCGTTCCTCCACCTATATCTACAATCATATTCCCTACTGGTCTATCGACTTCAATCCCTATGCCTATCGCTGCAGCCATAGGTTCTTCAATTAAATAGACTTCGCTTGCATTAGCATGCTCTGCTGCTTCTTTAACCGTTCTCTGTTCAACGGGTGATACTCCTGAAGGAATACATATAACTACTCGAGGTCTTGCAATACGACTTAAATTTATTTTTCTAATAAACCCCTGAATCATTGCATCTGTCATTATATCATCTGAAATGACTCCATCTTTCAATGGACGTATTGTTTCGATTCCGCTATGAGTTCGACCAACCATTTCATTCGCCTCATCACCAACAGCAATAATTTCATTTGTAACAGTATTCCGTGCAACAATTGATGGTTCATTAAGCACTATTCCTTGTCCTTTAATCCATATTAATGTATTCGCTGTTCCAAGATCAATTGCTATATCTCCAGAAACTAAACTTTTAATAATATTCATTAGATGTTCCCTAAATACTTAGTGGTAAAAATGTCTTATGCCAGTCATAACCATAGCTATGTCTAATTCATTTGCTTTTGAAATCACTTCTTCATCCTTAATAGATCCTCCTGGTTGAATAATAGCTGTAATTCCATTACTACTAGCCAATTCAACACTATCTGGAAAAGGGAAAAAAGCATCTGAAGCAAGGATTGCATTATCCGTTGGCAAACCTGCTTCTTGAATTTTTCTGATAGCTATTTTAACAGAATCGATTCTAGACATTTGTCCCGCACCAATACCTAAGACCTGTTCTTCATTTGCAATTACAATAGCATTTGACTTTACATATTTTACAATTTTCCAACCTATTTTCATAGCACGCTTTTGATTTTCATTCACTTTTTTTTCAGTGACTATATCAAAGTCATTAAATTCTTCATTCGTAGTATCTTTTTCTTGAATAACGAATCCTCCTGCAGATGATTTTATTGATAGATTATCAAAGACATTAGAATCATCTAAGGTCAATATTCGTAGATTCTTTTTTTTCTTAAATATCTCTAATGCTTCCGATGAAATCTTAGGTGCAATTATACATTCTAAAAAAGGTTTAATTAATTCTTGAGCTAATGCTAAATCAATAGTTCTATTAAATCCGACAATACCTCCAAAATAACTTACTGGATCTGTTGAAACTGCTCTATTATATGCGGTATTTAAATCGTCTCCAATCCCAAACCCACATGGATTTGCATGTTTAATAATCACACATGCTGGTTCTGAAAATTCATTTACAATATTAAAAGCAGATTCTAAATCATTATAATTATTGTATGACAATGCTTTACCTTGATGCTGATTCCATAGATTTTCATCTATTTTTTGTCTTAAATAAAAAGCAGCCTCTTGATGAGGATTTTCACCATATCTAAGTTCTGATTTTTTATATAAATTGATATTCAATTTATATGGAAGAATTTTATTTGAATTATCTTTATTAAAATAATTAAATATTTTGGTTTCATAATCTGATGTAAGCTCAAATACTTTAACTGCAAAAAATGTTCTATCCTTATCTGGGATGATGCCATTGTTTTTGGAGAATAAATTCATAAAATATTGATACAAATTATAATCACATAATGGAATAACATTCTTGTAATTTTTTGCGGCAGCTCTAAGCATTGAAGGACCACCAATATCTATATATTCAATAGAATCTTCTAAATTTAAATTTTTCTTTACTGCATTTTCTTCAAATGGATAAAAATTTACTACAACAATATCAATCTGACTACCACCAAGCATATCTAAATCTTCTAGATGATTAGAATTCCCTCTATCAGCGAGGATACTACCAAATATCTGAGGATTTAATGTCTTAACCCGACCATCCATGATAGAATCTATTCCTGTTATCTCTGATATGGATGTGACTTTAATATTGTTCTCTTCTAATACCTTCTTTGTTCCACCCGTTGAAATAATCTCAATATCATTTCTAGTTAAAAATTCAGCTAATTCAACAACTCCTTTTTTATCCCAAACACTAATTAATGCTCTTTTTATCACAAATACCTCGTTTTATATTGTTTCTAAAAAATTTCTAATAACTTCTGGATATACTCTATGCTCTAATTCTAAAACTCTTTGAGAAAGAGAACTGGCTGTATCACTTTTTAATACTGAAATTTCTTTTTGATATATTATGTTTCCAGTATCATAATCATGATCTACAACATGAACTGTAACTCCTGTAATTTTTTCTTTTGATTTAATTACAGACTCATGAATCTTCATGCCATAAAACCCTTTACCTCCAAATTTTGGCAATAAAGCAGGGTGTATATTTAGTATTTTACCATTATAAAATTCAATGACTTTTTTAGAAATCTTTTTCATGTATCCCGCTAATACTATCAAATCAATTTCATAATTACTTAGCGCTCCAAGCATCACATTATCAATTTGGTTATCTTTAAATCTAAAATTATTGATAATTTTATAATTGATTTTATTCTTATCAGCAAATTCAATAGCTCTACAGTTTGGATTATTACTAATTAGAAGTTTGATTTGAGCATTAATATTTCCATTACAAATATTATTATATATATTTATAAAATTCGATCCAGTTCCAGATGCAAAAATAGCAATATTATATTTTTTTGCTATTGTATTCAATGTATAATTTCTCCTGAAGCTGAATCACTATTACATTGGATTAATTTAACTGTTTTGATAGTATTAATTAATTCTTTATTGCCTTTTACATAAGTCTTGATATAATTTTCAGTCCAACCACTTACATATCCATTTTCATAGCTTTCAAATAATATATTATAATTATTATTCAGATTACACCTTATAAAATCTTCTCTCTTTATATCTGATAACAAGGCTAAGGTTTTTCTTCTTTCTTGTTTAATACTTTCAGGGACCTTGTTTTCTAATAAAATAGCTCGGGTGTTCTCTCTTTCAGAATATGAAAAAATATGTAAATATGTAATGTCTAAACTATTCAAAAAATTATAAGTACTTAAAAAGTCTTCATCATTTTCAGATGGAAAACCAACAATTATATCTACTCCAATACAGCAATTAGGAATAATCTTTTTAATCTTCTCAATTTTGGATTTATATAAATTTAAATCATACCTCCTCTGCATTAATTTAAGAATCCTATTACTGCCTGACTGTAAAGGGATATGGAAATGAGGCAGAATTTTTGTTGAACTGCCTATTAAATCAATAATTTCATCCGATAATAGGTTGGGTTCAATAGATGATATTCTGCATCTTTGAACTCCACTTGTTAATTCAATTGATTTTAATAATTCAAGAAGTGATTCTCCATTATTCACACCAAAATCACCTACATTGATCCCTGATAAAACGATTTCCTTAATATTAGATTGAGAAATATTATTTATTGTTTTTAATATATCAGATATTTTTCCACTTCTACTCCTACCTCTAGCTAAAGGAATTGTGCAGAAAGAGCAGGAATAATCGCATCCATCTTGAATTTTAATAAAACTTCTAGTCCTTTCATCTAATGAATATGATGGAATGAATTTATTCACACTATCAATATTGAATTCTGAAAATATTTTTTCTTTTGAATTATAATATTTATCTAAATATTGAGGTAAGTTAAATTTATCACCTGCACCTATTACCATATCAACTCCTGGAATCTCTGATATTTCTTGTGTTTTTAATTGAGCATAACAGCCTACAATCGCTACATATGAATCAGGAGATTTTTTCTTAATTTTCCTAATAAGCCTATTTGTTTTACTATCTGCATTATCAGTAACTGAACATGTATTAATTACATAAATATCTGCATCATCCATAAAATTAACTTTAGAATAACCTGCAGAAATGAAATCTCTTGCTATAGTTGAAGTTTCAGAAAAATTTAATTTGCAACCTAATGTATAAAATGCTACTTTTTTGTAGGGAGAACTCATAAAAACCTATCAATATTTTTAAAATAAGGAACCATTAAAAATACACTAAATTATAGATATTTTCTCATTAAAAAATGTTGGATTTCATCAAATAATAAATGTGTTTTATCAATGATTTTATAATTTAAATTCAAATAGAACTGAACGGCTGATTCTCTAGACTGAAGTATAATTTCACTAATTCCATTTTCTTTAGCAATACTCTCCATATCCATTATCAATATTTTCCCAAAACCTTTCATTTGATATTTCTTTTTTATTGCCATATATCGTATTTGAGCTTGAGATTTAGTATTGTATTGTAAACGGGAAACACCTATATAATTATCACCTATTTTAATCATTCGATGAACACATTTATCCTCTATAGAATCTCTCTCACTTCCATAAGGTTGTTTCCATGCTTTCCTTAATTCTTCAAATCTAATTTGATAATATTTTTTAATTTCGAGTTTAGATAAGGGGGTAATGATTTCTATTTTTTCCATCTGAAATATTATAACTAAAACTGTTTTATCAATTCCATCTCACCAAAAGTTTCCTCATCTGAAAAAATGAAAACTTTATCAGGATAGTACCACTTCTCAACATTGAACATTTCATATCTATGAGTATTATGATTAGATTTTGAGACCATTAATTCAATTGATTGGGGAGGACCATAAATGATGTGCATTTCACCTCTATCTGTAGACCAGCCTGTTGAATAC
The DNA here is from genome assembly GCA_000405805.1 of Fidelibacterota bacterium SCGC AAA003-L08. GTDB lineage: Bacteria > Fidelibacterota > Marinisomatia > SCGC-AAA003-L08 > D37C17 > SCGC-AAA003-L08. The sequence continues at coordinate 17,416 of ASPJ01000018.1, forward strand.
TCTGAAAAATTATCATTGGTATATCTATATCGTTTTTTAATTATCTCTATGAGCTCATTCTTTTTAGTATCTAAATCAGGGTCCTTAGATTCTAAATAATCTGCTACAAATATTCTCTGCGCCTTTTCATCTAAATCATACAGTGCTTTAATTTCACTATAAGACAATATATAGGCCATTACTCCTAATATTACATCTATATCCCCTGACCAAAGAGATGAATCATCATAGATTGATATTAATGAAGTAAAGCTATCCTCTAAATTAGATTCAATATGAAATTCAATATCTCCGAATATATCTTCACTTAGTTCAATTGGACATTCTAATAGAAATTCATTATTTCTACAGTCTTTAATAGTATTAGTTGTTAAAGTCTTATCATCTCGAATAATCGTATATTTATATTCAGCTTTATCGAAATTATACCTTGGGAGTTCAAACCATATCTTGTGAATATTGTATATTGGTTCGTTATGAATATAGTGCTTTAATTCATTATCATAATAATAAGGTGCAATCAAATTGATTTTTTTTGAATCAACTTCTATATTCTTAGAATTATCCCATGTATTAAAACTATCTAAATCTTTGATACTAGTTATTAATTTGTAATCTCCTTTTTCTAATAAAAATTGATAACTTAATTGATAAGAATCATTTAATCTAGTATCTTCATAATATTTTCTAACTATTTCTTTATTATCTGATATTCTATCTATCTGTAATCCAGAATTATTATCTTCAACTCTAATCATAACTTCTAAAGAACTACAGAAACCTCTATCTTCTTTAATGAAAACTAAATTTGACACTGGTAATGATATGAAAGTTTTAATAAGTAAAGAATCTGCATTAATTTCATAAACATTTGCATGTAATTGAACATTATCATCAGATAAATTATTTTTTTGTGGATACTTAGATTGATTTCCGCAAGATATAAACAGAATGAATAATATTAAAGACCCGTACTTATTCATAGTCGTTAATGTCCCAATTATAAATAGCTATTCCATCATTAGTCATAAATAAAACATTCTTGTCATTCGATATAATACTATAAATAATTGATCCTGGAATTCCTTTATAATCAGTGAAATCCCAACTCTTATATGTATTGATATCTATTAATTCACAATCATACATATGATTGATCCATAAAAGATTTTTTGACAACGAAAAATTCACTATATTCGTTTCTATTTTATCTATATTCAATGTTTCTAAATCAATCTTCCACATATCATTATCATTTCCGAAAATATAATTATTATATTTATCTATATTCCTGAATTTTTTATCAGTTAAGAGCCTATAACTATTCATATCATAATATTTTTCAAACAACCCTTTTTCTGATGCAATATATATAATATCATCAGATACTAATATGTCATATATTTCAGAGTTACTTAATAAGTTAGACAACTTATCGTCATTATCTATAATAGTATGTGATATAGATGAAATCTCATTATATCCATTTGAAGTAGCAATATAAATAGAATTATTATGATACTCTATATCCCAAACAGCTCTATCTCTTAAATCTTGATCAATCTTCATCCAATCATTACTATTTTCATCAAATATTATTAATCCATCCATAGTAGCTATATATAATAAATCATCAATATATAATAAATCATTAATATCTATATTTTGAATTAGCAAAGAATAGTCTGTATCAAAATACTTCCAGGTATTTGTACGTTCATTCCATAAAGTTAAAAAATAATAATTATTATTTCTAAAACTCTCTCTATGTCTTTTGATTCCAGTTCTTAAGAATTGACTATCAGCAAACCACCATTTCATATTTTTATCTACTATGGCCGTTGTAATATTACTAGTCTTTAAACCAAAATCTATTATTTCTAATCTATGCGAATATGTAGAACCCTTTAGTATAGTACCCTGTTTAGTACCAACCCATACATTATTATTTTTATCTTCTACCATAATAGTTGGAGTCAAAATATCACCTTCATTATTCATTATTTTATCATGGCCTATATTCCATCCATCAAAAATAACATAATCGCTCAAATCAACATTGAAATTAGGATTATAATCATCACCATTATTCCAATCGATATTATCTATTTCAAACCTATCAATATCATCATCTATAATACTGCCCGTAATTTGATTCAGAGGAAGAATTCTATCAAATAATTTTATCCATATGTAATTTGATGAACTACCAAAATCAATAATTTGGTCAGCACTCATAATACCTAGTCTTCTAAATGATATTTCATTCCAAAAATCATGAAATGAATGTTTCATTTTTATACCAAACTCATCAATAATCCAATACATGTTTGTATTTGAATCAAAATAAAAATGATATATTGGATTGTTAAAATCTATCATATTAGATAAATTGAAATTATAAAAATAATGATCATTAATATCATCATGAGAATATATCCCATTATTTGTAATAAAATGAACAAACTCATCATCTTCTATAATTGAATATATACTACCTACTTTCTTTATATAATCCCAATTATCTACATCAAAAGCACAGGATAGGGAAACAAATAATACGTGGATATATATGTATTTCATTATTTTAATAACTATTTCTTAATAATAAGGCTATTCCCTGTCATTACATCGGGGATTTGAATTGATAGCATATCTAGAATAGTAGGAGCAATATCTGCTAGTTTTCCACTTTTCTTTAAATCAAATTTATTATCAGATGATACTAAAAATAATGGAACAGGTAGAGTTGTATGAGCTGTATGAACTTCTTTGGTTATTGGATCAATCATCATTTCTAAATTACCATGGTCTGCAGTAATAAATATTGGTGCAGATGTAGAACTTAACATTTTACCAATACAATAATCTATCGTTTCAATAGCTTTAATTGCAGCATTTATATTACCAGTATGACCAACCATATCTGGATTGGCATAATTCATGATTATTGCTTCATATATATTATTATTTATTTTATCGATAACTTTATTTGTTAGTTCTACTGCACTCATCTCTGGCTTTAAGTCATAAGTTGCAACATCAGGAGAAGGCACCAAAAGACGATCTTCACCATCAAATTCTTTTTCCTCTCCTCCATTAAAAAAATAGGTTACATGAGCATATTTCTCAGTTTCTGCAGCTCTTAATTGATTCATGTTATTTTTAGATAATATTTCAGGTAGAATATTATCAAGTTTTATAGGTTTATATAATACAGGAAAATTAAATTTATCATAATATTGTGTCATACTAAGAACCATCATATTTTGATGATTAATAGAAAAACAATTAAAATTTTTATCAGTAAATGAAGAGATTATTTGTCTCATTCTGTCTGATCGAAAATTAAATGTAATAAGTCCATCATTTTCTTTAATAACACCTTCTTTGTTTTTCTTAATCTTAGGAGTTATAAACTCATCAGAGATTTGATCTTTATATGATTTAGAGAGTACTTTATCAAAATCTTTAAATTCATTTCCCCTCCCATTTAAGTAAAGATTGTAAGCTAACTCTGTTCTATCCCATCTAGTATCACGATCCATTGCATAATATCTTCCGCATATAGTAACAATTTCACCATAATTGATTTTATCAATATAATCTTGAAGTTCTCTTAAATAATTAATTCCACTATTAGGAGGGGTGTCTCTTCCATCTGTAATTGCATGCACTAGAGTAGATTTTACATTATTCTCTTTAGCAGTATTTAATAAATACTTAAGATGGTTAATATGACTATGGACTCCAGCATCACTTAATAAACCAAGCAAATGAAGTCTAGAATTATTTTTTTTAATCGAATCAAATAACGATATAATATTTTTATTATCCTTAAGAATATTATTTTGAATATCACTGTTAATTCGGACTAAATCTTGTTCAACAATTCTACCCGCTCCAATATTCATATGACCTACTTCTGAATTACCCATAACACCCTCAGGTAAACCTACAAAATTACCAGATGTTTCTATAGAAGACATCGGATAATTATTAAACAAATTATCTAATATTGGAGTATTTGCAAGAGCGTATGCATTGCCTTCTTTCTCTTGTCTGATACCAAAACCATCTAATATAATAAGTGCAAATTTTAAACGATTAGTAGCCATATGAATTTATTTATATAAAAAGGGTCATAAGCTTATGACCCTTTTTATTATAATATATTATCTCAATAATAACATTTTCTTTGTGTGAACAATATTATTACTTCTCAATTGATATATATATACACCTGAGGGAACAGGGCTGCCCTTCTGATCAATAGCATCCCATTGAGAAGTATATGTTCCTGCTAAATGAAAATCATTTATTAGATCATAAACTAGTTTTCCAGTCAAATCATATATTTTGATACTTACAAAACTATGTTTTGAAACATCATAGGATATACTCGTTGATGGATTAAATGGATTTGGATAGTTTTGTGTTAATCCAAATTCTTCAGGAACAACAATATCAGAAATACCAAGATCATAATCTGCACAGTCACCACCGGTTTCTGTATTATATGCTGCAATTATTGCTGCCACTTCATCTTCAGTAAGATATATTATCTCTCCAGTATCTGGATCTATTAATTCAAGGTTTGTAACAACTGAGTTATCTATCCATTCATCAAACCATGGGTCATCTGAATCTTGCCAATATCCCCAGCAATCTATTAGATCATCATTGTCATCATCTAAATCTTCAAGTGCATCAAAACATCCATCAGAATCATAATCTGTGATAAAGTTAGAGGTCCAATCAGTATTTCCATCAGGGCAACTATCAATTATATCACATACACTGTCACCATCACCATCTAGAGCCGTACCACCCCAAACACCATTACAATCTTGAACACAGTCATCAGATGGTTCATCATTACATACATCACACTCATCTACATAAGCACTACCGTTTGGAGTACCCGCACAATCAGCGCATGAGGTATCATCACCATCACATACATCGCATTCATCAAATACAGCTGTGCCATCACATACACCAGCACAATCTTCTACGGCAGAACCAGCACATTCACCCGCACAATCTTCTACGGCAGAACCATTACAGTCACCCGCACAATCTTCTACGGCAGAACCAGCACATTCACCTGCACAATCTTCTACGGCAGAACCAGCACATTCACCTGCACAATCTTCTACGGCAGAACCAGCACATTCACCTGCGCAATCTTCTACTGCAGAACCGCCACATTCACCTGCACAATCTTCTATATATTCACAATCACCTTCCGCACCAAAGTTACATGCAGTTTCATCATCGCATATCTCAGATTCACCAGTATAACATTCACCTAGATCAAAGTCAATTGCACTCCCTGCTGGATCAGAAAAAACAACTTCACCAAAACAAATTGCTTCTTCTGCACTTGCAATATCAAAAGAAACAGTACATAATACACCTTCACCAGCAGCAACCGTAGTACCAGACAATGAAAAGCCCATCACCATATCTGTTCCAGTACTTAACATCCAACCTGCAGCTTCGGCTGAACCACCAGAGGCCCCAGTTAATTCAACACCAGTAAACTGTGCCTGGAATCCACCTATAGC
>ASPJ01000019.1 GCA_000405805.1 Fidelibacterota bacterium SCGC AAA003-L08
TCGAGGCATGCTCCTATTAATATCTCCTGCTAATTCAATAAATCTTGTTTTAAAATCATACTCTCTAGCTTTCCACTCTAAATAATGAGGGTCAAAAAAGGTGCTATGCCAAATGGTTTAGTAAATGCTGCCTCTAACATTTCCCATACATTAATTTCCATTTTATCACATAGTAGTAGCATTTCATTAACTAATGCAATATTTACTGCTCTATATGTATTCTCATAAACTTTAACCATTTCAGCTATTTTCGCACTTGAAACTGGAACAATATGATCAATAGTTTCACTATAAAAAGTTTTTGCAACATTCAATGATTTTTCACCTACTCCACCTACTACTTTGTTTGTATTTTTAGTAGTATATCTCATATTTCCAGGGTCTACTCTTTCTGGCGAATAAGCCAAATAAAAGTCTTTTTCTGCCTTTAACCCTGATTTTTCAAGTATAGGTAGTATAACTTCTTCAGTTGTCCCTGGATATGTAGTTGATTCTAAGCTAACTAAATGTCCTTTTTTTAAATTTTTAGTTATTGAATTTGTTGCCGCTTTAACATATGATAAATTTGGAATTAAATTTTTCTTTAATGGTGTTGGTACTGCAATTACAATAATATCTACATTAGATAATTCATCAAAATTATTAGTAGCTCTAAACTTTTTTGTTTTTACTAACTCATTTAATTCATTATCCTTTACATCAGGTATGTAATTTTTCCCTTTGTTAATTTGCAATATTTTATTTTTATCCATATCAAAACCAATGACAGAAAAACCTACTTTTCCTTTTTCTACTGCAAATGGTAATCCTACATACCCTAGTCCAACAACGCCAACAACAGCTGAATGATCTTTTATTCTGCTTATGACACTACGATAAATCATATTTTGCCTTTATTAAGATATCACTTATTTTATTAATATTAGTATCAGATAAATATGGATACATAGGAATACTGAAAATTCTACTTGATATTTCTTCTGATATTTTCAATGAATTATTATAGTAACTAGTACTTGAGAATACTGATTGTAAATGTAATGGCTTTGGGTAATATATAGCTGTAGGAATATTATAGTCTTTTAAATATTGTAATATCTGGGTTCGTTGTTGTTCTGTATCTGCCAACAAACAAAATTGTGCCCAAGTGGACTCATAGTTATCAGGAATATATTGGAAAGTAAAATATTCTTTTAATAATCTCATATATTTATCTGCTACTTTTTGTCTTAATAAAACTTCTTCTTTAAATATTTTTAATTTTTCTATTAAAATTGCTGCTTGGATTGTATCTAATCTACCATTAATCCCAGTAGTGACATTATCATATTTGTTATTACCTTCACCATGCATTCTTATTGAAATTAGTTTTTTATAAATACTATGATTACTAGAAAAAAGAAGTGCATGATAACTCAGATAAACTCCCAGATTTTTCTTTATAATATTTAGCCCCAAAACTTTGAGCCGCATCTTCTATAATTCTTATATTATACTTAGTAACAATTCCTGATATTTTATTATAGTCTGCTGATAAACCAAAAATATTAACTGGAATAATTGCCTTTATATCAAGATTAGTATTTTTTTTAACATCTAAAATAATTTCTTCAATTAAATCAGGATTAATATTAAATGTTTTTGAATCAATATCTACAAAAATTGGAGTAGCCCCTAATAATGTAATTACTTCTGCTGTTGCAACAAATGTAAATGGAGTAGTAATAACTGCATCACCTGGTTTAATACCTATTGCTAATAAGGACATTAACAATGCATCCGTTCCAGAAGAACAACTCACACAGTATTTAGCATCTACGTATCTGCTTAATTCATATTCTAATTTTTTAACTTCGGGTCCCATAATATATTGACCATGATTCAACACATTATGAATGGATTCTTTTATTTTATTTTCTATTTTACTAAACTGAATTTTTAGATCAATAAATTCCACTAGTTTTATTCTTCTTCAAGACCATAATAATCTGTATAATAATCAAAGTGTTCATCTTTTGATGTTTTCGATTTATCAACTTGATTTAAAACAACTCCAGTTTCTGAAATTCCTCCAACCTTAAGATATGCCATTGACCTTTTTAAAGCTCCTCTTTGTGTGACCCCCGCTCTTAAAACTAATACGAATTGATCCATTTGCTGAAGTATGACATATGCATCAGTAACTGCCATTAATGGTGGTAGATCAAATAAAACAATATCCCAATTAGATTTTAATTCAATAATTAAATTTTTCATTTTAGTAGAGCCTAATAATTCTGAAGGGAATGGAGGGACGCTACCAGATGTCATTAAAGTTAAATTTTCTACACCTATATCATTGGACAGTTTAGCTATATCATTTTCTCTACCCATTAAATAATCTGTTAATCCAGGTGACTGTTTGTTATTGAAGACTTTATGCATTACGGGTTTTCTCAAATCAGTATCAACTAATAGAGTCTTTTTGCCTAAATTTGCAAATGTTATAGCTAAATTTGAAATAGTAGTTGTTTTTCCTTCTCCAGGCCCTGGACTGCTTACTAATAATGCTTGTCCGCTTCCATCAGAATTAAATCTATACATCAAATTTGTCCTTAGGGTTCTATACGATTCAGATATCGGAGACTTTGAATCCTCATGGGTTTTAGTCTCCGTTCTAAATCTCTACTAACTGAATTTCTAGTTCTCTTAGTCTTAGATGATATTTTATCAGATTTATAGTTTTTACCAATGGTAGGAATCATACCTAGTATTTCTAAATCATATCTTTCAATTTCTGATATAGATTTTATTGAATTATCAAAATACTCTTTTATCAAACATATAATAACAGCTAATACTATTCCTGTAAATAATGAAAGTAACATCGTAGATATTTTTTTAGGTTTAACTGGATCTAATTCTGGGGTTGCCAAATCTACAATTCTAATTTTCCCAACCTTTGATGCTTCACCTATCTTCGCTTCTTCTCTTTTTTGCATCATTAAAGCATATGTTTTCGATAGAATATTTCGATCTCTCTCTAATCTAGCAAATTGCAATGATTTATCAGGTAATGATAATAGTTCAGTTTCATATTTTTTAATAATTTTATCTAACTCATGAGTTTTAGAAATATATGATGCTTCTTGAGCAGTTATATTTAATAATGTATCCATTAAAGATTGCCTGAATTGAATAGGATCTGCTACTGATATTCCTTGACTAATGAGTTTCTTTGTTTCTTCTCCTAATTTTTTCTTTAATTTTTTAATAGATTCTCGCTGTGGAAGAACAGCTTGATGTTCTTCTCCTTGGAGTGCAATAGTAGTAGTCAATTCAGATTCTCTTTGGGCTACTTCTGATTTTAGAGCAAATAATCTTTCATTTATAGTATTTTGAAGTTTTTCAGCTAAGGATTTCTCTTCCTCTGTTAATTGATTATCAATATATTGTTTACGTTCTTTTAATATATTGTATTCCACTCTAGTTGAATAATACTCTGCTTCTACTAAAGTTAATTGATTCAACAATAATTCTGAATTACCTGATAGACCATATATTTGTTCTTTTTTCTGAAAGGCAGATAGTCTGTCTTCAATATCCCATAATTCCTTTTCTTTAATTAGAATTTGAGAATCTAAGAATAATCTCATATGAATCATTTCCCCATTAGACCACTCTCTGTCAATAGCTTGATATGATTTAATTAAGCGATTTATAATTAAGGAGGATTCATATGGATCAGGCATAGATATTGATAGTTCTATTAAATCAGCTTTTCTTCTTTTAGTAATTACTACTGATTTCTTAAATGAATTCACTAAATTACTAATTTGGATTTCATCTCTAATATCAATAACCTGATCATCATCAAAATAACCTACACTCAGGATATTTCTTAAAAATTTTGAAAGTCCTTTATGCTCATACTTTCTTGTGCCAAATAAAAACATATTTTTGTATGAACCATCCTCAATAAAATAGTTTATAGTTTTACTTAAAGTTTGTTTAGATCGTAAAATTTCAACTTCATTATCAATTAAAGTAGTTCCTGATGAAGATGGAAAGTCAGAGAACAAAGATAATCCAGGAGAATTACTCTCAACTAATACTGTTCCATAAGATTTATATAAGGGGGTGGTTGTTAAAATAGATGCTAATCCTAAAAAAATTGATATAAATAGAATAAAAGAAATTAATTTTATATTTGTTGATAATATATAAAAAATCTCTTTTAAGTCTATATTATTCCCCTCAGAGATAAACTCATTATTTTGTTTATAAGATTCATTCATAAATCAAGTTCTTATGGTAATTTGCTCATTGTATAAGAAATATTTACAATCTGTAGAATAGTATTTAAAAGATTTACTTTAGTAAATAGATAACTGCTCATAGACTCTTTTATATATATAGTATCATGAGGCTTAATAACAATTAAAGACTTATCACTGCTTATATATTGATTCAAATTAATCCTTGTAATTGAATCAGTCCTTTTATCATGAATAATTTCTATATTTTTAAAATTAGCTCCACTTTTAGGTCCTCCCGCCAATGAAACTAGGGTTAATAAATCAATACCCTCATAAACTAAATAAGTTCCAGGATTTTTAACGTGTCCCCATATATTTACATACATAAGTAAAGTGCCATCATCACTAGCAATATATTCTTGGCCACTAATGACATGGTTAGAATTTACTTTTCCATAATAATCAACTTTACCAGTTTGTGAAAAAATAACTGATATGAAAAATAAGAAAAATAATATTTTACTCAGATTAATTGAGTATTTATAATTTGATAACAATTTTATTATTTAATTCTCCTTTTAATTAAGTTTATAATTTTATTTATTCTACTTAACTCTATTTTATTATTTATAATACTTACAGGCTCTATAATTTGTAAGTTTTTACCCTCTAAAAGCAAGTTACTATTATATTTAAATTTTTCAACAATTTCAATGCCAAATAAGCCTTCGATTTTATCATACACAGGTTTTAAACAAAAATTTCTTATTCTATTATTATGAGCATCTGAACCAATAAGTTGTATGCAACCAGACTGAATAAGTTCCAAAGCTATTTCTGTGCATTTATCTCCAAAATGGCCTAATATACTTCCAGAGTCAAGTTGCAATACAAATCCTTTATCAATCCAATCCATACAAATTTCATAATTATTTTGAATTGGGAAATATCTTTCTGGATGAGCTATGATTGGAGTAATACCCTTTTCTTGTAGTTTAAAGAATTCTAATAGATAGTTTGGAGGCAATGCTTTTGTTTGAAACTCAATTAACATAAATTTTCTATTACCAATAGTTACTAATGGATTATCTAATATTCTAGTTAAATTTGGCAAATAAAATACCTCTGCAGATATATGAATTTTAATCTTAATATTATTTTTATTTATTACTTTTTGTAACTCATCAGATTTTTTGCGAATAAATGAATAGTCTGTATTCCGACCATCCATTTTGGGATGTTGGAAATGAACTGTTGAGACAACATCAGTAATCCCCTGACTTTCAGCCTCTTTCAGCATATCTATGGACATTTCCATAGATTTAGGACCATCATCAACATCTGGAATAATATGATTGTGAAAATCAATCATAATTATTTATTTAATCTTATCCATTGTTTAACATATTCCTCTAAATCTCTAGTTGGAGAATAACCTATTTTTTCTTGAGCTTCAGATATATCACATAATGTTGTTTGCATTTCACCGTCTCTTTTAGGTAAGTATTTTATTGGATAATCTTCTCCAAACATTGTTGCAAGTTCATTAATAGAATAATTTTTACCAGTACCAAATTCAAATATATCAGCATTCGATGAGTACTCTGAGGCTCTAATTAAGCCTTCAACGATATCGTCAACATGAGTGAAATCTCGCCTTTGTTCTCCATCACCAGTAATTGTCAAAGGATGATTATTTAAATACTGACTCTCAAAAATACCTACTATTGCAGAATAAGGACCATCCGTAATTTGATGAGGTCCATAGACATTATAAAATCTACATATAATTGTATCTAAACTATATATTTTGTTATATAGCTTGCATAATTCTTCCCCTTGCCATTTCGTATATGTATATGGGTTCTCATAAACACCTCCATGGTATGAACTAGACCCAGCATAAACAACTTTAATATTATGCTTTCTTGCATAATCTAGTATATTAAGAGTACTATTAACATTATCTTCAAAAGTTTCCTTAGGGAATTCAAATGATGGTTCAATCCTAGCTAATGCTGCTAAATGAAATATCACATCAGGTTTTTTGATTAACGATTCATAATCTACTATTTTAGCTAGATTAACATCAAAATATTGACAAATAGGCTGTTCATTTTCCTTAGAGCCAGTACTATAATTATCAAAACAGGTAATTTCATGACCATCATCAATAAGTGCCTTGATTAAATTAGTGCCAATGAATCCAACTCCACCAGTAACTAAATAAAATTTCTTATCTTTCATCTAAATTTGTTTCCTGTTAAAATTCATATTAAATATTTTTTATTATCTCGCAAATTAATAATTACCCCTAAATATAGTCTTAAATATTATCAATAAATCATCCAACATATTATTATTTTTTAGATATAATAAGTTTAATTTAACTTTATCTGGCAATATATACTTATCATGATATTCTTCAGGATTTTCTTTATCTAATAGCATATATTCTTCATTAGCATATTTTAAAGTTGCTGGGCTGGTTATACCCGGTCTAATTTTCAAGAATTTTTTTTCTTCTTCAGTTAATTTAACAATATAATATTCAACCCATGGTCGAGGACCAACAAAACTCATATCTCCTTTAAAGACATTGAACAATGAAGGCAATTCATCTAATTTCCATTTTCTTAATATTTGGCCAACTTTAGTAATCCTTGGATTATTTTGTATTGTAAGATGTGAAGTATTAGAGGGATGTCCTTTACTCATTGTGCAAAACTTATATAAATAAAAATATTTTTCATTCAACCCTATTCTTTTTTGTTTGAATATAATAGGTGTCTGAGAAAATATTTTTATAATGATTGATACAATTACCATAACTGGAGATAAAATTATTATACCAATCGTTGAAAAAATAATATCGAATAACCTCTTCATCAATTTAATTATCTAATTTAACATTCGATTTTATAAAAAAATAACCTCCAATAATAGAATAGGTTATATAACTATATGCATGTAAAATAATTGAAAATGACATTGCTTCATGTTGACCAAATTGTTGAATCTCAAATAGATTACTCGTCATAATGAGTATTATAGAATACTGGAAAGTACCTATAGCCCCTGGAGCAGAAGGGATGATCATTACCAATGTCATAAATGTTAATAATAGTAAGGATTGAATAATTGTAAAATCATATCCCATTGAATATGATATGATGATAATATTGAATAAATAAATGAACCAGATACTTAAACTTAATAAAATTATTTTAAATATCTTTATTGGATTATTGATATTTGAAAATGCAGAAATAAATAAATGCCAATTAAATATTTTTTTATTATTTCTAATAAATAAATAAAAAATCATTAATACTATAGGAATGAGATATAAATATTTATATATATTAGACAAATCAATATAATGAACTCCTGAAAACATCTGTTGTACTACTAAGTTCTCCCAGGAAAAAAATAAAACAATAGCCATTAACAGAAATAATGACAATATATCTACAATTCTCTCCACTACTATAGTTCCTAGCAGATAAGATTTTGACATGCTATTCTTTTTTGCCATCATAGATACCCTTAGTAAATCGCCTAATTTTAATGGGAATATATTGTTCCCAAAATAACCAATCATTTCATTCTTAAACAATTCTATTAATCCTAATTTTTTAGTTTCTTCCTCCTTGAAAAATAAAGACCATCGGATACTTCTTATGAATACTGAAAAAATCAAAATCAATGATGCTAAAATAAATAAGCTATAATCTATATTATTAAAATCTTCTAGAAATTTATTTGGTTCAAAATTCCTTAAACACAAAAAAATACATATAATACTAATAGTAAAGCCGATAATACTCTTTAAAGAAAATAATTGTTGATTAATATTCTTTAGTTCATTCATCTAATTCTTAAATCAAATATTTCGGAGGAATTATTCCCAAACTTAAAAAAGTTATCCATATCATCTTTGCATAGACTTGATAATTCAAAATCTAATAAATCTATTTTCATATCATTATGTAAAATCACAACCTTTTTTAATTTTATATCTGAAAAATAAACTTCGATCTGATAAGAATCATTATTTATAAAGTAATGATCTTTATCTTTTTTGAATTTAGCATTTAATAATTCCTCATACAAATCAACTGATAACAACTGTTCATATACTCCAGTAATATTATCAATAAAAACTTGATTAGAGTATTTATTCAGCATTTTTAAGGAATCTTTATTAGCTATTACTATTTTTTCATTTGATTCGTATTTTAAATTATTATTTAAATAAACGAAATCAGATGGAATAGTACTATAATGGACTGAATTTTCAATAGTAGTTTCAAATCTTTGTTTAAAAGATATTTTGTATGATTTAGAATTTATTATATGAGAATTTGAATCTATCCAATCAGAAAGTACATCAGCAAATGCTATATTGATACAAAAAAATAAAATTAACTTCATTGGTTAAAAATATCATCGATACGACTTCTATCTTCTAATACATCCCTAGGTTTACTACCATTGTGTCCACTAATAATTCCCAATGACTCTAATTCATCTATTAATCTACCAGCTCTACTATAGCCTACCCTTAATTTTCGTTGTAATAATGAGACAGATGCCTGTTGGTTATTAACCACAATATATGCTGCTTCTTTTAGCAGTTCATCATTATATCCATTATCAACGCTAAAAGCTCCATCATTAGATAACTTTATAATTTCCGGCAAATGAAGTTCTTCTGGATGAGGCTGCTTTTCAATATGACCCATAATATCTTCTATCTCTTTCAATTCAATAAATGCATTATGCAACCTGATTGGGTTGGCTGCTCCTGGTAATAAAAATAGCATATCTCCTTTACCTAATAGTTTCTCAGCGCCCATTTGATCAAGAATAGTTCTAGAATCTATTTTAGAAGAAACTTGAAAAGATATTCGAGCTGGAAAATTAGATTTAATCAGTCCAGTGATAACATCTACTGATGGTCTCTGGGTTGCAACAACTAAATGTATTCCTACTGCTCTTGCTTTTTGAGCTAATCTAGTTATTGGCTCTTCTACAGCTCTGCCAGATGTCATCATTAAGTCAGCTAATTCATCAATCAAAACTACTATGTACGGAATATTTTCTAATTGAGAGTCCTTCTTACATCTATCATGGTATTCACTAATATGTCTAACTCTTGCATCTGAGAATACTTGAAAACGTCTTTCCATCTCCGTTATTGCAGAGGTTAATATACCTACGGCATTATCTGCAGTAGTCATAACATATTCATCTAGATTTGGAGCTGTTATCAGATGATAGCCAACTAGAGATTTATAAGTAGCTAATTCTAGTTTTTTTGGATCAATCATAATGAATTTTACTTCATCTGGCTTTGCTTTATATAAAATTGAAATTATTATAGTATTAATACATACCGATTTACCTGCACCTGTAGCACCCGCAACTAATAGATGGGGCATACTAGCTAAATCAAAAGTATATGCATCTCCTGTTGTAGTTTTCCCCAAACCTATAGTTAATTTTGAATTGCTATTAATATATCTTTCAGAATTAATAATTGTTTTTAAATAGACAATAGATGGATTTTCATTTGGGAGTTCAATACCTACAGAAGTGGTTCCAGGAATTGGAGCAATAACTCTTATTCTTTGCGCTGCCATAACCCGTGCCAAATCATCTGATAAATTTGTAAACTTATTAACTCTCACGCCTTCATCAGGTTCTATTTCAAATAATGTTATTATAGGACCTGGAGATATCTTTCTTACTTTTGATTTAACTCCAAAAGTCTCAAGAGCATGTACAAGTTCCTGCGCTTTCTCTCTTAATAAGTTTTCATCAATTGTATTAGATATTTCTACTGGTTCAACCATATATTCGGCGAGTGGTAATTTATAATTTCTATATTTGCTTTTTCTACTTGCATGTTTATCTAAATCGCCTTGTTCTACTTCTACCTGATCTTCGATTGTGATTGATAATGGCTCATCCGTTCCAGAAGAATGCCTTTCTTCATTAAGGTTTTCTAAATCAACATTTGAGGGTTCATTTTCAATTGGTTTTTCCACAATATTTTCTTCAACCATATGATTCTCTAACTCATTACCCGACTTTTCATTAATAACTTCTTCAGGTTTAGAAACCTCAATCTTTAGTTTTTTATTTGCTTTAAAATCTTTAAATCTATCTAACTTCATATTAATGGATTTTACTGTTGAAGATAATATTTTACTTAATATGTTCCATATAAACTTGAATCCTTTACCTACAAGTATAGCTAAATCATATAAAGAAATATTAATAAAAGTTGCAATCAATATTATTATAACAATTGGCATGAATAATTTGAAATAGAATGGGCCAGTTATTTCATCAACAATAAAGAATCCAATTAATCGAGGTAAACGCCCTATTGTATCATTTTCATAGAATAATAAAATTATAGAAAACCCTATAGCAAATAAGTATATAGATTTTACTATATAATGCTTTAAATCTTTCCTGAAAAATATTGCATAGGAAATAATACCCATAATAATTGGAATGATTATTGAAAAATAACCCAGCATTTGATAAACTAGTACATCCGCAATTGCCGCTCAGNNNCNNTACCTANAANNTGAACCTCCCCAAGTATCACCTACGTATCCACAAATACTTAAAAATATTATTATTGCTGAAATAAATAAAACTACAGCCCATACTTCTTTACTGCGAATACTATTGTTAATTATTCTTTTTCTTTTTTTTGACATAGTTAATCTAATAATGATGTATTTTTTATAAATGGTGGACGAATTACTTCAGCCCTTACTTGTTTATCTCTAATAATAATATCTATCTCACTACCAATTTTTGAATATTGAGATTCTATATAACCTAATCCAATCCCAGATTTTAATATGAATGATTGGGTCCCGCTAGTCACAGAGCCTATCTGTTCTCCTTTAAATTGTATTTCATAATCATGCCTAGGAATCCCCTTATCTAACATCCTGAACGCTACTAATCTAGAATTATTGTTTGAATTAATCATGCTTTCTTTACCTATAAAAGTATTTTTGTTGATTGCAGTTATCCATGATAATCCTGCTTCTATTGGATTAGTATTTTCATTAATATCATTACCATATAAACAATATTTCATTTCTATTCGCAGTATATCTCTAGAAGCCAATCCACATGGTTCTACCCCTATATCAATAAGTTTATCCCAAATTTTAATTATACTTTCATGTGGACCGTAAAGTTCAAAACCCAATTCACCCGTATAGCCAGTTCTACTCAACATAACACTCTCATCTAATATATTAGTATCTGTATATGAATAAAATTTAATATATAAATCTGCATTAGTAATCTCTGAAAGTATTTTTCTGCTATCCGGACCTTGCACAGCTATCAATGAAGTATCTGAAGATTGATTTTTAATCTGAACATTATCAATTATATTATTATACAACCATTCCAAATTTTTATCAATATTGCCAGCATTAACTACCATATAATATCCATTTGGCTTTTTGTACAGAATCAAATCATCAATTATACCGCCATCAGTATTACACATAGCTGAATACTGAGCATCATAGACTTTGAGTTTAGAAACATCATTAATAGTTACATTTTGTAGAAATTTATTTGCTTTATCTCCACTAATAAAAAATTGTCCCATATGAGAAACATCAAATATTCCACATTTACTTCTAACTACATTATATTCATGTAAGATACCTTTTGCATAATTTACTGGCATATCAAAACCTGAGAATGGGATTATTTTAGCGTTTAAATCTAAATGTCTATTATATAGGCTGGTTCTTTGTGTCATTTATTTTTTTAATAATTTCAATGATTCTTTTATAATATCCTCAGTAGATAAATTATTATTTTTATTTATAATTTTACTTAAGCATTTATTAATTTCATTATGGTTGAAACCTAATGATTTTAATGCATTATATGTATCCCTATAAGATTCATTCTCTTGATTACTTTCTATTGGCATATCATTATCTGAATAATTGCTAAATTTATCTTTTAACTCTACGATTATTCTTCTGGCTGTTTTTGGACCTATACCAGGCAATGAACTTAACATTTCAACTTCACCTGCAATTAGACGTCTTTTAAATTCATTAGGTGATACCGATGAAAGTAAATTTATTGCTGTTTTTGGACCTATACCTGATATACCTATTAACATTAAAAATAATTCTTTTTCTGTTTTTTGAGAAAATGCATATAAACTTTGATTATTCTCTGATATTTGATGGTATATTAAAATGGATATATTTTTATTTAATTTTGGCAAATCATCATATGTATTATTTGATATATAGCATAAATATCCTACTCCATTTATATCAATAATAATATCAGATGGATTTTTATCAATTAATTTTCCACGCAGATTAACTATCATAATTCATTTACTCTGAATTGTTGAAAATGACATATTGCAACACCTAAGGCATCAGAAGCATCTAATCCAATATTATTATCAATATTTAATATTGATGTCACCATAAATTTAACTTGTTCTTTATTTGCATTGCCATTACCTGTGACTGATTGTTTTATTTTTTTTGCAGAATATTCAAAAATAGTTATATTTTCTAACGCTGCAGAAACCATAGCGGCACCTCTTGCCTGCCCTAACAATAATGCTGATTTAAAATTTTTACCGTAAAAAACTTCTTCAATACAGACAATAGTAGGGTTATACTCTTTAATAATTTTAGATACATCTTGAAAAATAGTTAATAATCTTTTTTCTAATTTATCCTTTAATTTTGGTTTTATAATGCCATAATCGATTACTTTTAAGTTCTCATTTTGAACATCTATTATTCCAAAACCAGTTTTAGTTAACCCTGGATCAATACCTAAAATTCTCATTTAGGCAACATTGTTTAAATCTTTATCATCAATATCAAAATTAGAATAAACTTTCTGCACATCTTCATGGCTTTCAAGAAGATTTAATAATTCCAAAAGTTGATTCGCATCATTCCCTGAAACTTTAACTGTATTATTTGGGACAAGACTAATCGAACCTTCGATTTTTATTTTATTTTTTTCTAATTCTATACTTGTTGAATCAAATTTTTCTGGAGAAACTATAATGCAATAGTAATCTGGATTATCAAGGTCGATATCTTCAACTTCTAATTCTAATATAGATTCTAAAAATAATTCTTCATCTACTAAGTTTTTTTCAACTAAAATTTCTCCTTTTTTTTCAAAAACCCAACTTACACAACCTGATTCTCCTAAATTACCTCCATTCTTAGACATAATATGCTTAATATCTGGGAACGTCCTGTTCTTATTGTCTGTCATAATTTCCATCATAATTGCAACTCCATTAGGACCATATCCTTCATATAAATAATTTTCATATTTAAACCCGGGGAGATTACCAGTACCCTTATTTATCGCTCTATCAATATTAGCTGATGGCATATTTGATTCTTTTGCTTTTTTAACAACTAATCTTAATGATGAATTCATTTCGATATCTCCACCACCTTCTCGAGCTGCAAGAGTAATATCTTTTGATAATCTTGTAAAAAGTATTCCTCTTTTTGCATCTGCCGCACCTTTTTTACGCTTAATAGTCGACCATTTACTATGTCCAGACATATTATCCTAAATTGATTTTATTTATTATTACCTGCCTATAATTTAGCTGATATAGTATTTAATAAAAATTATAATATTTTTGGAACATAGTTAAAATTACTATTGTTTAAATATATAAATAACTAATTCAGAAAGGAAAACAAGATGAAAGAAAAAATAACACTATTTATAGCACTGTCATTTGTCCTTAGCTTGACGGTTTATAAAACATATACTCAAAATGATATTAACCCTGAAGATGGATTGTCCAATAACTCTTTAGATATCAATGAACATAACTTGATTCAGTCTAATACTGAACCAGATCTGTTATTAAATAATATAATCAATTATACGGATTCTGAAAAATCTAGAGCTCAAAAATATATAGATAAAAATTGGGCTCCTGATGAAACAATAAATGAAATCGCATATAGAGATTTAGGTGGTGAGTATACTAATTACTGGGGTGATAAAATCCAAGTTGCAATAAAAACAAACGTAAAAGAAGTTCAATTAAACAATAAAGAAGTCGTTGATTTAACAAAAGAAAAAATAGGCTTAGTGCAGAACTAAATCTAAATAAGTAAGGGGTTAAGTGCGCGCCAATCCCTTATTTATTATAGTGTTAATCAATAGAATTGATTGTTTTTTTAAACTCTTTTAATCCTTGAGCTATAGTTTTAGCTAGTTCAGGAAGTCTCTCTATTCCAAAGATGAGGATGATAGCTAAGAAGATAATAGCTAATTCAAATGGACCTATAGATGCAATAAGCATAGTATACTTTATTTGAAATACCTTAGAAAATACCAAGATATAAATAAACCCATTAAACTACATACACTAATTACAACTTCAAATCCTGTAGTAATTATTATAATCCCTAGCTCAAGGGGAAATGGGTCCCATCCAATCTCAATGCTTTTCTCAAAAAATTGTTCTACTACCGTTCCATCTGGCAAAATATCTACAAGTATTTTCCCGATCATACTGCCAATTATCAGCCCAAAAAATAGGATTAGAAATATAAATCTTACTGATCTTTTATTAGTAGCTTCGAACCTATCCATATTTACAATGAACCTATCATAGATTTAAAAATGCCTATTCCTTGATCTGACCCTAGAATTTTCTCACATGCTCTTTCTGGATGAGGCATCATTCCTAGAACATTTTTTTCTTTATTTAAAATTCCAGCTATATTAGCTATAGAACCATTTAAATTGTGACTATTCGAATATTTAAATGCAATACAATCGTTATCTTTAAGCTGTTTTAAAGTATCCTTGTCTGTTTGATAATTCCCTTCACCATGAGCTATAGGCATTGATATTGAATCACCATTTTTATAATTTTTGGTAAATAATGAATTATTTGTCTCTATATCTAAAGAAACCATTTTACTTATAAACTTAGTATTCTTATTCTTAATTAATGCACCCGGAAGCATCCCTGCTTCAATTAATATTTGAAACCCATTACAAATTCCAATAATAGGGATACCTTTTTTAGAACATCTTATAACTTCTTTCATTATAGGAGAATACTTGGCAATTGCACCGGTTCTAAGATAATCTCCATATGAAAAACCACCAGGAAGGAGTATAGCATTATAATTTTCTAGAGAACTTTCCTTATGCCAGATAAAATTCACTTCTACTCCTAAAATTTTATTGAGTGCATAATAAGCATCATGGTCGCAATTTGATCCAGGAAATACAATAACTGCAAACTTCATAACTCTTCAACTATCTCAAATGTATAAGATTCAGTATTAGGATTTGCTAATAATTTTCTACAAGATTTCTCTGTTATGGAGTCGGCATCATTTTTTGATATATTATTAAAATCCATTTCAATATATTTGCCTATTGTAACGCAAGATATATTTTTCAAATCCATTGATTCTAAAGCATTATGAACAGTTTTTCCCTGAGGATCTAAAATACCTTCTTTATATTTAATATATATTTTTGCCTTCATGATTTTCCTTTTATTTAAGGTAAATAGGATTTGCTAATTTAATAAAAAATTATAGTTAAGACACATATTAAAGAACTTAAAAATAAATATGAAAAAATAATATTGAATGAGATTATTTATATTTTATAACCGTATTTATCTAAATTATTAATTACTCTTTTTTCAACATCACCAGTTTCTGGAATAAACTCTTTACCCAATAATACATTATACAATTCCATATAATGTTTAGCTAGTTTAATTCGGATTTCATCAGATAATTTAGGAGGAGTACCCTCCCCCGAGAATCCTTGATCTATTAACCACTGTCTGATATTTTCCTTATCCAACATTTTTTGAGATTTCCCAATATCAAATCTACTCTGATATTCATTCTTTACCCAAAATCTACTTGAATCTGGAGTATGTATTTCATCTATTACTATCAATTCACCGTTAACTAATCCAAATTCATATTTAGTATCAACTAAAATTAATCCCTGCTTATCTGCCCATTTTTTACCTTCATTAAATAATTGTAAAGCATATTCTTCTGCTTTTAAATAAATATCCCTATCAACCAAACCCTTCATAATTTCATCTCTAGATATGGGTTCATCATGCAATCCATATTCAGCCTTTGTTGAAGGTGTAAGTATTGGCTCGTCAAATTTTTGATCTTTCTTCAATCCGTCTGGCAAATTAAATCCATACTGACCATTTATTCCACTCGAATATTCTCTCCACAAACTCCCAGTTATATAATTTCGGACTATCACTTCTACTGGTAGTGTTTTTGCTTTTTTTGCAATTAATACTTGGGGGTCAGGATAATCTATAATATGATTTGGAACAATATGCTTTGTTCTTTCAAACCAAAAATTTGCAATCTCTGTTAATATTTGACCTTTAAATGGAATAGTCCCTAAAACATGATCAAAAGCAGATACCCTATCAGAAGTTATCATGATAATTTTATCCCCATCATAGTAATTATCTCGAACCTTTCCCTTATAATGCTCTCCTAAAGAGCTATGCTCGAATTTCTGCAACGTTAAATCTAATTGATCTTTCATATTCATTATTCTATTCCTAATCGTTTAAAAACTTTTTTAATATTTTTTAATATCTTGTTTAAATCAAACAATCTATTAATTTCATTATTAGACAAAATATTGGATATATCATTATCCTTAAATAGTAATGTCTTAAAATCAACCTTGTGGTCCCATGCCTTCATCGCATTTTTTTGAACCATTTGGTAAGCATCTTCGCGCGTGACGCCTTTCTTGATTAATGCTAACAATACTTCTTGGCTAAATATTAAACCATTCGTTTTATTGATATTGTCCATCATATTATCTGGATATACTATTAAGTGTTCAAATAAATTTGTCATCTTATCTAGCATATAGTCTACAATATGGGTAGAATCTGGAATAATAATTCTTTCAACTGACGAATGAGAAATATCTCTTTCATGCCAAAGCGCTATATTTTCTAATGAAGTATGTGCATTACCTCTTAACAATCTTGCAAATCCAGTCATTCTTTCTGTAATTATTGGATTTCTTTTATGAGGCATTGCAGAAGAACCCTTTTGGCCTTTTGAGAAAAACTCCTCCGCTTCAAGGACTTCTGTCCTTTGTAAATGGCGGATTTCAATAGAAATTTTTTCTATAGTAGCTCCGATGATAGCTAATACTAGCATATATTCTGCGTGATGATCTCTTTGGATTACTTGATTAGAAACGCTTTCAGGCTTGAGTCCTAGTTTTTCACACACTCTCTCTTCTACTTCAGGGTCTAAATGTTGATACGTACCAACCGCACCTGAAACCTTTCCAAAAGAGATATTATCTAAAGCTGCCTTCCATCTTTTAATACTTCTATCTATTTCTTCACTCCAAAGAGCTAGCTTTAATCCAAATGTAATCGGTTCTGCATGGACCCCATGTGATCTTCCTATCTGAAACGTATCTCTATATACTAAAGCTTTTTTACGCAGTAAATCTTTAAATGATTCTAGCTTAGACAATATTATTAAGCCCGCTTCTTTGCACTGTAATGCAAGAGAGGTGTCCAATAAATCAGATGATGTCATTCCCATGTGAACAAATCGTGAATCTGGACCAATGTTTTCTGCTAAATTTGTTAAAAAAGCAATTACATCATGATGAGTTTCAGCTTCAATTTCATTAATACGATCAACAGAAAAAGCAGCTTTGTCTTTAATAACTTTTAATGATTCTACTGGGACTTTTCCCATTTCACTCAAAACTTCTAAAACAGCAATCTCAACATTCTTCCAAGTTTCAAATCTATTTTGGTCTGACCAAATCCTTGTCATTTCTTTGGTGGCATACCTTTTAATCATCTGTATAGTCCTCTGTTATTTGTTCTTTGGATTAGCTAGTTCTAATTCAAGTTCTATAGATTTTTCATTCCGCAATATTATTAATTTAATAATATCTCCAGTTCTATGAAAACCTTCATCTATAACTTTTTTGATATTTTTTCCTGAATTTACTTTTCTGTCTTCAACTTTCAGTATAATATCTCCTACTTTTATACCTGCGTTATCACCTGGGGAATCTTTTTCAACATCTCTAACTACAACACCCTCTCTACTTTTTAGTCTAAGTAATTGCATTGTGTCTTTATCTATAGATTTTACTTTAAGACCTGTAGCATAATCTCGATTTATTTGCCCAATTTTTTTAATATCACCAATAATAGCTTTTACTCTATTTATTGGAATAGAGAAACCTATTCCAATAGATCCAGAACTATAATCAGAAGCTGTCATTATAAATGTATTGATACCTATAACATCACCCTCAGAGTTTATTAAAGGGCCCCCACTACTCCCTGCGTTTATAGCAGCATCTGTTTGAATCATATTTTGGTAAACATATCCTTCAGACTTTAAACCAAAATCAATATTGATACCACTTATTATTCCAGCCGTAGCTGTTGGTTGATTTGAAACATTAAATAATCCTAATGGATTACCAAGGGCGAATACTGGCTCACCTACAACTAATTTATCTGAGTTTCCTAGCTTAACATATGGGAAATTTGAATCATTCTCAGGAAATTTATAATCAATAATCTGAATTAATGCCAAATCAGTTAAGTGGTCAATTCCTTTTATTATTCCTTCGTAACTTCTTCCTCCATCTAATGTAATAGATATATTAATAGCATCCTCTACTACATGTGCATTCGTTATAATATATCCATCTGAGCTTATAATAACACCTGAGCCTAAATCATTACTTTCTATAAAATCTATATTTGATCCTAGGTCATGGTACATATTATTAATTGAAGATTCTATTTTCTTTGCATTAATCCCGACAACACATGGTTTATTTTTTTCTATTGCCCTAACTCCTACAGAATCACTTGCGATATCTTTCTGATTAAATAAGAAAAATAATAATCCCAGGCTAATTCCAATTAATAATAAATTCTTATTCATAATTAATTTTATTTAGATACAAACCTTTTGATGGTGCTTTGAATATTGGACAACCAGAATCTTTATTATTTAATAAATCTATTAAATTATCTAATGGAATATTCTTTTTCCCAATTTCAAGCATAGTCCCAACTAAATACCTTACCATATGATGCAAAAATCTATTCCCCTGAATATTATAAATTAACTCATTACCTGAAAAATTCCAATTTGATATATATATATCACAAATTCTATTATCAATTTCCGGATTAAACTTGCTCAATAATGTAAAGTCATGTGTTCCCGATATTAAATCTGCTGATTGATTAAGTAAGTCTATATCTAGATCAGAATCACAATACCATACTCTATCATTAATAAATGGGGAATACTCCTTGGATATTCTGTAAATATATAATCTATTTTTTGCTGAGAACCTTGCGTGAAATTCTATGTCAACTTCAATACATTTTTTAATAAAAATATTCTTACTTGTATTTGCATTTATAGCATTTTTTAAATCATATGAAGATATATCTGTATCTAAAATTATATTTGCTATTTGACCAAATGCATGTACCCCAGAATCAGTTCTACCAGATCCAATTAAATTTATACTTTGTTTATTTTTATGTAATATCTTTTCAAACGCACTTTCAATTTCTCCTTGCACTGTAGGATGATTTGGCTGATATTGCCAACCATTATAAGGAGTTCCTAAATATTGAATAGTTAATTTAAAGTTTCTTTTCTGCAAATTTTAAAGAATTATTTTATTGACACATTTTTACTTTATTTCTATAATAATAAAAACCTATACATGCTATCAACAATCCTGATAAAGAATCTAATATATAATGTTGTTTTATCAAGAAGGTGGCAAAAAATATTGAAATTCCAATTATTAAGGCGACATATCTATATGCTTTAAAATCATTATAATATGCTAAGCATAAAAAACTTGAAACTACTACATGCATTGAAGGAAACGCATTCTGATATAAATAATCATAGGTTATTAAATCATGAAATATTTTTAATGGGTATCTCTCATCTGGAATATTCCCTAAAACATAACTTGTGTTTATGGGCCAAATAATAAAGGATATATAACAAACAATAGACATTATATTTAAAACAGATGTTATATTGCGCATCTTCCATTCATCATTCCAAATTAATGGAGGGATTAGTATAATTATATAGTAGCTATAATACGGCATAATCATCCACCACTGAAATTGAATATCTAAATCCATTATATAAAACCATTTAGGAGGATCTATTGAGTCAATAAAAACAGGAATAATAAAATAACATGCTAGCAATACCCAAAATGAAAAAAATATTTTAATATTTTCAAGTAATTGCGTCAACTATTTAATATAATTTATCTTCTTAATTAAAGTTTTACTTGAAGAATTAAATTGAATGAAATATAAACCTGAAGGAATATATTCACTAGGCTCCCAAATAATAGAATATTCTCCAGAAATTTGAATCTTAGAGACTAAACGTCTAATATATTTACCATTTAAGTCTATTATGTTTATAGTAATAAAATCAGACGTTTCAACTAAATAGCTGATAGTAATAGATGGATTAAATGGATTTGGATAGGCTGAAAATAATTGATATTCTTTTAAATTTTCACTATCTACATCCAATGTTTGACAGTCCACAAAGATATCTAATGGTGCCTCATTACAGGATAATTGTGGCGTAAAATCTGGGACTCCATCATTATTACTATCAATACAATATTCTAAAGGGAGTGTGCCTTCACAATCACATGATCCATCTGGATAGAATCCATTCGCATCAATGAACATATTTCCATCACATTGATTACATTCATCTACTATAGCGCTTCCATTACATTCGCCAGCACAATCTTCTACAGCAGATCCATTACATTCTCCGAGACAATCTTGCAGTGCATTTCCAAAACATTCTCCTGTACAATCTTGATTTAGATTGTTGCCATTACATATGCCACAAGCATCTACACTACCAGAACAACTATCATCTGCATCAGTACAATCCAATACTAATGATTCTATATTAATTTCGATGCATGA
>ASPJ01000020.1 GCA_000405805.1 Fidelibacterota bacterium SCGC AAA003-L08
GACATGCCTGATTTTATTCAGGAAGATGATCCTGCTACTACAGATGATGAATCTCAATACTTAGCTGATTATTATGGAATATCACTTATGGATCCTACAGCTTTAGCGTGGCACACATCAGATTTTATGCCTATAAGTATTGGTAATAACAATTGGTGGTGTGGAGATGAAGAAGTTGGTGGATATCTTGATAGCTGGGTTCAATACTTAGATACTCCTAGTTTTACGGTTCCAGCTGAAGGCAGTATGTCTGCTGATATGCGCTGGACAATTGAAGATCCTGCAGGTGCATCTGTTGCAGGTACATGTACAGATGGTTGGGATCAGGCAAATGTTCAAATTTCAACTGATGAAGGCGCTACATGGACAGTAATTGATGGTTCTGACCCATATGACTTTGATTGTGGTTATGGAACTGTTTATAATGGTTATGATGGTGCTCCTGGATGGGGTGGCAATGAAGATTGGCATAATGTTAGTTTTGATTTAAGTGCGTATGCTGGCCAATCAGCAAGTTTACGTTTTGCTTTTTATTCTGACCCTGCGTATTCAACAATTGATGAGGCATCAATAACGGGCTTCCAAGTTGATAATATAATGGTATCATCAGATGCATTTAGTGATACGGGAGATGATCCAGAGGCGTTATCAGTATCTGGTGAAGTTTGGGTGGATCAGCTCTATGATTATGCTGATGAAACTCAACCGGGTGCGACTGGTTGGACAGAATATCTCCCAGGCTATCCTTTTAATGGAAATACATATTTAGATATCAGTGATTTTGCAGGCAAAGATGTTGTATTTAGATTCCAAACTCGTTATGATGGAGATCATTATAGTGAAATGGGTCTTGGTGGTCAAGGGACAGGTTTTTGGCTAGATGATTTTGTCATTTACAAAGAATCTTCAGGCTCATATCCTCCTCCTCAAAATTTAGTAGCTGAATCTGGTGATGAAAGTGTTGCTTTATCATGGGATGACATGAATGCTTCTGGTAATAATAATTATATTTATGATAATGATCAAGTTACCAATAGTATTCAAATGTCTGCAGAAGGTGCTACTGCATGGGCAGGTGCAGAGATGAATATTGCAGGGGCATCAACAGTGAATACAGTATCAATATTCAATGATTCTAGTTTTGGCAATCCTTCTGGAACTCCAATTACTATTGGCGCATTTGGAACAATAGGATCACTATATAATAATGAACCAGCATATACAGCCGAAGTTACTTTAGATACAGATGGTTGGAATACATTTCCTGTTGAATGGTCGTTCAATAATAATTTTATCCTAGCTCAACTATTTGATTTTAGTGTTGTTGTTGGATTAGATGAGAGTGCTTCACCAAGTGAACACAGCATGATTTTATTTGCTGGTGGTGGATGGGATTATTGGAGTGTTGCAGGTGCATCTGTTGGTGATGGCGAATGGGGCATTCGTGCAAATGTAGATACCGAAGGCGCAAATGTTACATACAATGTTTATACTGACAATGTTCAATCTGCTTCAGGGTTAACTAATAATACTTTCACTGTGACTGGATTAGAAAATAATACAGAATATGAATTTTATGCTACAGCTACTTATCCTGATGGTGAAGAAAGTGGTTCCTCTAATACTGTAACATCAGTTCCATTCCCTCAGACTGTTCATGAAGTATTATATGATGACGGTACTGCAGAGGTTTCTTTTAATGCGAATGATGGAAATTTAGATACAGGTGATTATTCGGCTGTAAAATTTATGGCCAGTAATGCCGGTGAGGATGTTTTAAGATTTAAATGGTATCAGTCAGATGAAGCTGGAGGTGCTTTTTATATTAAAATATGGACAGATGATAATGGTCCTGGAGATGAAATTTATAGTACAATTGCAACTAGTGGTATAATAGGTTGGAATGATAAAGATCTTTCATCTGCAGCGTTATCTGTATCAGGTCCGTTCTGGGCTGGAACTAAAGAGTTTAGTTCAACCAGACCATTTGGTGTTGACACCAGTGATTCAGATGAGATGTCATACTACTCCAATGATGAGTGGGCAAGTCAAACTCCAATTTCAGGAGACTTAATGTATAGAGTTGTTCTGGATGATGTAGGAGGTGGTGCAGAATGTAATGGAGATATAACTGGTGATGGTCAAATAAATGTTCTAGATGTAGTATCTCTTGTAAATGTAATAATGGGGACTGGTGCATCAGGTCCTTGTGATGATATAACAGGTGACGGTCAAGTAAATGTTTTAGATGTAGTCTCATTAGTAAATATTATAATGGGTAATTAATAATTAAATAAGGAGGAAGTAATTAAATGCGTAAATCAATATCGTTAATTATAATTTTTTCTGTAGGTATTTCATTTGTTTTTTCAGCTGTTAAATCAGCAGATGATAAAGTAGTAAAAATACCAACAAAAAGAATGTACAAAGTTGAACCAATGAATGATTATCAAAGTACAAGTGTGAGTGGGCATGGTCCTAATTACACAGATAATGATAGGAATTCATATGAGTTCGTTCAAGTAGATGAATCAAAAAATGGTTATGGGATGATTGTTTCTCCAACAAAGCCACTTTATTTAAATCCTGATGCTGGTCTATTCTATGTTTATAGACAATGGGCTGGTGATGCCGGAACAAGTGGTCAGATTGGTGCAAGTTTATGTGTGGATTGTTTTGATGGTTCTGTTGATAATTCTTGGACAACATATACTAATATCAATGGCACGTATGAAATTGGTCGTTATCCAAGTGCATTAGGTAATGCAGATTATCCATATGCTATTTGGAATGAATATACTGGTACAGGTAATCCATCGTATGGTGGTCGTCCATTCTATGCTTATGATGAATTTGGTTGGGATGGTGGATCATTTTCACTTCCTTATGATACAGATTTAACATGGAATGATGGAAAAGATTTATGGGTAGGTTCTCCAACTCATGATGTTGATGCAGATGGAAATGATGTATTTAATGTTGCTTATGCTGATTGGACAAGAGCTAATTGTTATGTGTTTCATAGTGAAGCCTATGAGGATGGTTATATAATATTTCAAAATGAAGTAATGTTCATTAATGAAGATGCTCACTTAGTTGGCGGTGATGATGAAGGTTCATATACATCAAGTCCAATACTAAGTAATATGGTTGCAGTAGGCGATGAAGGTATTGGCTATGGCGCTGTATCAGCTTATTTTTCTGGTGCAGATGTTGATGCTAGTGTAGTGCCTGAAGCGCAAACTCATACTATAGTTTTTAAACAAACTACAGACTATGGTCAAACATGGGGTCCTTCAGGTTTTGCAGCAGCAGATGCATATTATTATATTCCTGATGTTGTATATAATCATATGATGGCAAATGGATTTCCTACGGATTGGACAGATCCAGATGGTTGTCCTGATTCAGAAGATTATGCTTGGGCTGATTTATTCTTAACATATGACTTTGACATTAAAGCAGATAATGACGGAAACCCTCATATTGTAGTAGGTGTTTTACCTACTGATGGTGAATATGTTTATCCTGGATTAATTCCTGAAAATGGTTTCTGGCATTTTACTATTGATAAAGACTATTTAGATATAGATGTTCAAGGTGATCCTCAGACTGCAACAGGTTGGAACTATTCATTTGTTGCTAGAATGGATGATTCATGGGCTTGGAGTGATGAAGGTGGTAACTCATTATGGCAATGGACATTTCCTAGTTTATCAATAAGTAATGATGATGATGATGTGATGTATGTTGTTTCAAGTAGAGTTACTGAAGGTACTGAGCTTAATCCTGACGGCGATCCGTGTACATATGATTCAGAGTACTGGGAATGGACAATGGATAACTATGTAATGAAATCTGAAGATGGTGGAGCTACATGGTGGTGTCCTTGGAATGCTACAAATACTACATGGGTTGATGCTAATGGCGATGGTATTTATGATAATGATTATGATGAAAATTATCATGAAGAAACTTTTGCTCATGGAGCGAATGAAGCAGATAATGATGGTACATATCTATGTTATCAAATGCCTGACTATGTATATGGTACTACTACTGGCGATTTAGGCATGGCTGATAATAAACAGCAAGTTTATGTTGCTTATGCAGAACTTACTTCTGCACCTGATTGTGATGATGATGGTGGATGTGGTGCTGGTGCTGGTGATGCTAATGGTGATGGAACATTAAATATCTTAGATATCGTTGCAATGGTTAACTATATACTTAATTCTTCTTCTGACTTAGCTTATGAATGTGCAGCGGACTTTAATGGCGATGGAACAATCAATATTCTAGATATAGTTGCAATGGTTAACTGTATTTTAGGTACGGATCTTGATTGTGGTGACGGTAGAGTCGTTTCTGCAAATTCAAATGATGCATCCTTTGCATCTATCTTAAGAGAAGGTGACAGTGTAAGCCTTTCGGCAAACGGGTATGTTGGAGCTGTTCAAATGACTCTTAAGCATGACATTGATGGTATTGCTATTGACTTAACTGATAATGCTCTTGTAGCTGAATATAATACTGTAGGAAAATCAACTAAATTAATTGTTGTTCTACCTACAAATTCAGATCAACAGCTTTTTGTTGCTGAAGGTGATTTTGTAATCACAGAAGCTCTAGTTGCAAATAGTGCAGATTTTGTTGATGTATCTATTGTAGATCAATATGCAATCATGTCTAGCTATCCAAATCCATTCAACCCTCAAACTACTGTTAGTTATGAGCTTTATTCTGATAGTAATGTTGAGGTGGCTATTTTCAACTTATTAGGTCAAAAAGTAGCTACATTGGTAAATGAATTTGCAGAAGCTGGTACTTATAATTCTGTGTGGAATGGACAGGATGCTCTTGGAAGAGAAGCTTCTTCTGGAGTATATGTTCTTCAATTAACTACTGAAAATGAAGTGATATCAAATAAAATCACTTTATTAAGATAGTTTTAAATTCTATTTAGATTAAAAAAAGGGGAAGATTTTTCTTCCCCTTTTTTTTATTTCATTAATTTTACATTATTATCTTTATTGTAAATTCTTCTTAATTTCAGTAAATTAAAACTTCCTTTTTACAAAAGAAAATATAGAAAATAATAATTATCTAGGAGGCTTGTTGTCGCTATGAAGAAAATCTGTTTATTTATTTTATTTACTGTTCAATTCATTTTTGCATCAGAAGCATCATTAAAAATTGAAAATTTTGTTGAAGATGGTGGTACTGTTACTTTTGATATAATGATCTCAAATGATGTAGATGTTCAAGCAGTACAATTAACGCTATTATCAGGCAAGGGCATCTATGATGATACGGATGCTTGTGAATGTTCTTTTGAATGTGATGATGGGGGTGATGTTTGCTGGGGAGTACTTCCTGACGGCTGCACGGAATGTTATTATGATAACGGTGTAGATTTTGTAGCAAATTCATATGAGGAAGGTTATTATTCAAGTGGGGATTCTGATAGTGGTTATAATGGCTGTTCTGAACCAGGCGGATGTGGAGATTTATCTTTTTCAAATTCCTCTGATTGTGAAGAGGCTGGTAGTTGCGATAATGGAAGTGGTTCAAGTGATTATTTTTGTTTTATAAATGGAATCATATATTCTCAATTTCCAGATGAAGCAACTTGCGAAGCAGCAGGGTTAGATAGTGCTGGTGATGTATGTGATGGAACAGGAAATGATTGTACGGCTCTAGGCGTATTTGCAGTATATAGCTCATCAGATTGTAATGAATCAGGAGCTTGCAGTGATGGTGACTATACTAATCAGTGTGATTGTCTTCAAAATGAGGCTACGTGGACTTCTCATAATCTTGTATGGTCTCCAACAGATTTATGGACAAGCTATGATTTACCTTATATTTGTGATGATAATGGACATGATTGGAACTATGCCAATCAAGATGCTAGTGGTGATGATTATAGAGTTGTAGTGGATCCTGCTAGTTGTTCTTCAGTTGTGAATTGTGGTGCTTTTCCAGATGATCCTTGTTGTACTACAGAGTTTCAGTTTTGTCGAATGCCTGGGATAAATAGTACAGATCCTTCTTCGGCAACAACTTATGGTGAATATCAAGGGCTACTTGACGTTGATGATTATGATGTTTCAGGTCATTGTTCACAGGTAGATTCATATTGCAGAGATGAAGGTGGTTGTCCTGCCTCTAGTGGTCTTACATGTGACAATGGATTTCCAAATGACTGTTGTAATAACAGTCTGAATCCTGATTGGGCATGGCAGAGTCCACATAGAGATTATGTTGATTGTACGGAAAATGGTTTTACATGGACAGCATATGAAACTCAAGCTGTTTGCGAAACATATGGAGGCATATGGGTAGGGAGTGAATCTGGAACACAAGGAAATAATGCTTATGATTTAGGTGAGAATTTCATTGATTCAGATAAAAATTTAGATATTTCAAGTATTACCAACCTTCCTGCTGGATTTTTCTCTCAAGAAGCTAATGATGAGATGTTAATTTTTGCTTTTGGTGGTGGAGTAATAAGTAGTAGTGTAGAATATTCAACATTAGCTACAATTACAGCTACCATAACAGGAGCTTCTGATGATATCATTACATTAGGTGCTCGAAACATATGTAAAGATGATTATCAACTTCATTGTGTTTCAGAGATGATTGTATCTGATTCAAATGCAGAAAGAATGGATGTATCATTTACTCCATCCATTTGGGAAATTGGAAGTGGGGCAGCTAATTTGATAGGTTCTACTGAAACTAATTCGGATAATGAATGTTCTTTATATGCTGGAGAAACAATTGAAAATGATTCAACTTGTCCAGATGTATGTGGTGATGGAATATGTGAAGCTACAGTAGGAGAAGATTATATTAGTTGTAAAATGGATTGTCCCGATCCAGTTGAAGGTGATGGCTATTGTAACTTATATGAAGATGAAAACTCTGAAAACAGTTCAGACTGCACAGCGTTTGGTTGTGGAGACTATGCATGTTCTGACACAGAAGACTTAACGACTTGTGCATCTGATTGTTTATCATATTGTGGGGATGGCTATTGTGATGTTGCTGGTGGTGAGAATGGAATTAATTGTAATGAAGAGTGTGGAAATTTTGTAATTGGAGATGAAGACTGTGCTTCTTCAGAGGGTGAAAATTATTGTATAAGCCCTAATGATTGCACATCATCTTGTGGAGATGGTTGCTATGATTATGCAGGAGGAGAAGATGGTACATGTGTTGATTATCAAATCACCTGTGGAGATGGAGTTTATCATTATGAAGGGTTGGAATTAAATGGTATAACCCCAGAAGCTACTGCTGAAACTTATGAAAATTGTTTAGGAGATTATATCCCAACCTGTGGAGATGGATACTATGATCATTCAGGCACAGATACTGATGGAAGTGAAACAGCAGATAGTTGTGATGTTGACTATGTTGCTACTTTAGGTGATGGAGTGTGTGATGATTCTGAAAACCCAGGTACAGATGCTGCATGTACAAGCTCATGTGGTGATGACTTTTATCATCATAGTGGCTTACCTGTCTCAGGAGATGAAGAGACTACGTGCCCAGAAGATTATCCGGATAACTGGAATATTGGTAGTGCGTGTGGTGATGGAATATGCGATGGTGGCTTGACGGGGTCTGAAAGTGCTCCTGATGGTAATGGTGAAAATGTATTTACTTGTGCTTCAGATTGTTCTGGGACATTTACTGATGGATATTGTGATGAAAATGGATTATTTGGAACAGTAGAAACATCATCTAATGCTTCCAGTGATTGTAACCCAACTTGTGGAGATGGAGTATGTACAAGATTTGACGGTGGTGGAGATATAGTAGCATCTGAAGACAATCAATCATGTTCAGATGATTGTACGTTCAATATGTGTGGAGATGGAGAATGCCAAACATGGTGGAGTGAAGCAATAGGAACAGATTCTGCAGGCACATGTGATTTAGATTGTTCTACAGAAGGAGATGATGAATGTACATTTGGAGAAAATGACTCAGATACTGATTGGTATAGCTACGATGATTGTTATAACTGTGGAGATGGAACTTGTGAAGAAGGTTCTGGTGAAACGGTAACTTATGGTGAAACAGATTTCTGTTATGCAGATTGTTGGACTTCTTGTGGTGATGGTGTATGCGAGGGACCTGAAAATCCCGACAATTGTTTGGCAGAGGGATCATTTGAACTTGGAGATGGACCACCTTGGGGAGATTTTATATTTGATGATGATACAGGAGATTGTATGGATGAGAATTTGAATATAGGGGATGAATTTCCTAAACAATATTATTTATCAAATAATTATCCTAATCCATTTAATCCAGTAACAACGATAAATTATTCAGTTAAAAATGCTGGAAATGTAAAAATAGATATTTACAATATTTTAGGACAACATGTATATACGTTAGTAGATGGATATCATGTTCCAGGCAATTTATACCAGATAATATGGGATTCCTCTACTCAGTCTAATACCCCTATATCATCAGGTATTTATTTTTACAGAATGGTTTCGGAGGACTTTAATAAAGAAGTTAAAATGACTATTATCAAATAGTCCAACTCTAGTAAATAAAAAATTAAAAATAAATAAAAATAACTTGTTGATACTTTAAAAAAGAGTTTAAATTATGAGGCTATGCTCGAAAGGGCATATATTATTTTTATATACAGATTTATACAGATTTATACAGATTTTTGAAATTGAGAAATACGTGATATAATATAATCCGTCAATTAAGTTAAGAATGAGATAATAAATTAAGAGATCAAGAGATCAAAATGATCCATGAATTAAAAAAAATACAATGGAGAGTTTGATCCTGGCTCAGGACGAACGCTGGCGGCGTGCTTAACACATGCAAGTCTAAGGAGAAAGTTTTCTTCGGAAAACGAGTAAACTGGCGAACGGGTGAGTAACGCGTAGGCAACCTACCCTTTAGACCGGGATAACATCGTGAAAATGGTGCTAATACTGGATAAAATCATATATCATCAGATATTATGATTAAAGGTGGCTTCGGCTATTACTATTGGATGGGCCTGCGTCTGATTAGCTTGTTGGTAAGGTAATGGCTTACCAAGGCTACGATCAGTAGCTGGTTCGAGAGGATGATCAGCCACACTGGGACTGAGATACGGCCCAGACTCCTACGGGAGGCAGCAGTGGGGAATTTTGCGCAATGGGGGAAACCTTGACGCAGCAACGCCGCGTGATCGAAGAAGCTTCTAGGAGTGTAAAGATCTGTCATAGGGGAAGAATGATTTTTGGTTTAACATACTGAAGATTTGACGGTACCCTATAAGAAAGCCCCGGCTAACTTAGTGCCAGCAGCCGCGGTAATACTAGGGGGGCAAGCGTTGTCCGGATTCATTGGGCGTAAAGAGTTCGTAGGCGGTCTAAACAGTCAAAATTGAAATACCACGGCTTAACCGTGGAACCGGTTTTGATACTTTTAGACTTGAGTTAGGTAGAGGTAAGCGGAATTCCTGGTGTAGCGGTGAAATGCGTAGATATCAGGAGGAACACCAAAGGCGAAGGCAGCTTGCTGGGCCTTAACTGACGCTGAGGAACGAAAGCGTGGGGAGCGAACAGGATTAGAGACCCTGGTAGTCCACGCCGTAAACGATGAGTACTTGATGGTGGGGGATTTCGACCCCTTCACTGTCGGAGCTAACGCGTTAAGTACTCCGCCTGGGGACTACGACCGCAAGGTTGAAACTCAAAGGAATTGACGGGGACCCGCACAAGCGGTGGATCATGTGGTTTAATTCGATGCAACGCGAAGAACCTTACCTGGACTTGACATATTAATGAAAGTTCTGTGAAAGCAGAACCCTCTTCGAGCTTGCTCAAAGACATTATTACAGGTGATGCATGGCTGTCGTCAGCTCGTGTCGTGAGATGTTCGGTTAAGTCCGATAACGAGCGCAACCCCTATTCTTAGTTGCCAGCACATAATGGTGGGGACTCTAAGAAAACTGCCCGGGATAACCGGAAGGAAGGTGGGGTCGACGTCAAGTCAGTATGTCCCTTACGTTCAGGGCTACACACGTGATACAATGGAAAGTACAAAGGGTTGCAATACCGCGAGGTGGAGCCAATCCCAAAAAACTTTCCTAAGTTCGGATTGTAGTCTGCAACTCGACTACATGAAGCAGGAATCGCTAGTAATCGCGCATCAGCATGGCGCGGTGAATACGTTCCCGGGTCTTGTACACACCGCCCGTCACGCCATGGAAGCCGGTAGTGCCCAACGCCAGTGTCTCAACCTTCGGGAGGGAGCTGTCTAAGGTAAAATTGGTGACTGGGGCGAAGTCGTAACAAGGTAGCCGTACCGGAAGGTGCGGCTGGATTACCTCCTTTCTAAGGAGTATTCTAATTATTTATTTAATTAGAAGACGGTCGAAGCTTTTTTGATGGATTATTTCACGTATTTTTTGATATTATATGGGTTTGTAGCTCAGTTGGTTAGAGCACCGCTCTGATAAGGCGGGGGTCGGAAGTTCAAATCTTCCCAAACCCACCAGAAAATTTGAGCTGCTCTATATGTTTTAAAGGGGCTGTAGCTCAGCTGGGAGAGCATCGCGTTTGCAACGCGAGGGTCGCAGGTTCAATCCCTGTCAGCTCCACAAATTTTGTTTTACTGTTTTTTGAAATTGTGAATTTGGTTAAGATTAATAAGTCTAACTGTAATATAATTGCTTTTGGTTAAGTTATGAAGGGCATATAGTGGATGCCTTGGCATATGAAGACGATGAAGGACGTGGTAAGCTGCGATAAGCTTCGGTGAGGTGCAAACAACCGTTTAACCGGAGATTTCCGAATGGGACAACCCATTCTAATTAATATTAGAATACTGCTACTTGAATATATAGAGTAGCAAGAGCTAACGCAGGGAAGTGAAACATCTCAGTACCTGCAGGAAAAGAAAACAATAGTGATTTCCTTAGTAGCGGCGAGCGAAAAGGAATGTAGCCTAAACCGATACAGTGTCATGTCTGCAACTTAGCTGTATTGGGGTCGTGGGATATAATTGGAAGATTTAGCAGGATCTTCGACAAGTCAAAAAATACCTAATTAGGAGAATGAATCAGGAAAGTTTCAGCCATAGAAGGTGATAGCCCTGTATCCGAAAATTAAGTATCTTGTTGGATTATATTCCCAAGTAGGACGGGACACGAGAAACCCCGTTCGAATCTGCCGGGACCACCCGGTAAGGCTAAATACTCTCATATGACCGATAGTGGAAAGTACCGTGAGGGAAAGGTGAAAAGTACCCCGGGAGGGGAGTGAAATAGAACCTGAAACTGTATGTCTACAAGCTGTCGAACCTCGTAAGAGGAACGGCGTGCCTTTTGCATAATGAGCCAGCAAGTTACTCGTATCTAGCAAGGTTAAATTAAAAAATATGGAGCCGTAGGGAAACCGAGTCTGAATAGGGCGTTTAGTTAGGTGCGGTAGACGCGAAACCGAGTGATCTTACTATGACCAGGTTGAAGCATTAGTAAAATAATGTGGAGGACCGAACCCACTTGGGTTGAAAACCGAGGGGATGAGTTGTGGTAAGGGGTGAAAGGCCAATCAAACTCGGTGATATCTCGTTCTCTCCGAAATGCATCTAGGTGCAGCGTTGTGATATAGTATCGTGGAGGTAGAGCACTGAATGGGCTAGGGTTCTTATTGAATACCGATCCCAATCAAACTCCGAATGCCATTGATATGTTTTGCAGCAGTGAGGCAGTGGGTGATAAGATTCATTGCCGAGAGGGAAACAACCCAGACCTACAGCTAAGGTCCCTAAATTTTTACTAAGTGATAAAGGATGTGAATTAGCACAGACAGCTAGGAGGTTGGCTTAGAAGCAGCCATTCCTTTAAAGAAAGCGTAACAGCTCACTAGTCAAGGTGATTCGCGCCGATAATAACCGGGACTCAAGTAAAATACCGAAGCTTAGGATTTCTATTTATAGAAGTGGTAGGAGAGCGTTCCATCAACCGTCGAAGGTTGACCCGTGAGGGCAGCTGGAGGGAATGGAAATGAGGATGCTGGCATGAGTACACGATAAAATACGTGAAATTCGTATTCACCGAAAGCCCAAGGTTTCCTGATCAACGTAAATCGGATCAGGGTTAGTCGGCCCCTAAGATAAGACCGAAAGGTGTAGTCGATGGGAATCAGGCAAATCAAAATATTCCTGAACCTCCGACCCTTAAACTAAGACACCCATTTTCCAGACTTTACTAGCTTATTGATTTGTTAGTAAAGAGTAAGAAGTGGCAAGAAAAAGCTTAGTGTATGCTAAGGAGACCGTACCGTAAACCGACACAGGTAGGCGAGATGAAAATTCTAAGGTGCTTGAGATAATTCTGGTTAAGGAACTCGGCAAAATAGCCCCGTAACTTCGGGAGAAGGGGTGCCTCTCTTTTGAGAGGCCGCAGTGAAATGAGGGTAGCGACTGTTTACTAAAAACATAGGTCTATGCTAACACGTAAGTGGAAATATATGGACTGACACCTGCCCGGTGCTGGAAGGTTAAATGAGCTTGTTATTTTCTTCGGAAAAGAAGCTCGCGAATGAAGCCCCAGTAAACGGCGGCCGTAACTATAACGGTCCTAAGGTAGCGAAATTCCTTGTCGGGTAAGTTCCGACCTGCACGAATGGTGTAACGACTTCCCTACTGTCTCGACCAGAAACTCAGTGAAATTGTAATGTCGGTGAAGATGCCGGCTAACCGTGGAAGGACGGAAAGACCCCGTGAACCTTTACTATAGCTTGATATTGGTTTTTAATTCTATATGTGTAGGATAGGTGGGAGACTTTGAAGCGGGCACGCTAGTGTTCGTGGAGTCACCCTTGAAATACCACCCTTATATTGTTGAAAATCTAACCATTATAAACAGTTCCATAACCACAATCAAAGTCATATGGGTCAGAACCATCAATTACTGTCCATGTAGCGCCTTCATCAGTTGAAATTTGAACATTTGCCTGATCCCAACCATCTGTACATGTACCTGCAACAGATGCACCTGCAGGATCTTCAATTGTCCAGCGCATATCAGCAGACATACTGCCTTCAGCTGGAACCGTAAAACTAGGAGTATCTAAGTATTGAACCCAGCTATCAAGATATCCACCAACTTCTTCATCTCCACACCACCAATTGTTATTACCAATACTTATAGGCATAAAATCTGATGTGTGCCACGCTAAAGCTGTAGGATCCATAAGTGATATTCCATAATAATCAGCTAAGTATTGAGATTCATCATCTGTAGTAGCAGGATCATCTTCCTGAATAAAATCAGGCATGTCTGCATATAACCAAAATTTAAAATGCATGATTTCACCATCCCCTAATTGTGGAAGTGAAATTGTTTCAGAAAATAAATCATAACTAGCAAATTCGCCAGAATTATTGTCGTCTGGAGAATTATAACTATGTGTTGGACTATGAGCATCTACCTCAGATAATTCCCAACCACCACTGTTTCCAGTTGTCCAACCACTCACATCTCCTTCAAAATCTACGTCAAAAAGAATAATTTCTTCTCTATTAGAAGGTGTTGGATTAAAAGACTCAGAAGAATGATTCTTTAATACATTTAATTCTCTACTAAACAAGAAAGTCATCGGAATTAATAATAACATTAACA
This sequence comes from Fidelibacterota bacterium SCGC AAA003-L08, assembly GCA_000405805.1. Taxonomy (GTDB): domain Bacteria; phylum Fidelibacterota; class Marinisomatia; order SCGC-AAA003-L08; family D37C17; genus SCGC-AAA003-L08. The sequence continues at coordinate 13,673 of ASPJ01000020.1, forward strand.
TTTTTTTCATAATATATTTTCCTTTCAAAAAAAATAAAGTAAAAGACGGAAAACACCGCCACTTAAATCAAATATTTCCACACATAAGGGGTATAATATACGAATAGAAATCTTTCAAAGACATTAAAAATATACCTCCTCTACAAGAAAAGTTAATATAGAGGATTCATAATTAGAAATATTATATTGTAACAGAGTGTTAAAACTTATCGAACAATAGCAAACTTAGAAACGTGTTTTATATGTTTACCTTTACTATTTTCAGACTCAACAGTATATATATATAATCCGGGAGCAACCAAATCTCCTCCTTGAGACCGTAAATTCCAGGGCTCTTTTCCCGACAACGTGTCATCATCATGAAGCATCGATGCGACTCTTTCTCCAGATATAGTATAAATAGTAATTCTGCATTTATTTGGAAGATGATTAAACCACATTCTACCATATCCAGGGGTTTCATCATAATCTGAACTGACAATATATGGGTTTGGGACTACGCTGATTGCTTTTAATGATTCTTCCGTCACATTACCACTTTTCCCAAGTTCAGATAAATCCGCAATCCAGCTATCACCATCTACATACCACCTGGTAGGCTCTATTATTATATAATCACCATCATCCCATGGATATACTGGACTCCATGCATTCATATTATTCCCACTACCATCATCAACCCATTCAACAGGATTTGTCATTGGATCTGGGGCTCCAGTTGCTTTCCAAAACATATCATTGTATTTAACTACATCATTTGTAGAATAGTCAGAGCCTAATATCCAATTATCTACTTGATCTGGAGAAATACCTTGTGCATATAATGCAAATACTCTGTAATCTACTTTTAAATCAAACGTGTACTCAGCAGTCTCTGTTGTAGTTAAGCCTACATGAATTGTATCTGCTGTAAATGAAGTCCTCTCATTTTTTTCCCACGTGCAATCCCCGTAACCTTTAAGTTCTACGCATTCGTTAACATAACAGTATTCATTAACGCTACATGGATTACCATCTTCAACACAAGTCCCATAAGCATTATACTCACCCGCCTCATCATAAAAACCACCTTTATCAACATGAGTTATACCTACTTCTTTATCTGTAGTTTCATTTATTACCTTAAAAGGCAACAATGTATTTGGACGATCCGACGAACACCCCGATGAAGGAGTAACAGTACTTGATGAATATTTAGGTTTATCTGAAAATTCAATTCGATAACTATATGAAGGCTTATTGTCAAAAACACTACCACCATTTCCATACTGTAATGCAACATCTATATAATCTGATAAACTTGTTTCTTGGTCTTCTTTATTAAATGATTTTTGAGCTTTGACAATTACTTCCCCATCTTCTAAATCGGAAGATTTTTCAACATTATTATTAAAAATAAATTTTAAACCATCCATGAAGTCAGTATAATTTTCATCATAACCATCTTCATATAAATATTTAATAGAAAAGTCTTCAATCTCATAAATAGGGTAAAAAATTGTATCTCCTCCAGACAGCCAATCATTATATGATGAAGCCAATCCATTCAAAGCACCTGATGCGCCCGCTAGATCAGCTAAAATATCATCACAAACACATGAATAATAATCTTCTAAATAATTCGCGCTAGATTCAACACATTCACCATTAGTACACCAGTCTTCATCTCTGTAAGTACATTCCCTCCCATCCTTACTTCCACCTTCACATACTAAAGTTGAACGACTACAGAATCCTTCAATATCAGACCCTGGCAGACTTAATAATTCACATTTCTCATTATGAGTTAATTGATCAATAGATGTAATAGAATAGTCAAGGCTTTTAGGTGAATTATCTAAATTAATTCCCCATGCATATAAAGCTGGATTTTCAGTTTTATATCCCTCAAAAATCTCAACATCACTACCCGCATAATCAGCAATTACTTCAAATTGGTATTTTTCATCAGTGATATCATATGGATTAATAATTTGAAAATATACTCCACCATTACCAACAGCAGTGTTTTCAGTAGTTTCCCACAATCTGCCTTCTGCAGGAACACCAAAATCATCTATATCACTAAAATTTGATATATTTTCAACATTTTGAGCATAGAATGCTGGTATTGTTGTTATTACATTAATTGATTCAACTAAATCACTCTCTAAACTCTGAAACCCATTAATTCCATCATAAGTTAAATGATCTGGATTTACATTAGACCATGTCTCAATAGCTGTATATGTTGGAGTCCACGCATGGCCATCACCATCACATGAATCAGCACAAATATCATCGCTACCCCAAGTCCCATCATTACTTAAACAACAATCCTGTTCAGAGACGGTAGATTCTAACCCTGATGAATCACATGGCTCACATATTCCTACACCAGTAGCAGATGGCTCATTAGTATAAGTTTGCAATCCAATATCATATGCAACAACTGCATAAGTATATTCTTTGCCATTATACACACTCGTATCAATATAACTAAATTTCAATCCACTATCATTTCCTAAATTAATCCAAGGAGCATATGGATCTAAATTTAATATAGAAACATCTCTAACCAAATTATCAATGCAACAATTCTCTGGATCTGAATCATGGTAATCTAAACAATCATCTAAAGTTTTATAAGCTAAGCCCTCTCCGATAATATCAATATCCATCCCTTTAATACAAAAATTTACATCCTGTTCTTCTGATAAATCAGATTGATCTTTGTGCCGCCATCCTACATGCTCTCCATTATAATATATTCTATCATCTGCAGATCCCCAAGTCTCACCTCCATCAATACTTTTATAAATTCTATAACCCTCAAAATCTGAATATCCAGTCAATGAGTCTATTGAAGTTGTAGATGCATTTCTCTCCCAATTTAATGTGATTTTATCATTCTCCGGATACACCTCTACTTTAGGCGGATCAGGCTTTGATGGATTCATATAAATAATAACTGTATCTAAAACCGAAACTAAATCAGTATTACTATTATCAATAATCTCTAAAGTGAATATATTTACCGCATTTTTAGCAGTAACATAATCCATAGCTATTGTTGGATTAGATATATCTGAATCAGAAAGAGAAAATCCTGTGGGTGCCATCCAAGAATAACTAAAATCATCCCCTCCATTAGAATATGAAGAATCAGCATTAAATTGCATTGAAGACAAAACATTAGATACGTAATCAGGGTTATACAAACCTGAATTTTCATCTCCACAAGCTCTACATATATGCATATCATCGCCCGCAACAGCACACGGAAGTTGAGGATCGAGATTAACTAATAATGTATCTGAATCAGATGGAATTAAATCGTCATCATCAAAATCTTTGAATTCATTTTTTGCAGTTAAATATATTTCATATTGTTGAACCTCTGATAGCGGATCAAAAATAATATCTGCATTAATGCTATTACTATTAGAAATAGTTAAATCTTCGCTATTTGAAGACCATTCAAATTCTAGAGAAAAATCATACCAATAACTATTAGATATACCGTATAAACTTGCACATTCACTCTCTGTGATAAATTCATATTGAGGAGTCCATACTTCCTCTACAGCCTCACAATATGCTTCATAAGAATATTTAGCTAAACATTCTCCAGGGAATTGGCAAATCCCATCCTCTCCGCAAACATTAGTAGCCCAATTACCTCCTCCAGAGCCTGAACATACACTATCACATGTTTCTTCAACCTCATCCCAATTTCCACCATTCTGATTACAACAATCTTCAAATGATATGTTTTCTTCATCGACACCATCACAACTTTCACATATACCAGACATGATACCCGTACAATCAGCATTTTCATTATCTCCACCAATACATACCTTGATTTCATCACAATCACTAAATGAATCGCATGTTTCAGATGTTACTTCATCACCAGAAGTAGTACAGTATTTAACGGGATCAGAACATGCCCCTATATCACAAGTACCTAAGACAGAATTGCTTGATAAAGAGCCGCTAACCAGAATAACTGTATTTTTATCAGTACACGAAGTAACTAATTCTGATATATCATTGCCAGCCTCTGCTGTTGGCACTAGGCTATCTGCATAAACCAATGATAGACATATGAAAATAAAAATAATATTTTTATGCGAACATATTTTCATTTAAAACCCAAATCTCAAACCAAACTGATGAGTATCAGCTAAAATAGAATAACTAGCCCACGCATAATCGATGTGTATATTCCCAATTTTAACACCTGCCCCAGCGGTATATGAAGCGGTATCATGACCTATATGAGTCCCCAACCTTAAAAAAGCTAACTCTCTCCATGAGTATTCCATTCCTAAATTCCCAGTTACAGTATAATCGATTGGATTCGTACCATCAAAAGCAAAAATAATCTTATGAATTGGCGTCGAAACTCCTTCTCCTGGTATCGAAACCCCATCTCCAATATTACCTCCAATAATTATAGTTTTTTTAATACCCAACCTAAATGCCATTGGTAATGGAAATTTTTGAGTCACTTTTTGCAACGTTTCATCAACACTAAGAGTGTCAGGAACTGGTATATCTAAACCTTCGCCATGGAACTGACCATCTAAACCGAAATTAGTAATAGACATACCTAATATCAATCCATATATTCCTGTGTCAAAATTTGATCCAATATCCATTGCCACTGTATTCATCTTAGTAGTATGTATATCTTCTTGAATATACTTAAACGAAACACCTACCTTAAGTCTATCTGTTAATATTTTTGCATATGTACCTCTAAAGGACATTCCCGTAACATCAAAGAACCCTATGTTTCCATCTGGATATTTAGCAGTAGTAATCTCCATTTCACCTGAATTCATAGCAAAATAATGTATAGCAAAAAAATCAGTAGGGGTCAACTGAGTTCCATATGCCATAGAACTATGAGTTATATCTGCAACATAATTCGTTTTAGAATAATATAATTGGGAGCCTTGCATAAAACCAATTGATGCAGGATTATATGATAGCGCCGACACTCCTTCACCTGCTGCAACTTGTGCACCTCCCATACCAACAGCTCTAGCATCAGTTTCTAATTTCAACCAATTACCAACAGATGTTGCAACTTTTGTAACTATATCCGGAGTATCTCTGTATCCAAAACTAATATTTATTATTAGTAGTATTATTGAAATATATTTTATATTCTTCATTTAATCCCCTTATCGAATTACTGCAAATTTCCCAATATGTTTAATTTTTTTACCATTATCATCAGTACCCTCTACTGTATATATATATAACCCTGGAGACACCTCCTGATTATTAAGAGTACGTAAATCCCACCAGTGCCATCCAACGTCATCATTACAACTTTGAAAATTACAATCATCCTCATCTCCACAATCCATCGAATCCACAATCTCACCTGTTATGGTGTATATTGTAATCTTATAATCTTCCGGCAACCGAATAAATTGTATTCGCCTACAATAAGCTGTTTCTGAAAATTCAGAATGTGCAATATATGGATTTGGAACAACTCCTACATCTAACC
>ASPJ01000021.1 GCA_000405805.1 Fidelibacterota bacterium SCGC AAA003-L08
AAAATATCTAGATATTAATGAATTAAAACTACAGATTAATTTGCTTGATTTATCATTTGATGAAATAAGAGAATTTAGAGGCAGAGATATTGCAATGATTTTTCAAGAACCAATGACATCTCTTAATCCAGTGCTTACAATTGGTTATCAGATGAATGAAGTGTTAATTAAACATGAAGGAATTACAAAAGAAGAAGCTACTAACAAAAGCATAGAAATATTAGAATTAGTTGGAATCCCTAATCCAAAGGATAGAATGAATGAATATCCTCATCAATTTTCTGGAGGAATGAGACAGAGAGTTATGATTGCAATGGCTCTGCAATGTAATCCCTCATTGTTAATCGCAGATGAACCAACAACCGCCTTAGATGTAACTATACAAGCTCAGATACTTGATTTAATGATGGAGTTAAAAAATAAACGGGATGATTCTGCTATTTTATTAATAACTCATGACTTAGCTGTTGTTGCTGAAACATGTAATCGAGTCATTGTTATGTATGGGGGTGAAATTCAAGAAATTGCAACTGTTAAGGAACTATTTAAAAACCCTCTGCATCCTTATACTAAAGCACTTATGGATTCTATCCCTCATATGGAGTCTAAAACAAATAGATTAAAAGCATTAAAGGGAATGGTTCCATCAATAATTGATATGGATGATGGGTGTAAGTTTTGCAATCGATTTAATGGACAAGATTGTCCATGCTATGGCACAAAGGAAAATCAAGAACTTTTTGAGGCTAAACCTGGTCATTTTGTTAGATGTCATAAAAGTATGATTAAATGAAAAAAAATAAAAAAATAATTAAAAATTGAAAATCTAAATGTTGAGTTTCCTCTATTTGGAGGTATTCTTCAAAGAGAAGTCTCAGCAGTACATGCTGTTAAAAATGTAAATCTTGAAATTCCTAGAGGTAAAACAATTGGAATTGTAGGGGAATCAGGATCTGGGAAATCTACTTTAGGAAAAGCTATTTTAAATGTATTGAAACTAACAGCTCCTGATGTTAGAATGAGTGGAAGTGTATTCTTACATAATGAAAATTTGGAAGATGAAGAAATTGATATATTAAGTTTAAATAAAAGACAACTACTGAAGTATCGTCCTATGATTCAAATGATATTTCAAGATCCATTCTCATCTTTAAATCCAAGAATGATTGTCAAAGATATTATTCAGGAACCACTTAATATTCATACTAAAATGACAGGGAAGGAAAAAGTTGAAAAAGTTAACTGGTTACTTGAAAAAGTTGGATTAAGTAAGGAACAGGCCACTAGATATCCACATGAGTTCTCTGGAGGACAAAGACAACGTATAGGTATTGCAAGAGCGTTGGCAACAGAACCTGCTATTATTATAGCTGATGAACCTGTATCTGCACTTGATGTCTCTATTCAAGCACAAGTTATAAACCTTATGATGGATCTTCAAGAAGAATTTAATTTGACAATTTTGTTTATTGCTCATGACTTATCTGTCGTAAAACATATATCTTCACATGTAGCTGTTATGTATTTAGGAGAAATTGTAGAATTTAATACTGTTGAAGAAATATTTAATAATCCTCAGCATGAATATACAAAAACATTATTAACAGCTATCCCACAACCTAACCCAGAGGGTCGTGAAGAACGTAAAAAAGAACGACTAGATTCTAAAAAATATAGTATGTAGTATTCATGTTTGTTCTAATTAATAATTTTTTATAATAAAAAAGGCGAGATAAAACTCGCCTTTTCTAATTAATAACTTATTTAGAACTAATTACTTCATATATACCATTTTACGTGTCATGCTTGAAGTTTCATTTTGTAATGAGTAGAAGTATATTCCAGCAGCAACCATTTTACCGCTATCATCTATTCCATCCCACATCACACTATGATAACCCGCATCTACATAACCATCAACTAATGTTGATATTAATCTACCAGTAATATCATATACATTCAATGTTACATGACCATCACTCACAACACTATAATCTATACGTGTTGTCGGATTAAATGGATTTGGATAGTTCTGAGATAAATTAACTTCCATTGGCACTGCATCATCCATTGATACATTTGCTGTACCAACAGTTAAAGGAGCCATGCCAAATTCATCTTCATCTAAATCAGCCACTACTCTAAGCTCACGACCTTCAAATCCACTCCATAATCTAAGATCAATCTCATCCCCTGAAGTATAACCATCTAAATCAATACCAAACTCGTGATATCCACCCCATGCAGATATTACAACTGGAGCATCTAAATCAACTATCTTAGTTGCACCCACTACCATATCACCAGCATATGCTACAAGCTCATCACCAACCTCTACAGAACCATTAAGCTCCGTAATAATAATTGGATGAGATATACCTGTTTTTGCAATCTCATATTGAGTTGATACGCTATTAATACGATAGTTACTCCAGAATTCAGATTGCTCTGAATGAGTACGAGCCATATCTCCTGATGGGTAGAATAATTCTATATCATCTGTACCAGTTAGGAAAATTTCATATCCTTCACCTGGACACATTTCATCTAGAATCGCTACCCCAAAGTTTGGAGCATAGTAGTTACCACTATCATCTTTAACGATTAGAATATTATCATGATCTTCAAAGATGTATTCAGTATCCATACACTCTGTTGGCAGATAACCAATAAGATTATTTTGTAAAGCTTCTACCGTAACTGATGTTTCATCTAAATCAAACGGTATTCCTTCAACAACTATAGTTTGATCATTAGCACCAGTTAAGAATACGTTATAGCCTCTAGTGAAGTCCATATCACCAATTAAATCCACACCAAAGTTTGGTGCATAATATTGACCAGCATCATTAGATATTATTAATACATCATTTTCAGCAAACACTGAACTAGCTGCCCCATCTTCTGGAGTACTTGAGAATGAAACAGCATTCATTGAAAGCGCAGATACTGGAACTTCTTGTGTTATTGTGAAAATAGGCTCAAGTAAATCAGCTGCAATAATAATATCACCCCAAGTACCTGTACCAGCACTATAAGAGTTAACTTCAGCATCATATACTCTATCTTCAGAAGCTTTCCATACTTTGTACACCACAGGATTGCCTTCAACATAACCTGGAAGTTGAGGACCCTCAAATGCACATAAGTCTACTGAACCAACACCAACTATATTTAATTGAGAACCTGTCCAAACACCAGCACCAACTAATAATTCACCAATATCATTAGCGCAGTTATCAAGATTTTCATTGTCAAAAGTAGTAATCGCACTTGCATCATATAAACCAACTTCATCTCCTGGTTCTAAACCAGTAGCATCTGATATGATTACTAATTGGCTTTCACCTGTTTCATCTGGTAAATCAGTAAAGTATTGTAATGTCCAGCAATCATCTGGGTCAGTTATACCACCGTCACAATCACCACATGCATCTACTACTGCATCACCACCACATTCACCTAGACAATCTGTTTCCGCAATACAGTTACCATCACAATCATAGTTTTCTTCTGGATATTCACAGGAATCATCATCTGTGTTAGCTTCAGCATCATAGTTACATGCATCCATATCAGTACATCCATACACAGGATCAACTGCATTAAATTCAGCACATTCACCAGTATTTACTGATAATGCTGAACCTGAAGGATCTGACATTACAACTTCTCCAAAACATGCTTCTTCAAATCCACCATGTTCTATAGTAACTAAGACTCCTTCACCAGCAGGAATTGTTGCTCCTGTTAATGAAAAACCTATTGTTGTGCTACCAGAAGATGAAATCATAAAACCTGCTGCTTCAGCAGATCCACCAGATGCACTTACAATTTCTAAGCCATCCAATTCAAATTGAAATCCAGCAACTGGAACTTCATTTTGCATTACTATATCAATAGTATTTTCAGTTTGACCTCCAAATGTTAATGTAACATCTACAGGATATTGACAACAATCATCACAAGCTATATTTGCCTCTGGATCATAATTCAATGCTTCTGGATCCGTACAGCCAACTACTGCATCGCCTCCAACAGCAAGTGTACCACAATCACTTGTAGATATCATATTATTAGCACCTGGATCAGATAATACTACATCTGATAAACATGCTTCTGCTACACCAAATGCATCACCTGAAACTTCAATGTCAACAATAGCGCCGGTTCCTGGTGCAATAGAAGCTCCTGTTAATGAGAACCCAATTATAACACCATTTCCTTGAGATACACTAAATCCAGCTGTTCTTTCTGTTTCAGAAACACTAACGATACTAGCAATGTCTGGATTGAATGATAAAGTAAATTGGAACCCAGCTACAGGATCCTCATTACTCATAAGGACGCTCATAGTTGTTGTTCCTCCAATATCAACTCCTGCATCACTAACATCCAGTTCTATAACATCACCTGGATCTAAAGCAGTTGCACAGTCAACATTAGATTGACTAGATTCACCTTCAGTATACACGGCTGTAACACTATAACAATATTCAATATCAAAGTCTATATTTGAATCTGCATAGCTTGTTGACAAACCAGTATTAGCTAAAAATTCACCATCTCTATATAAATTATAACTTTCAAGATCACGATTAGCAGTATTTGATTCATTAGTATATGGCTTAACAATTGGAGTTAATTCAGATACTTCTTGATTACCACCACCATTAGAACCTGCTGCGTCTCCTGGGCATGAACATCCTGAACAATCCCAGTAATAAGTAGACTCTAGTGTAGCACAATCTATAGCATATTCATCCCATGCTGTATCACAACATTCAGAACCATATGCAGTAAAATCAAATTCACAATCATCACAGTCTGCTGTTCCACCACCAGTTGTGCCACCATCTCCGCTAAGAGGAAGAGTAAAACTAGCTGTGTCTTCTGTACCTGTAACTATAGTTGCACTGAATGAACCATCACCAGAAGAAATAGTCCAATAGTCACCATTCCAACCATCACCCCATGAATCATACATATAAAGGGTATAATCGCCATCTGATAAACACTGAGTACTAGAATATGGAGCACCACCTGAAAGACCATTAGATAACTCCCAAGTAGTTTCAGTTTGCCATGTTCCACCATCACAGGTAATTGAATAATCTGTGCAATCACCACCACCATCAGTGCCACCACCATCAGTGCCGCCACCATCATCACCTGTTTGTTCTGGCTCTTGCCATGAAACATTAATCACAGCCCAATCACCTTCAGCAACTAAATCCTCTGGAGCATTTAATCCATATGGAGTTGTACAGGCTGTATTGGAAGGAGGAGAATCTCCTACAGCATTCACTGCTACAACATAATAACAATATTCAGCACCATTTACCACATCATCATCTGTGAATGCAGTTCCATTTGAGGTACCTATTAATGTATAATCACGAGAATTCATAATATTATCAAAATAATCTTGTTTATCTAATAAATGATCTGTGATTCTATTACCATACTCATCATGATTGCTCTCATAAAGATCATTACCATTGTTCCAAGTAAATTGCTCGCCACAGTTATAGCCACAGAAGTCACAAGCATCTGCACAGCAATCACCTAAACTTTCACAAAGAGAATCACAATAGCATCCACTAGAAGCACTACTTTCACAATTACCTTCACAGCTATCTGCTGAACCACCACCAGTAGTTCCACCAGTAGTTCCGCCACCAGCACCACCATCACAATCTAAAGTAGGACAATCACCACCATCACAATCAAACTCAGGACAATCTAAATACATACCCCAGGTCATATCATCACAATAGCCATCACCAATCCATGAAAATAAAACATCTGCATCTACACAGTTCAATTGACAATCATACATGCAGCTTGCAGCACCACAACCTTCACATTCTTCACCGACACCTTCAGTGCCACCACCAGTTGTACCACCACCATCACCACCTGCAGATTGTTGTTCACGCCATACTTCATAATAATCTGTATTTGCAGATGCATTCCATGTTAAATCAACTTGACTCTCACCAGCTGTTGCTTCCAAACCTGTTGGAGCAGCTGGAGGTTCAGGAAGTTCTTCCCCTGATATTGATACTAAACCATTTTCACTACCATGTTCAATTTCTTGACCCATATTATTTGATAAAATAGATTCTACAACATCAAGGACAACATCTGATTCATAAATATTATTTGATTGATAATTTATGTAAGCTATCGGACCATCACCTGGTTGTACTTCTAATCCTGAGAGTGAGAAAGCAACTAAGATAGTTGAACCATCAGTTTGCATACTCCAACTTAATTCTAAACCAGCTAATCTATCTGTTGCGACTAAATCTTCAACATCTAAGAAGTCTGGAATATCAATAAATTGTACCTGAATACCTGCAACAGGATCATCATTACATAGACTTAGCGCTATATCAATAGCATCACCCGCATCAATGGAACCGCTACCTAGAGAAACTGTTGTTGGACCATCACAGCCACATTCAGAAATATCAGTTGCTTCACCAAAACATGTTCCACAAATATCTAAATCATTTTCATAACAACATTCTCCACCTGGATCAGTATAGCCATCACCAGAACAATCACCAAAACAATCTTGTGCAGCGTTACCACCATCACAATCACCACACTCATCAACTACTGCATCACCACCACAGTCACCTAAACAATCTAATTCATATTCACAAGAACCATCATCCACTACTGCATTGGCATCATAGTTACATGCAGACATATCCATACAACCAAAACCATTGAAACAATCTCCAAGATCAACATCTAAAGAGGTTGCATCAGGATCTGATAAAATTGCATTACTCAAACAAAGTTCATCACCCGCATTAGTAAAACTAACTTGTGTTAAAACTGTATTTCCTGGAGGAATAGTAGCCCCCGTCAATGAAAAACCAATAACAACACCACCACCGGTTGATATCATAAAATCATTAGCCTCTGCAGTTCCACCTGAGGCATCAGTAATATCTAATCCATCAATATTAAATTGGAATCCAGCAACAGCACCTTCATTATTCATGACGATATCTAAAACACCATTTACTAGATCTACCGTACCAAAACTAAGGCTGTATCCATCTTCTATGCAGTTATCAGGATTCGTTTCATCGCCATTACAAACACCGCAAACATCAAAGTCTGCATCACCATTACAAACACCTGAACAGTCATATTCAGCATTTCCAAAACATTCGCCAGTACAATCTTGATCAGCATTGCCACCATCACAAACATCACAATCATCAACTACTGCATCACCACCACATACACCAGCACAATCTAATTCATATTCACAAGAACCATCATCAATAACTGCATTTCCATCATAGTTACATGCAGCCATATCCATACAACCAAAGCCATTAAAACAATCTCCAAGGTCAACATCATATGCACTTCCAGATGGATCTGACAAAATACCTTCAACTATACATAATTCGTCTCCAGCATCTTCAAAACTAACGGTAATCAATACACCATTACTAGAAGCTACGGTAGCTCCTGTCAATGAAAAACCTATTACAGTGTCATCAGAAGCTGATACCATAAAACCTGCAGCTTCAGAACTTCCACCTGCAGCACCAGTAATAGTTAAACCAGTTAAGGTAAATTGAAAACCGGCAACAGCATCTTCATTATTCATTATAATATCTAATGTTCCAGCATCATAATCTACATCGCCAAAGCTAAGGCTATATCCATCCTGTATACAATTTTCAGGATCTGTTTCGCCGCCATCACATACACCACAAGCATCAAAATCAGCATCGCCGCCACAAGCTCCAGAACAATCGTATTCAGAAGAACCGCCACATTCACCGGCACAATCTTCCATAGCTGAACCGCCGCATTCACCAGCACAATCAACTACTGCACTTCCAAAACATTCACCCGCACAATCCTGATCAGTGTTGCCACCATCACAAACACCGCAATCATCTTCAGCAGCAGAGCCACCACATTCACCGGCACAATCTTCCATAGCTGAACCGCCGCACTCACCAGCACAATCTTCTACAGCAGATCCATTACATTCGCCAGCACAATCTTCTACAGCAGATCCATTACATTCGCCAGCACAATCCTGATCAGCATTACCGCCACCACAAACACCACAATCATCAACAACAGCAGAACCATTGCACTCACCAGCACAATCTTCCATAGCTGAACCATTACACTCACCAGCACAATCTTCCATAGCTGAACCATTACATTCGCCAGCACAATCTTCCATAGCTGAACCACCACACTCGCCAGCACAATCAGTTTCATATGCACAAGAACCATTATCTACAGTTGCATCTGCATTATAGTTACATGCACTAGAATCTGTACAACCAGGAGTACCTGAGAAACAATCTCCTAAAGAAGAATCAAGTGGACTTCCTGAAGAATCTGATAGAACTGCATCAGTAAAACATATTTCATCACCTGCATCACTAAATGATACAGTTGTTAATACTCCTTCACCAGAAGGAATAGTTGCACCTGACAGTGAAAATCCTAAAACCATGGTAGCAGAAGTAGAAGTCATGAACCCTGCATCTGCAGCACTTCCACCTGCAGCACCAGTAATAGTTAAACCACTTAAACCAAATTGAAATCCTGCTACTGGATCAGAATTAACCATATAAATATCTAAAGTTCCAGAAGATGTATCAACATTTTGAAAACTTAACTCTACACCATCTGCACCACCACCTTCAAAATTTGAAAAGGAAACTGAATCAGATATGCCATCATATTCAGTATGGGAACCATCTGCTAAAACAACTTCTAGCGTATGATCTCCAAAACCTGCAGTTATTGAAAAGTTGTCTGAATAAAACATTCCAGCCATGCTTCCATCTAAATAAGCATGGTAATGATCACCATCGCAATCTGTACATGAAACAGATACATCAATATCATTTCCTTCAATCTGAGCACCATCTGAGGGAGATGATATAGAAACTGTTGGAGTAGAAGCTCCTCCATCAAATGTAAAATCTAAAGCATTTCCAGTTGAATCTGAAACAACAATACCGCTTAAACCAGTTGGAGTTCCATCTAATTCAAGAACTACTAAAGTACCATCACCAGCAGGAACAGTAGTACCTGCAAGTGAAAAACCCAATACCATAGTAGAACTTGTTGATATCATAAAACCAGCATCTTCAGAACTTCCACCAGATGCACCGGTAACTGTTGCACCATCAACATTAAATTGAAAACCTCCAATATTTGCATCACTTGAATAATTTACATTCCAAGTACCATCACCATTATCTTCTAATGATAATGAGTTTGCAAATAAACCAGTAGTTAACACAGTTAATAAAATCATGAAATTACGTAACATATTGTCCAACCTTTCCTTAATTATAAAGTATTATTTTTTAAATTTTTAATATACTAAAAATCATCCAGTAAAAAGGCTATTAAGCCCAATTAACGTTTAAAAGTTAGTTTATTTAATACCATTTATGAAATATTAAAATGTAACTCTTTGTAATAATAAAAAAGGCGAGATAAAACTCGCCTTTTTTAATCAATAACTTATTTAGAACTAATTACTTCATATACACCATTTTACGTGTCATGCTTGAAGTTTCACTTTGCAATGAATAGAAGTATATTCCAGAAGACAACCTAATACCATTGTCATCTGATCCACTCCACATCACACTATGATAACCCGCATCTACATAACCATCAACTAATGTTGACACCAATCTACCAGTAATATCATATACATTCAATGTTACATGACCATTACTCACAACACTATAATCTATACGTGTTGTTGGATTAAACGGATTTGGATAGTTCTGAGATAAATTAAATTCATTTGGTGTAACACTATCTGTTGATACACTAGCTGTACCAGTAGTTAAAGGTGCTTCACCAAAAGTATCTCCATCTAAATCAGCTACCACTCGAAGCTCACGATTTTCAGATTCACTCCATAATCTAATATCAATCTTATCTCCTGAAGTATAACCGTCTAAATCAATACCAAACTCATGATATCCACCCCATGTAGATATAACAACTGGAGCATCTAAATCAATTACCTTAGTTGCACCCACTACCATATCACCAGCATATGCAACAAACTCATCACCTACTTCTACAGCACCTGCTATATCAGTAATAATGATTGGATGAGATATACCTGTTTTTGCAATCTCATATTGAGTTGATACACTATTAATACGATAGTTACTCCAGAATTCAGATTGCTCTGAATGAGTACGAACCATATTTCCTGATGGATACATAAATTCAAGATCATTAGCACTACTTAAGAATACTTCATATCCTTCACCTGGACACATTTCAGTTAATGTCATTACACCAAAACCAGGCACATAATATGTACCAACATCATCTTTAACAATTAGAATATCATTTTCATGATCTGCAAATATTGCCTCAGTATCCAAGCACCCTTGAGGTAAATATGGGAGCATATTAAATTGTGCAGCATTCACTGTAATCACTGTTTCAAGATTTATTGGTGCACCTGCCACTGATACCATCTGATCATCAATACCTGATGGGAAAGTTGCATATGCATCTGTTGGAGATAAATTACCAATTTGATCAACTCCAAAGTTTGGTGCAAAATATTGACCACTATCATTAGAAAGAATCAATAAACTATTATTGGCAAACACAGATGAAATACTTGCATCATCAGGAACTACATTGAATGATAAGAAATTCATTTGTAATGCATCTAAAGATACATCTTGAACTACGACATTATCTGTAGTAGCACACGATTCATTAGACTCGCCTGCTGGCATTCCATCATAATACGCTGTAACCATATAACAATACTCTGCACCTGCTTGTAATCCCATATCAACATAATTATAAGACTCTAGATTGGATGCAATTACCTGCCCATCTCTAGATACGTTAAATGTCATATTTGGATATTCACAACATTCATCACATGGGATAGTAGCATCTGAGTCATAGTTAGATGCATACATATCCATACATCCAACACATGAATCATATTCACATGAACCATCATCTTCTGTAGCATCTGGATTATAGTTACATGCACTCATATCCATGCAACCAGGAACATCAGATCCACCATCATCACCACCACCTGGACCACAATCACCTACTGTTGTACTTATAGCTGAACCTGCAGGATCTGACATGGTTGCAGCATCAAAACAAAGCTCCGAGTCTGTAGATGTAAAGACAAGACTTATCAATGTATCTTCACCAGCAGGAATTGATGCACCAGATAATGAAAATCCAAGTATCATATCAGAACCAGTAGATACCATAAATCCCGCAGTTGCAGCACTTCCACCAGAAGCTCCTGATATATCAGCTCCTGTAAATGAAATTTGAAATCCACTTACAGGTTCTGTATTTACCATATATACATCTGCCGTACCTGCCTCTAAATCAACATTTACTAATGTTAGGTCAACATTATCTCGACTATTAAAACTATTTAATTCCCAGCTTAAAGAAACTTGGAAAGGACCACCTTCAGATGTAAGAATTATTTCAGGACCTGGAGGAGTAAAGTCACTTGAAAATGTAGTCCCTCCAGATATAGTCCAATATGCACTTGCTGAAGGATTCGATAGAATAGCTTCATAAAAACTTAAATCTGTAGAAAAATCTCCATCAGGAGTTTCTACTGTGACCTCTAAAATTGGACCAGATCCTGCTTCAATAGTAGTTCCTCCAAAAGAAAATCCTAACATACTTGCCATTCCTTGATTTTCATTTCCAGAAATAGCCCAGTCTTCAGGAACTCTATTTGTTGCAGCTAAACTTGATAACACTAAGTTGTTTGGCATATCTTCAATAGAAAATTGAAATCCAGAAACAAGATCATTATTATCCATATGTACTTCATATGTATTTCCACTAGTCTGGACTAAACTTAAATAAACATCTGGAAGTCCAACTGGGATTATTGTTCCTTCACCACTCCAATACATAGACTGTCCTAAACTGGTAGAAAATGTAGTTAGTGATCCAAAAGATAACTCAGCATCTCCATCTGGAGCATCTTCATCTACTTGGTATTCAATAGTTAGTAAGTCTCCAAAGTTAGCCGGGATAGTTGCTCCTGTTAATGAGAACCATAATACAAGAGCTTCACCATTTACATTACTCATATCAGACATCCCGCCTATCGCCTCTAATTCAGGACTTAACGTGATACTTATTGCATCCATTGATTCAGGGACATCTTGTAGATGTAGTTCAAAACCAGCTACTTCTTCAGGGTTGTCCATTGCGACAGAAACACTGAAAGTGTCTCCTTGATTTACGGGACCTCCATCATAAGATAAAGTAGCATCAATTCCCTGAACTGTAACATCTACAGATCCACATGCTCCTTCAACATCAAATGAATTACTTTGCGTATCTGAGAATATTTCCCCAGATGTGCAAACTGTAACATCTGATGGTTCAGTTGCAAACGAAGCAAAAGAGAGATCAAATATATCTCCCTGACCACTTTCAATTGTTGTTCCTGAGAATGAAAATCCTAATACTCTGCCATCTGAATTAGTCGATATAGCCCAATCAGCAGGGATTCTTGCAGTTGGATTAGCTCCAACTAAAGTTAAATAATCAGGAATAGATGATAAATCAAATTGAATACCTGCAACCGGGTCAGAGTTATTCATTGATAAAGATAATTGCAGAGTATCACCACTTTGCACACTTCCATTAGAAAGACCTAAGGTAATTGTGCTCATTGGCATTGCCGTTGCAATATTAGAAAATTCTGATTCAAACACACCATTATCATATACAGAAGTAACAGCGTAAGTATATTCAATACCATTTTGAACATCTGTATCTACAAAAGCCTCAGGAGTGCCTGCTAGCGAAGATACTAATAGTAATTCAGAATCTTCTGAAGCACGATATACGTTTATACCTGTCAGTTCATCTCTAGAATTATTATTTCCCGTAGGATGTTCTCCATTTACTAATCTTGACATCTCAGAAATATCAACTGGCATAACATCTGGAGAACTTGCAAATCCTCCACAATCTTCACTCCCACTATTTCCACCAACTATATCAGAAGAAACAGCCCCTGATACAACCATAAAATAATTTGTTTCATTAGGACCAAATCCATAAAATGTGAATGCTGAATTAAAGTTATAACCAGACAAATCAAAAGCTTGCATTGAATTGATATCCTCATCTGGACCAAAATACATTTCAGTTAATGTACATCCACCTTCCCAACTAAGCAAATATGAATTTGTGCCTTCAGTACATTCTCCTGCAGATATAGAGAAATTTGCTATTTCTTCGCATTCTCCTCCGCCACCATCAGACCCTGTACCTTCGCAATCACCACCATCAAAATCCCAAGCTTCACAGTTAAAGTCGATTCCAAAACTACCATCATCACAGTAACCATCTCCAATCCCTTCAAGACAATTATAGCCCCACTGGCCTATGGTACCATCATTACACCACTCATCTTCAAAACACATACCATCACAATCCATGTACATTCCAGACCCATCATCACACATTGTATCTGAGCCTCCTACTGGATTATTCCATGCAAGATCTACCACTTCATCACCTCCAACAGCTGTTAATTCTGTTGGTGCCAATATATCAAAAGGCTCATATTCAGTAGTTGCTGATGCCACATCAGACATTCCTGATTCACCAGAAATATTAGAAGCTGACACATGATAAGAATATGTAGTTAATTCTTCCAAGTTAGTATCTAAATAGTCCGACGTTAATGATGTAGTAAGCATCATGTTATCACGATAAATCGTATAAAAATCAGCTAATTCAGAATCATCCCAATCTAAACTTATATTTGTACTTTCAAATAATGTAGCTGTTAAATTAGTAGGAACTAATGGAATGTCTGGAAGATCTCCATATAACCATGAATTTCCATATTCAACTGGTATAGAACCACCTGCTAAATCAGAGAAAATAGCTTCTTCTAAATCTAATATTGCATATTCACTATCTATTGATAGATCAATATATGTTAGTGGTGCATTACTAAATGGAATTGCATCCCCAGTTAATGAAAATCCAATTACTGTACCACTAGGGCTAAATGATATGCTATGCCCTGCATCCTCAGATGAACCGCCATATACTTCAAGTAATGTAACTCCAGCTGGTATTGATGTTAAATCAAATTGCCATCCAGCGACAGGAATTGTATTTTGCATATTTATTGTTGCAGTAAATGTATCATCTGCATTTTCAGACAGGTCGGATATTGAAACCGTTACTAACGGAATACAATCTTCTGGACTAGTAGCAGGGCCAAAACAAAGGCCACATGCATCTGCTTCAGAACTATCACAGCAATCTCCAGCTATATCAGTAAAACCATCACCAAAACACACTCCAAAACAATCTACATCTCCATCCATACCATCACAAACATCGCAATTATCAATTACTGCATCACCACCACATTCATTTAAACAATCAAATTCATATGCACATGATCCATCATCAAATTGTGCAGCTGGGTCATAGTTACATGCAGTCATGTCCATGCATCCATAACCATTAAAACAATCACCGACTTCTACATCATAAGGATTTGCATCGGAATCTGATAAAATTGCACCAGCTATACACAACTCATCACCTGCATCATCAAAAGTTAAAGAAACCAGCACTCCATTACCTGGAGGAATAACATCACCGCTCAATGAAAAACCTACTACTACTGTTCCGGCAGCAGATACCATAAAACCATTATCCTCTGCTGAACCACCTGAAACACCTGTAATATTAAGCCCTTCAACATTAAACTGAAATCCTGCAACACCAAATTCATTATTCATAACGATATCTAATGTGCCATTTTCTAAATCAATATCACCAAAATCTAAACTAAAACCGGGCTGTATGCACTCTGATGGATCTGTAGCTGAACCATTACAATCACCACATACATCTTCTGTCGCAGCACCATCACATACTCCAGCACAATCATATTCAAGGGTTCCACCACAATCACCAGTACAATCAGAGGTCATACCTTCACCATCTTCACATGTGCAACCTTCGTTTGTATACCAGCAAGAACCATCTTCCCAGTTTGCACCATCTACCGCATTACATGCCATATCATCAGAACAACCTGAAACAGCAAATTCAGCTGTAGTAATCAAACATTCTGGGTTTTCCTCATCATCCATGTCGTCCTCAACAATAGCCCATGTACCATCAACATTAAAAGTAAGCTCTCCAACGCATTCAGCCTCATAGTCATCTCCAAGCAAGCAAAAAGAACTATTAATTGCATTAATCCCCCAGCCAAGATTCATTTGCATTTCACAATTTCCGGTATTTTGATTGCAGGAATATTCTTCTTCATCTGTAGCACCTGGATTATCACACTGATCATCACTAGTACATTCATTTCCATCAGGATTAAATGCCCAGATAAACATCGCAGTACCATCTGCATTTAATTCAATATAATGAGGAGGACCCTCTTCAGAATCTTCCCATACAACACCAGTTCCAGGAACTACATCAGCACAGGTTTGATTTTCAAAATACTCACTAGATAATACCCAATCACCTACCAAGCCTTGATCAACCGCAATACATTCGTTATCATTAGTAGAATCTGGATCACAAACACNACATGCATCCTCATACATACCGCCAAAACAATATCCACCACAATCTGCATCATCTTCTTCATTACAACAAATACCACCTTCATCTTCATAATATTCACATGAGTCATCATCGTAGGTAGCATCCATGTTATAATTACAAGCTGTATCATCCATACATCCTGGAGTTCCAGAATAACAATCACCTAAATTAGTATCATATCCATTTGCGTCTGAATCAGACATTACTGCATCTACAAAACATATATCAATATCTGGATTAATAAATGATACATTTAATAATACTCCTTCTCCTTCTGGAATAGTCGCTCCGGTCAATGAAAAACCCAATAGAGTTGTTGATCCAGTTGACACCATAAATCCTGCAGCATCTGCAGAACCACCTGATGCTCCAGTAATATTTAAACCACTTAATTCTACTTGAAATCCAGCAACTGGACCGGTATTTATCATATAAACGTCTAAAGTTCCAATAGTATCTTGTTCGGTTGGAAGAACTAAATTTTGAAAAGATAATTCAATTAAATCAGCAGGTTCTTCAGGACAATCAGTTTCAGCACATTCAATAGATCCATCCCAACATTGAAAATCAGAACCAGAACCTTCACACACACCACATTCATCAACCTCTGCCATGCCACCACATACGCCAGCACAATCTACAGTAACTGTACAATTTCCATCACAATCGTAATTTTCTTCAGCATATTCACATTCAGCTTCAGCACCAAAATTACATGCTGTATCATCATCACATGTACTTGGACAATAAGCTCCATCACATGTAAAACCTAAATCAACCCCCGCAGAATCTGACATAACAATTCCAGTTAAAACAGGAGAATCACCATCAAGAGTAAGAACTACTAGGAGACCTTCACCTGCTGGTATAGTGGCACCAGTTAATGAGAATCCAAGTGCTAATGAAGAACTTGCCGAGATCATGAAGCCTGCATCTCCAGCTGCTCCACCAGCGGCATCTGTTATATCTGCACCATCAATACCGAATTGAAATCCACCTATAGGACTATCGCTATCGTAATTTACATTCCAAGTATTATCACCATTATCATCTAACGATAATGAATTTGAAAAAAGAAAATTAGCAAATATTACTGTTAATGCTAAAATAAATGTAGTTGATTTTTTTGTAATGAACATTAGTTCTCCTCCTTGGTAAAGCTTGATTAAAATTAAATTTCAAAATTTGTATAAAAACCGAGTCTCCAACTTACGAATTTATAACAATATATTCGAAGTTTTTTGTGTCAGGTTGTTACAGTTAAAATAACTGACTTTGATTAATATTATAATCTATAGTTTTTTAAATTTTACTAAGAGCTGAATTTATATCTTTTAATAAATCATCTACATGCTCAACCCCAACAGATAATCTAACTAACCCATCCGATAAACCGATTTTAGATCTAACCTCTTCTGGTAATGATGCATGGGTCATTGATGCTGGATGGCAGACTAAACTTTCAACGCCTCCTAAGCTTTCTGCTAAAATAAATATTTTTAAATTTTTAACAAATTTTCGGGCTTTTTCAATATTTGATAATTCAATTGAAATCATACCTCCAAATGCTGGATTTCCATCTGGATCTAATTGTTGCTTTTTAGCTAAATCATGCTGAGGATGACTCTCTAGTCCTGGATAATATATTCTATCGACTTTAGTGTTATTCTCAAGTTCCCTAGCTATTAACATTGCATTTTTATTATGTGCTTTCATTCTCAACGCCAATGTTTTAATAGATCTTTGAGTCAACCAACAGTCAAAAGGGCTTGGTACCGCACCTACTGACATTTGGATAAAGTGTAACTGCTCTAATAATGACTCATTTTTAGAAACAACAACTCCTCCAATAACATCACTATGGCCATTGATATATTTTGTTGTACTATGAACTACTAAATCAGCCCCTAATGTAAGTGGACGCTGAAAATACGGAGACATAAACGTATTATCTACAACCGATATTAAATTATTTGATTTTGAAAATTCTGACACTGCCTTAATATCAGCTAATTGCATCATAGGATTTGTAGGAGTTTCTATTAAAATCATTCTGGTATTATTCTTCAATGCACTTTCTATCTGGTCAATTGAGGAGGTATCTACCCATGAAACTTGAATCCCCATATTTGATAATATTTTATCAATCAATCTAAAGGCTCCACCATAAACATTGTAATTAGAAATAATATGTTCCCCTGATTTTAATAGTGTTAATGTGGCCGAAATTGCAGCCATTCCTGAAGCATACATTGCTGATCCAGTTCCTTCTTCAAGGGATGCAATGTTTGTTTCCAAATCAGTTCTAGTTGGATTCCCTGCTCTTGAATAATCATAAATATATTCAGCAAAATCATTTTGTTTAAATGTAGATGTTTGATATATAGGCTTTGAAATAGATCCAAATTCTTTTTCTGGAATCTGCCCTTCATGAATCACTCTAGTTTCAAATTTCTTTTTCAATTAGTTCTCCCACAACATTTTTTATATTTTTTTTCACTCCCGCAAGGACATGAATCATTTCTACCAATTTTCTCCTCAACTTTAATAGGCTGAAGTTTTGCACCTTGCCTATTATTGGATGCTTGCTTTGATTGAGGAGGAGGAACAAAACCTATGCCCGAACTATCAGCATGCTTCATCTTTATATTTTTTGGAGCAAACGATGAATTGTCTTGTTTACTACTAATACGATCAATATTTGTTCTGAATATCCTTGTTAATATCTGTTTATCAATATTTGATATCATTTCATTAAACATGCCAAACCCCTCTTTTTTATATTCAATAAGGGGGTTCTTTTGACCATACGCCCTTAAGCCAATTCCTTCTCGAAGCTGATCCATCGCATATAAATGTTCTCTCCAATTTATATCAATGGTTGAAGAAATCATATGTCTTTGAAATTTATCAAACATATCTGTATCTGAAGTATTATTTTTATAATCTAATATTTCAGAGACTCCACTATATATATATTCAACTAATTCATCTTGATTAGAAACTTTAGTTTTTGACAAACTCACATCTAATGAAAATGTGTTAATAATATCCAATTCAAGTTCTGCCCAATTCCAATCGCTAGAGTTATTTGACATGCAATATATATTTACGACATCAGATATATACTCTTTTGATATTAAACCTATTTCCGATGAAATATCACCTCCACTCATTGCATGATTTCTTCTATCATAAATAACTTCTCTTTGTTGATTCATGACATCATCATATTCAAGCACGTATTTTCTGATACTAAAATTTCTTTCTTCAATCTTTTTTTGTGCTCTTTCAATTGACTTAGTAACCAATGAATGTGTAATTACTTCTCCTTCTTCA
>ASPJ01000022.1 GCA_000405805.1 Fidelibacterota bacterium SCGC AAA003-L08
TAGATGGAGACGGGTTCGATGATTGGTACTTTGATGAAGATGGGACACTTCTATATAATAACTGGACAGATGAGTTTAGAGAAGATTTAGAGGCTCCACTCCCAGATGGAGCCGGTATTACAATTGATCCAAATGGACCAACAAATATAAAATCTGTATTTTCACTAGAAGATAATAAATCTTCAATATATGGAGTTGCTTTAGATTTCAGCTTTAAGCTAAATCGCAGAATAAAATTATATGGTCAATATGGAATGTTGGACAATAATGGTTGGGGCATTTCTTTCCCCGCATTATATACAAAAATTGGACCCGTTGAATTTAGGGCAGAATATAGACAGTGTTCTGAAAAATTCATGTATTCATACTGGGATAAATCCTATGATTTAACTAGAGCAAATGTTAGTGGAGATAATATAATAACTAAAAGTGATGATTTATCTCACATGAGAGCTATGCGAGGTTATTTTCTAAATGCTTCTTCGCATCTTTTTGAGTATTTATGGGTAGAGGCTGCTTATCAAGATTTATACATTAAGATGGAACCCTTCACTGATTCCAATAATAATAATAAGTGGGATGAAGACGAGGAGTTCGAGGATGAGAATAGTAATGAAACCTGGGATAACAAGGATAGAAATAAGAGTTTTCAAGCTAGTATAAATATTAACACTGAAAAAATCCCCCGTCTTGAAGTTGCAAAAGCATTCTATCAAAGAAGCAATGATTCTGATATATTTGATTTTGATAACCCTTCTCCATCAACAGCTTATGGATATGATATTGGATTTAAGGTCTCAAAAGGTATGACGATGGTATATAAAAATAGAATTACATATAAAACAGATGCTTCAGGGGAAGTAGTGAAGGTTCCAGTAATGCAAATAGAAACTCAGATGAAATTTTAATGGATTCTAGAACGATAAGAACTCAATTCATTAAGTTTTTCAAGGATAAAGAACATTCGTTCGTAAGGAGTTCATCAGTAGTTCCTTTAGATGATCCAACATTATTGTTTACAAATGCTGGTATGAATCAGTTCAAACCATATTTTTTAGGTATTGAAAAGCCTGAAATCTCTAGAGCTGTTAACTCTCAAAAATGTATAAGAGTTAGCGGAAAACATAATGATTTAGAGGAGGTTGGCGTAGACAATTTTCACCATACATTCTTTGAAATGTTAGGAAATTGGTCATTCGGAGATTATTATAAAAAAGAAGCTATATCATGGGCATGGGAACTGTTAACTGAAGTTTGGAAATTAGATAAAAACAGATTATGGGTAACTGTTTACAAAGATGATGATGAATCTAGGCAAATTTGGGCTGATAATACGGATATTAATCCTGAAAGGATATTGAAGTTTGGGAATAAAGATAATTTTTGGGAAATGGGTGAGACTGGCCCATGTGGTCCATGTACAGAAATTCATTACTATACGGGCGATAGTTTAGATAATCAAAATAGTAAAGGTGTAAATATTGATGAACAATATAGAGAAATATGGAATTTAGTATTTATACAATACAATAGGAATACAAAGGGGGAGCTAGAAGACCTTCCTGACAAACATGTTGATACAGGTGCCGGGTTTGAAAGATTAGTAGCAATACTTAATAATAAAGAGTCTAATTATGAAACTGATTTATTTGTTCCTATTATTAAGGAGATTGAAAAAGTAACTAATAAGAATGTCTTATTTAATGATGGTATCCCTCACCAAGTTATAGCGGATCATTTGAGGAT
Source organism: Fidelibacterota bacterium SCGC AAA003-L08 (assembly GCA_000405805.1). Classification (GTDB taxonomy): domain Bacteria; phylum Fidelibacterota; class Marinisomatia; order SCGC-AAA003-L08; family D37C17; genus SCGC-AAA003-L08. The sequence continues at coordinate 1,747 of ASPJ01000022.1, forward strand.
GTTGTCATTCTCAATTGCAGATGGAGCTCTTCCTTCAAATGAAGGTCGTGGTTATGTTTTAAGGAGAGTACTAAGGAGAGCTGCTAGATATGGGCGTATGCTTGATATGAATTCTCCATTTATTTTTTCTTTAGTTGATTCCTTGGTTGAAATAATGGGGGAAGCATATCCTGAGTTGAAAGATAGAAAGATTCATATTGAGAAAGTTATTAAATCTGAAGAACAATCCTTCAATGAAACTTTAGATAGAGGTATTGAAATATTTGAAAAAATTGTTAGCCAAACAGATGGAAAAACTATTGCAGGTGGAGATGCTTTTAAACTATATGATACGTATGGATTTCCACTAGATTTAACAGAGTTAATGGCAAAAGAAAGAGGTTACTCGGTTAATAATAAAGAGTTTGATATATGCATGAAAAACCAAAAGAATAAAGGAAGAGAAACAAACAAATTTAAAGCAAGCAGGAGTGTTAATGAATGGATTAGTATATCTAGTAAAAAATCATCATTTTTCATGGGTTATGAAGATGTAAAATCTGCAAGTGAAATTATAAAATTTAGAATGCAGAAAGATACTTTGGAAATTGTGCTGAGTAAAACTCCATTTTATGCTGAGTCTGGAGGACAAATTTCAGATACAGGACTATTAACTCATGCCAAATTCACTCTAGATGTGGCAGATGTACAGAAAATAGGATCAGATATAGTGCATTTTTGTAAGATGAAAAAAGAAATTAAAAAGAATTTTTCAGATATAATAAAGAGTGATAATACATTGGATGCTGTCATTGATATCGATAGAAGAGTCCAGATTAGATTGAATCATACATCTACACACCTATTGCATAGTGCTTTAAAACAAGTTTTAGGGGACCATGTGCAACAAGCAGGCTCTTTAGTTGCTCCTGAAAAATTACGGTTTGATTTAACTCATTATGAAAAAATAGATAATAAACAGATTAAAGAAATTGAAGATAGAGTTAATGATATTATTAGGCAGAATATAGATTTAGAGACTACTGTTGAAACATATGACTCAGCTAAAAAAAGTGGTGCTTTGGCTTTGTTTGGAGAAAAATATGAAGATAAGGTTAGAGTAGTTAATATTGAAGGGTTCTCTAAAGAATTATGCGGTGGAACTCATGCAAATAGAACGGGAGATATTGCAGGATTCAAGATAATTTCAGAAGGTTCTCTATCTACTGGAGTAAGAAGAATAGAAGCTGTTACTGGTTCTGGATATGTGGAATATGTAAATCGAAAGTTAAATATATTAGAGAGTTTAACTGATACCTTGAATTGTTCTGATATAGAATTAATTCAAAAAACGGAGGTATTAATTTCTGAGAATAAAGAATTAGAAAATAAAATAAACTCATTCCAATCAGTTGCAGATAAGGAATTTTTTAGTAAACTTCTATCAAAAGTAGATTCCAGTAAAGGATTGAATTTAATAATTGAGGAGATTGATAATGCCTCTGATTTAAGACAATTTGGTGATTTATTTAGAAGCAAGGTGCTAAAGCAAGGGGTTCTCGTAATTGGGGTAGTTAAAGATAATAAACCTAGTGTAATGTCATCAGTTACAGATGATATGGTTGATAAAATTAATGCTATTGAAATAGTTCAATACATTGGTAGCATAATTAATGGTGGAGGCGGTGGAAAGCCAATCTTAGCAACTGCTGGTGGTAAAGATAAAACTAAATTAAATAAAGCCTTAAAAGATGTTGAAAAATTTATAATGGACAAAGTTAATAATGGATAAGATTATTAGAACTATCTTTGATAGAAGCCGTGATGGTAAAACAGGCTATATTTTGCCAAAACTAGATGTCCCTGGAATTAGGTTGGATAAACATATAAGTAAAAAATTACTTAAAACTGAATCTTTTGATATGCCTCAAGTAACAGAGCCTGAGGTAGTAAGACATTTTGTTAATTTATCAACTAAAAATCATCATGTAGATAAAGATTTTTATCCTTTAGGGTCATGTACGATGAAGTATAATCCGAAAATAAATGATGTTTTAGCCGGAGCTGAACCATTTTCAGGAATGCATCCTGAACAATTAGACAGGTCTTCTCAAGGAGCTTTAGAAATAATGTCTAAGTTAGAGGACTCGTTGCTTAAAATCACAGGAATGGATGCAATAACATTACAGCCTAGCGCAGGGTCACAAGGAGAGTTTGTAGGAATTTTAATGATTAGAAAATTTCATAATGAAAAAGGAAATGAGAAAGATCATATCATTATACCTGAAACTGCTCATGGAACAAATCCTGCATCTGTTGTATTGGGCGGATATAAAACAGTAAAAGTCAGTACGGATAATAGAGGGAGAGTAAATATAGATGACTTGAAATTGAAGGTTAATTCCAATACTGCTGGAATGATGCTGACTCAGCCAAATACACTGGGTTTATATGAAGATCAAATTTTAGAAATAACAGATTTAATCCATAGTGTAGATGGGATAATGTATATGGATGGTGCAAATTTAAATGCTTTAGTTGGACTGTGTTATCCTAAAACAATGGGCTTTGATATAGTGCATATAAATTTACATAAGACTTTTTCAACTCCACATGGTGGTGGAGGCCCAGGAGCCGGACCCATTGCTGTTGTTGATAAATTAGAAAAATATTTACCTGTACCAAAAATAAAATTGAATTCTAAAAATAGATATTATTTAGATTCTGATTCAGAGGACTCAATAGGTCCAATTCATTCGTATTATGGAAATTTTGGGATATTAGTTAGGGCATATATTTATATTAGCATCCTTGGAGAAGAAGGTGTTAAAAAAATGACTAGACGTGCTGTACTAAATGCTAATTATTTAAAGAAACGATTAAAAGATTATTATGATATTCCTTATTCTGAGGGTAGTATGCATGAATTTGTTATTTCTGGAATTAGACAAAAAGAGAAAGGTGTTAAAGTATTGGATATTGCGAAGATGTTACTTGATTATGGTTATCATGCTCCAACAATATATTTTCCTAATAACATTCCAGAATCAATGATGATAGAACCTACTGAGTCTGAATCTAAACAAACTTTAGATGATTTTGTCGAAACATTAATTGAAATTGATTCTTTGATTGACAAGGACCCTTCTATAATAACAAATGCTCCTTATAAAACTCCAGTAAGAAGGTTAGATGAAACTAGAGCTAATAGAGAGCCTGTTTTGAAATGGCAGAAGAAATGAATTTTAACAAGCAAGATAGCAAATATTACATCACTCTTGATAAAGATGAATATATAAATAAGTCCTTATTACTTATTGCAAATAATGAAAAGATAAAATCAGGCTGGATTAATGGAATAGGTGCAATATATGATATTGAAATAGGTTACTTTGATATTAATAAAAAAGATTATGTTAAAAGAAAGTTTAATGAACACTATGAATTGCTTAGTCTATCAGGAAATATTAGTGTAAAAGAAGAAAAGAAGTTTGTGCATACTCATATCACATTTTCTGGTACTGACTATAAGGTTATAGGAGGACATTTATTTGATGCTAAGATAGCGGCTGCAGGGGAATTCTTGATTGATTCATCAGACTCTGAAATTAAAAGAGAATATAATAGAGATATAGGGTTACATCTATGGTGTATGAAAAACAATGAATCGTAGTAGGAAAATTATTAAGACAGAGAATGCACCCCAGGCTATAGGTGTATACTCTCAAGGAGTTGAGATTGGGAATTTAATTTTTACTTCAGGACAAATTCCACTTACTAAAAATGGAGAACTCATTAAAGACGATTTTAAATCTGAATCAATACAAATAATTAAAAATATTGAATCAATTTTAATAAGCGGCGGGTCAAGTTTATCTGATATAGTTAAAATTACAGTTTATTTAACAGACTTATCACTATTTTCACAATTAAATGAAGTTTTTGAGCAGTTCTTTATTGAGGAGCCACCAGCAAGGTCAGCTGTAGAAGTTAAAGGATTACCAATGGGGTCAAGAATAGAGATGGAAGCTATAGCATTAAAAAGATGATATTAATATTAATTTTAATTTGTTTTAATATATTGTTTTCCAGTGAAGCAATTATTGATTCTGCAAAAGTTAAAGATCCATCTACTGCATGGAAATTAGCATTAATTCCAAGTGTTGGACAAATTTATAATAAAGATTATCATAAGGTCGTCGGATTTTGGTTGTTGGAGTCATATTCAATATATAAATTTAATGACTATAATAAAGACAATAAACTTGCAAATAGAAATACTTACGCTTGGTGGATTGTAGGTTTATATATAATGAGTATAATAGATGCGTATGTTGATGCACATTTATCAACATTTCCAGTTGAGGTAGAATCAAATCATATGAAAGCGAAGTAAATATTTATGTGTGGAATAGTAGGTATATCATCAAATAATTCAAATGCTGGTCTGTCAATATATAATGCTTTGACAGTATTGCAACATAGAGGTCAAGATGCAGCGGGAATGGCTGTTATGAATGAAGAGGGATTTTTGTCTATGCATAAAGAGAATGGCCTTGTAAGAGATGCTTTTAATGAAGAGCAAATGATTAGGCTGCAGGGAACAGCAGGACTTGGACATGTTAGATATCCTACTGCAGGGACAATCAACATTTCTGAAGCTCAGCCCTTTTATGTTAATTCTCCTCATGGGATAGTACTGGTCCATAATGGAAATTTAGTCAATACATCTAAATTGAGATCAGAATTATTAAATGATGATTTTAGGCATATTAATACTACTTCAGACTCAGAAGTTTTAATTAATATTTTTGCAAGTTCTTTAGAAAAGAATTCATCTGGAAAATTAGATGATGAAGCAATTGTTAAATCTGTACATGAAGTTCATGAACGTGTAGAAGGAGCATATTCGGTTATTATTATTATTTTAGGATATGGATTAGTTGCTTTTAGAGATCCTCATGGAATAAGGCCGTTGATTTATGGCTCTAAAGATGATAAAAATCATATAATAGCTTCAGAGTCGGTAGCCCTTGATTGTTTAGGATATGAAACCAGTAGAGATATTAAACCTGGAGAGACAATAATATTTAAGAAAGATGGCTTAATTTCAAACTACACTTATACAAATAACAAAAAATTTAGTCCATGTATTTTTGAGTATGTTTATTTAGCAAGGCCAGATAGTACAATTGAAGGAGTTAATGTATATGAAAGTAGACTTTCAATGGGACGTTTTCTTGCTAAAAAAATAAGGAATGAACTTACTAAAGAAGAATTAGATTCAATTGATGTTATTATACCTATACCAGCAACAAGTAGAACAAGTGCTCTGCCTATTAGTATTGAGCTTGGTAAAGATTTAAAAGAGGGATTTATAAAAAATAGATATATAGGTAGAACATTTATAATGCCAGGTCAGAAAATCAGAAAAAAATCTGTCAGACAAAAATTAAATACCATTAATATAGAATTTAAGGATAAGAATGTATTACTTGTAGATGATTCAATTGTCAGAGGGAATACTAGCGAGCAAATTATAAAAATGGCAAGAGAAGCAGGAGCGAAGAAAGTATTTTTTGCAAGCGCATCTCCGCCAATAAGATATCCTAATGTATATGGTATTGACATGCCATATGTAGAGGAATTAGTTGCTCATGGTAGGACAATAGATGAAATAGCACAAAAAATTGGAGCAGATAAATTAATTTATCAAGATTTAGAAGATTTGATATCAGCGGTAAAAGAAAATAACAAGGATCTAGATAATTTTGACTGCTCTTGTTTTAATGGTGAATATATAACGGGTGGTGTAGATGATAAATACCTTGAAAATTTACATAACTCAAGATAGTTTGAACATTTAAGATGCTTAAAAAATTTATAAGAGATAATAAAATTCACAAAAAGATAACTTCCTTTGTTTTCTTTGATTACATCTTCATTTATCGACCTATATACTTGTTGGGACCAATTTCAATGGTTTTAGTTGGCATGTATTTAGAGAATTTTATTCATCAGCCTTTAGTGCTAGGTTTATCAGTAGATATGAATACAGGATTATTTGTATTTGGAGTAAGCCTTTTAATCAGTTGTATTTTTATTAAAAATGAAATTGTTAGCATTAAAGGGAATTCTAATTGCAGGTTTCATTTCTCAGAGAAGAAAATAATTGGAGATAGGATCCAGATTGAGGTTGCTCAATTAATTCATAATTTTTCTCTAGTTCTGAGTTATTTGCTAATATTAATCTCAAGTTGGATGAGTATATTTTTAGCTGGATGTATTTATTTTTTATGGACATCTAGTTTTACTCAGTTAAATGGCTATCTAAATCTATGTTTCAATGCTGTAATCGCATTTCTCTTAGTATCATTGGGGAATATGTATATAAATGGTTATTCCTTTACTTCTTATGCCCAATTTCTATTGTTATCAATTCCCTATATCTTATTGTTCGTATCTACGATTATTCTTATTGAGTTGCCAAGAAACAAAATAAATTCAATTATTTCGATTGTATTTATATTACTGGGTTTCTTTGTTTCATATTACAGTTCTGACCCATTAGGATGTGCTTCATTGTCAGTGAGTTTTCCATTCTATGTATTTTTCTTTTTAAGAGGAATGGAGAGAGATTTAATCAGAGCAATACGCTATCCAATATTTTTATTAATATTTTTCATATTTACTATTTACCCATTATTAACCATACCAATGACAATGATATATTATCTTAGCAAATACTATTACTGGCATCAGTTTGATATGCATTTCCCCGCATTAGCGATTAACGATGATTACAATTAAAGATAATAGATGTGATTTCTGTGCAGCGTGTATTACCGTATGCCCTCCAGATTGCATAGAAGTAAGAGAATCTTCAATAAAAATCATAGAAGAAGAATGTATAGACTGCGATTTATGTGTATATATTTGTCCAATTGATGTTCTAGAGCAAACCAATGAAAAATAATTATGATGTTATAGTAGTAGGGGGTGGACCTGGAGGTTCAATGGCTGCATGGGAAGTAGCTAAAGCAGGATATTCTGTATGTCTTTTAGAAAAAGATAGAGATATTGGATATCCAGTTAGATGTGGAGAGGCAATAGGAGAGGCTGCATTACGTCAATTTGTAGATCCAAAAGATTCCTGGATAGCATCGGAAATTACAGGAACTACTCTGGTTGCACCTGATAATACATCTGTAGATATAGATTTCGCAAAAGAAACAGGTTATATATTAAATAGAAGAATCTTCGATTATGACCTTTCGCGATATGCTGCTAATGCAGGTGCAGAGGTTTATACAAAATCATATGTTAAAGGGTTAATTATTGAAGATGATTTTATTAAAGGGGTAAAATTAGATTATCTTGGAGAACCGAAAGAAATTAGAGCCAATATAGTTATTGGGGCAGATGGTCTAGCATCGCGCATAGGAAGAGCTGCGGGTATTCGTACTCAAGTTAGAATGAAAGATATGGAATCTGGACTTCAGTATTCTGCGTCTAATGTAGATGTTCCTATAAATAAAATGATTATGTATGTAGGATCAAATCATGCTCCGGGTGGATATTTGTGGATTTTTCCTAAAGGAAATAAATTTGCGAATATAGGCATAGGCATAGATGGAAAAGCTAGTCAGCATAAATCAGCAAAAGCATACTTAGATGAATTTATGGATGCAAATTTCCCAAATGCAGCCATACTCACTACTATGTGTGGAGGCGTGCCATGTCCAACTCCTATGAAAAGCCCAATAAAAAATGGATTAATGCTTGTTGGGGATGCTGCTCATTTAATTAATCCGGTGACTGGTGGCGGAATAGCTCCTGCTATGAAAAGTGGAATGATTTCTGGTCAAATTGCATCGGAAGCTATAAAAAATAATGATTACTCCGAACAATTTTTGTCTAAATATGTAAAGCGAGTATTTAAAGAATTTGGAAATAATCATGAAAGATTATACCGAATAAAGGAAGTAATACATAAATTAACTGATGATGAGTTAAATGGAATTGCTATTAAAGTAAAAAAAATTGATCCATTAAAACGTTCTCTGGGTTCTGTTTTTAAAACTGCCGTATATAAAAAACCATCCTTAATATTAGATGTAGTTAGAATATTTGCTGGATTTTAATTTACTTCACTCTATTTTAAGTAATAATACTTCAATAATATAAAAAAAAGAATATTTGGTAATATCAGTAAAAGACCTATAAGTTATCAAAAGGAGAAGTATTTATTTTATTGCTTTTTTTAAGAAGAAAATTTTGTTTTCAGACCAAATTTTATTTTAGTCCTATATTATTCAATTTCCCTTGCGCAAACAATGTCATACTTAAAAGGTATTTTTCATGTTAATAAAAATTACAGGAAAAGATTTATCCATAGATAAACTGTATCAAGTAAGTTTTGAGAATGCACAAATATCCTTGGATGAAAAATCAATCTCAAAAATAAATAGATGTAGAAAAATGGTTGAAGATAAAATTGACCAAGGTGAGATTATGTATGGTATTAATACTGGTATTGGAGAATTTTCTGAGACTATATTGGATGCTGACAAGCTTGAAGATTTTCAAAAATATTTAATTTATAATCATGCAGCAGGTATGGGAGATCCCTTTCCGACAGAATATGTTCGAGCTGCTATGACAGGTAGAATTAATGTACATGCAAAAGGTCATTCTGGTTGCAGGCTAATTATTACTCAAACATTAGTTGAAATGCTTAATAAAGGAGTTACTCCTTATGTATGTGAAAAGGGTTCTGTTGGAGCATGTGGAGATTTAGCTCCAATGGCTCAAATTGCACTAGTTTTACTTGGTGAGGGAGAGGCTTATTATAAGGGTGAGTTAATGTCTGGGAAAGAAGCTATGGATAAAGCTGGAATCAGTATTCCTGGTCTTAAAGCCAGAGATGGATTGGCCGTAATCAATGGTTCTAATTTCCTAACAGCAATGAGTGGAATTTTCATATATGAATTAAAACCACTTTTAAAACATGCAGAGATAGCTGCATCAATGTGTTTAGAGGCTCTAATGGCAAATTTAAAGCCTTATGATACTAGAATACATGAATTGAGAGGATTTAGTGGCTCTGTTAAATCAGCCTCTGCAATACGTAATATGCTTGCTGGAGGGGACTTGTTGATGGAGAAATTAAAGACTAAAGTCCAAGATTCATATTCACTACGTTCTACTCCTCAAGTTATAGGAGCTGTTCATGATGCAATGGATTATTGTCAAAAACAGGTAGAAATTGAACTCAATGGGGTAGGGGACAATCCTATATTTATTGTTAAGGATAATGTGCAGTTATCAGGTGCTAATTTTCAAGGGACACCAGTGTCATTGCCACTAGATATGCTAGGAGTTGCACTCACTATGGTTTGTGTTATGTCTGAGCGAAGACTAAATAGATTAAATAATCCTGCTCTTAGTGTAGGATTACCTCCATTTTTAACAAAAGGGGCAGGAATGTTCTCAGGATTAATGCTGAGTCAGTATACGGCCGATATGCAGATAGTAGAACAAAAAATACTATCAACCCCTGCATCTATTCAATCTATTCCTGCGGCCGCAGATCAAGAGGATTTTGTTTCAATGGGAATGAATACTGCATTGAAGAATTTCCAGATATTAGATAACGCTGAATTTACACCATCATATGCTACAGAAGCAGGGTCTGACGATGATTCATTGGCAAGCAGATTAATATTTAATCTTTCAGACCAGATTCTGATTTGATCTATGGCTGCCGCTCTATATGTATCTGCAGCAACAAGCATAACCTTTTCTGACTGATTAGAATAATAACCTGATATTTTTGCTGCAGAAGTTGTTTTCCCTGTTCCATTAATCCCAATAATTAAAATGATTTTCTTTAGTTCATAATTAAAAATTTCTAGATCAATTGATTTTCTAATAATCTCAATTACTCTTTGACTCACATTTAAATGATTATCATTTTTACCTTTTAATTTTTCAACTATCTCATCTACTATTCCCCAGCCCAAATCAGCTTGTAGCAATATCTCTTCCAATGTATAAATATCTTCCTCATCTAAAAATGATTTTCCTGACAATGAAGCAAATGTATTGCTTATTTTATTTCTAGTTTTTCTTAATCCAGAGATTGTTTTATCTAAAATTGAAAACATATTTATTTTTCTCTATTAAAATACTTGATATATCGATTATGATATTCATACCCACTGATTACCATTAACAATAAAGAGAGAATATACAAAAACCAGCATAAATTAATCGGAATATTAAATGATAATCTAAACACAAAAGAAGTCATCATTAAAACTGTTATGGCCATAAAATATTTTCCTGATTTATTAGCTTGGAATATGGTGTTTTGAACATGGATAAGATATACTCCTATAATGATTATATATACATCTCTTATGCATAGTAATATAAAAAATAATAACATTGCCAAACCTTGGTTTCCACTTTGAAAAATTAAAAATATTAGAACAACCATTAAGCAAATCTTATCAGCTATAGGATCTAATAATTTTCCGAAATTACTTATTATATTCATTTTTCGAGCAACATATCCATCTAGAATATCTGAGAAAACTATTAAAAAAAGTATTAGCAATACTCTTTGCACATTATCCGTAATAGGATTATTTGATAATGCATGTAATGCTATGATTAAGGGGATAGATAAAAAAACCCTACTCAACGTAAGAAGATTTGCAAGATTGAAAATATTAGTTTTTGCAGGATTATTCATTACTTAATTCTCTCTAAATTATATTTAACTAATAAAATTAATGATTTTTTTGCATCAGAATCTTCAAAAATATCTAATTCTGCGATTGCTTCATTAGAAATATTAGACATGAATTTTTCGGTATATTCTATGCTCCCAGATTCAGAAATCATTTTTTTTATTTCATCCAAATCTTTCTTTTTTGAATAGAAATTTAATTTTGATTTATAATAATTTCGTTTAGATTTATTAATCTGCGACATGTAATGAATAAGTGGCAGAGTTAACATGTTTTTTTTCACATCAAACCCTACAGGTTTTCCAAGTCTGCTCTGGCTACCCATTACATCAAACAAATCATCTTTTATCTGGAATGCAATACCTAATTTCTCTCCAAATGTTTTTAATGCCACTCTATTTTTTTTAGAAGCATCCATTGTAATAGCTCCTATCTCTGCAGATGCTGAAAACAATGAAGCCGTTTTATCACTGACCATTTTGATATAAATAGATTCATCCATATTTTTGACTTTTGCATACTGCATTTGAAGTAATTCTCCTTCACTTAAACGATTTGCTGTATTAGAAAGTACTTCTAAAGCATCAAAATTCTTTAATTTAATCATATTTGAAAGTGCTTTTGAAAAAATATAATCTCCAGCTAAGAGTGATATCTTGTTTTTCCAAACTGTTTTAACTGACGGCCATCCTCTTCGAATTGAAGAATCATCTACTATATCATCATGGACTAATGTTGCAATATGAATCATCTCGATTAAAGAAGCAGCTGTAATCGTAGAATCATTAGGTTTAGAAAATATTTTTGCACTAAGCAGACAGAGAATTGGTCGTAATTGTTTCCCCTTGTTTTTTAATATATAATTAATAATTATATTGATTAATTCTACATTGGATTTTGCAGATTTTTTTAAAGTATTATTAAAGTCCATCAAATCACTCTCTATACTCCTTCTAATATCTTTTATATCTATCATTTGTCAGCTCTTTCTTTAATAGTAAATACAGCAATAATTATACTTACTTCATAAAGAATCACAAATGGAATACATGTTACAATCTGGCTTAATGGATCAGGAGGAGTAATTAATGCACTCATTACTAAAAAGAATATAAAGGAATGACGCCTATAGTGTCTTAAAAATGCTGGAGTTAAAATCCCGATTTTAGACCCGACAAATGATATGACAGGCATTTGAAATATCAGTCCATTCATAAACATTGTTCTTACATTCCATCTAAGATACTGATCTAATGTAAAATTATTTTGAATATCTATAGTCAGTTTTTCAAATTTAAATGATGTGAAGAAGTCTAATAAAATTGGAACTATAATATAGTAACCAAATAAAACCCCTAAACTAAATAATATTGAGCAGAGAATAACGATTACTAATAAGCGACTTATCGTTATTTGAAATGCTGGTGATAAAAATTTAAATACATTATAAATTAAAATAGGGAAGCTGATTATTAGTCCAGTAAAAAAAGATACTCCAAATACAACCATAAACATTGAAGTGACTTTTAGAACTTGAAAATTAATAAAATATGGCTTGGATTGCTGTAATAATATTTGAATAATATCTTCTACATATATATATGAAAATATTGAAAATACTGCAACATATGCCAAAACTATAAAAGTACGACTTCTAAGCTCATCAGCATGCTCCCAAAAAGACATTTTACTATCTTTATTCATTAATTATTTTTTTTGCTAATGCCACAGGATTTTTTCTATTCTTAATTTCTATATCTAATTCTTTATTTAGGACTTCTTCCTTATTATCATTCCAAAAAGCATTAGTCAGATATGATGAAATCAGATCATGAACCTGAGAAATATATCTATCTCTATGTTTCGCCTCTCGTCCACCATTTATATCTAAAAATTTATATCTATCAAAAATAGTTTTAATTAATTTATTGAATCCTGTTTTATTATAAACAGAAGTTTGAATAACTTCAGGAGACCAAATATGATCTTCATGCTGAATAGTTGATAAAAAATTATTTAATGAAACAGCTATTTTTTCAGCACCTTCTCTATCTGATTTATTGATTATGAAAATATCTGCAATTTCCATCATCCCTGCCTTCAAAATCTGTATATCATCTCCTGATTCAGGTACAAGGACAACAATGGTAGTATCAGCTGATTCTACAATATCTAATTCCACTTGTCCTACCCCAACCGTTTCAAGAATAATTATATCAAAATCTGCTGCATCAAGAACATCAGCTATTATATTGATATTCTTAGAAAGCCCCCCCTTACTTCCTCTGCTACCAATACTTCTTATAAAAATATTTGGATTATTATAATGTTCAATCATTCTAATCCTATCCCCTAAAATAGCTCCTCCTGTAAATGGGCTAGTTGGATCAACACTTAATATTGCTATGCTTTTATCATCTGACAGCAAGTTAATAAGCTCATTAGTTATAGAACTTTTCCCTGCACCAGGAGGACCTGTAATACCAATTCTATAGGATTGGCCTGTTTTATTATATATACTTGATAAAATTGATTCTATATCTGAATCATTACTATTTTCAATCAAAGATATAGCTTTTGCAATAGATTGATGATTTTGAGATAAAATACCTTCTGTAAGATTATGATTCATCGATTTGAGAATGAAAATATTGTTTTATAGATTTTTACCAAAGAGTCTTTTGAAAAATAGATAGTCAGGAATAATAAGTCTATGACCATTTTTAATAATCAAATTTTTCTCTTCAAACATTTTAAGAACACGAGAAACAGTTTCCCTAGATGTCCCTGCCATATTTGCTATATCCTGCTGAAAAGGTAATTTTTCAATAGTCACTTTTCCTTTTCGTATAATGCCCATATCTTCAGCTAAATTCAACATGGATACACCTATTCTATTTTCTGCATCTGATAAAGATAAAGCTTCAATTTGCTGATCAGATTTTCTTAGTCTTCGAGCTAACTCGCTCATTAAAGCGAATGAAACGTCAAAATATGTTTTAAGAATCCGAAGAAATTCATTTTGAGGAAAAGCTAATAAAATACAATTTTCTTGAGCTAATGCATTTGCTGATCGTGATTCACCATCTATAATTGCCATTTCACCAAAAATTTCTCCAGGGCCCAATAGTGCTAATATGACTTCTTTCCCTTCATCATTAACTCTTGTTATTTTAACTGTTCCTTCACATATACCAAACACAGTATCTCCAAACTCTTCTTCTAATATAATCATGCTGTTTTTAGGATAAGTCCGTGACATACAAAAATCTGCTATTTTCCTGATTTCTACATCATTTAAATCTGTAAATATCGAAATGTCTTTAAGGTTCTCTGTTCTTTCATTTATTTCCATTTTATAAACCTAATATATATATAACATAAAATTACTTCATTATTAATTAATAACCAAAATGAACTTATTAATTTATTTGTGTGCAAATATTATAATAATTAATTAAATTTACCGTCTATTTTTATTTAATTATAATAAAACAAGGAATATATGAGCGCTAAAGGCACAGTATTAAAAAGAGTAAGACAATCTAGAAAAGCTAACAGCAAGAATAAACATTATAAGTCTATGATGAAAACTGCAATTAAAAATGTTCTTGAAGTTACTGATAGAAGCAAAGTAGATGATAAATTAGATACTGCAATATCAGTTATTGATAGAGTAAAAGCTAAAGGTATTATCCATAATAACACTGCATCTAGACAAAAATCACGCATTACTCATTATATAAATTCATTAAAATAAATTCTTATAACGGTTTTCTGTAATTCGGCGATTCTTTAGTAATATTAACATCATGAGGATGGCTCTCTTTTACACCTGCTGATGTTATTTGAATAAACTCAGATTTCTTCTTAAATTCTTCAATATTTTTTACACCACAATATCCCATAGAAGATTTTATTCCACCTAATAATTGACTGATAGTTTCTTTTACAGGACCTTTATATGCGACCATACCCTCTATTCCCTCAGGAACTAATTTTTCTGTATCTGATTGAAAATATCGATCACTGCTACCTTTTTTCATTGCAGCCAATGAGCCCATCCCCCTATAAGATTTAAAGCTTCTGCCTTCCCATAATATAACTTCTCCTGGACTTTCATCTGTACCAGCAAATAGACTCCCAAGCATTGCACAATCTGCTCCAGCAGCTAATGATTTTGCTATATCACCTGAATATCTCATTCCTCCATCTGAAATGACTGGGATATTATGTTTTTGAGCTACCTGATAGACATCTTTAACAGCTGTAAGTTGAGGTACTCCTATCCCTGCAATTATTCTTGTAGTGCAAATTGATCCTGGACCTATACCAACTTTAACAGCATCTGCCCCTGCATCAATCAATGCCTGTGCAGCATCACCTGTAGCAATATTCCCAACAATCAATTCAATATTGAATGTTTTTTTAATTTTTTTAATTGTATCAAGAACACTTTTTGTATGACCATGTGCAGTATCTATAGCTATAACATCAATTTTAGCTTTTTGAAGTTCAGAAACTCTATCTAAATAATCCCCTGTCACTCCTACTGCAGCCCCTACCATTAACCTACCATGTTTATCTACTGCTGCATTTGGAAAATCTTCTTTCTTTAAAATATCTTTAACTGTAATTAGTCCTGTTAATTTCCCCAATTTATCTACAACAAGGAGTTTTTCAATTCGGTGCTTTTGAAGAACTGTTTTTGCTTTATCTAATGTAGTTCCTTTCTCAACTGTAACTAAATTTTCACTTGTCATTCTATCCGATACTAATAAGTCTAAATTATGTTCAAAACGAATATCTCTATTAGTAAGTATACCTTTTAATTTACCATTATCTACAACTGGCACTCCTGAAATTCTAAATTTTTTCATAATTGCCAAAGCTTCAGAAATTGTTCTATTAGATTCTATTGTAATTGGGTCTAAAATCATACCACTCTCAGATCGCTTAACTTTATCAACCTCCGAGGCTTGTTCTTTAACTGACATGTTTTTATGAATTATACCCATTCCACCATGCCTGGCAAGTGCAATTGCTAGCCTACTTTCAGTAACTGTGTCCATTGCTGCACTCAACAAGGGAATGTTTAATTTAATCTTTGCTGTTAATCTCGCATTCAGATTTACCTTGCTTGGTAAAATTTCAGAATATTTTGGAACTAAAATAACATCATCAAATGTTAATCCTTTTTTCATATCAGTCATTCTTATTTCCTTATTTTATTTATTCGCATAAAATGCACCAATTTTATTTTCAATACTTTTGACTATATCTTTAGATTGGACTAAAGCTTTCATAGCATCATGATCTTTGTATAAGGGCCTATCTTCATCTAGGAACTCTACATGTTCTCTAATTACTCTCTTGGATTCTTCTACTCCATCTCCAAATTTATGTTCTCTAAAATCTAGTGCCTGAGCAGCAGCCATAAGCTCAATCCCAATAATTCCATATGCA
>ASPJ01000023.1 GCA_000405805.1 Fidelibacterota bacterium SCGC AAA003-L08
ACTTAAGGTATTCGAAAATTTATCACTCATATTGTTTTTTAGCATTTCAAGAGATTCCCTTTTAAAAGTTTCTTCATTATATTCTATCATGAATTTTTCAATCAGACAGTCGCAGTAACTATTAGCTTGTTCAGTATTGCCTTCTGTTTCCTGACAATCCTGTCTGAACTTATCCTGTGTTTCATTACTCCATTCATTAGGGTTATTATTGCATCCCAAAATTATTAATAAAAGTATTATTTTTTTTGATTCATTATAATTTTCAGTTCTGATTAATATTTTTCACTTCTATAATCATTGATGTTTGAATTTTCTTTTTTATCATTTAACCATGTTTGATAGTTAGTACGATTTTTTGAAGCTGTTAATTGATTTTTTAATGTTGTATACGCTTCCTTATATTGGGCTTGATGGTCTTTGATGAAGGAATCTTTTGAATTCATTTTTACTCTGCAAACAGTATTGTAAGTGCTTATAGTTTTAGAAGTTTTACCTGATTCAAGCCCTAGGAGTGTACCTACTAGTTCATTACTTGTACCAATCTCATCAAATCTTCCTCTAATAATTCCTTCTTTGTTTTGAAGAATACTCACTATAGAAGTATCAATATTTCCATTAGGCCAGTCTTGTTGGTTAAGGATTTCTATAGCATATTCTTTTTTCTTTTCTCTAATTAAAGTTTTTTTAATATTTTCCTCAACTTCACTAAAAGGTTTATATCCCTCAGCTTTGTCTCCAGTTATTTCAATAACAATAATTTCATTATTCATTTTAACAGGTTCTGATATAGAGCCTATTTCCTTATCAAAAATAAATCTAACTGCAGCTCTGGATGTTCCCATTAAAAACGGAAACCCTGAATTATTATCAAACCCCTCATGTATATCAAGACTATTGATAGTATAGTTAAATTTCTCTGCTGTAGCTTTAAAAGATGTTAAGTCGGCGTTATCAATAAATGAGTAGGCATTCCTATTTAATGAATCTAAAAGATCAAAGTTTTGTGAATCTGTTATTCTGAATGATATATAATTTATAGTTCGTCGTTCAGGTACTTTATACTTCTCATTTCTAGTTGCATTGTATTCATTTTTAATTTCTTGAGTAGATACGTTTATAAGGTCTTCATCTATTTCATTAGTTTTAATAAAAATATAGTCTATTTTACAATTGACATTATTTTTCAAGTATTCAAACTTTATTTCTTGGTCAGAAACCGTAGATATTCTACTATATATATTCTGTAATATTCGAGGCCTCAATATATATTTATCAACAATAGGACCCCATTGATCAAAGTATATTTTAAATCCATCAGGTATTGAGTTTGAATCCAATGCGTTTTGGTAAAGTTCAAGAGAAAATTGTCCATTATCATCAATATATAAACCACCATTTATAAAGATTTGTTGAAAAGCTGTAGGAGGAGTATTTCTTAGGACTTTATAGATTTCAGATTCAGGAGTTATCAAATTAAGCTCTGCGGCTTTATTTTTTTCTAGTTCATGTTGAACCAAGATATTCCAGGCTGTATTCAAAGCATTCACAGTATCTTGAGCAGTAATATTTCCATTCTGTGCTTGGATGTTGTTTAATTGATTTGCAACCAAATTGTTATAAGTAGCATCAGATATAGATGTATCATTTATTTGTCCAGCATTATTTTGTTTTGAATTTGAAGACCAAAGACTAACCAGGTCTACGCCACTCATCAAGCCTCCTAGTACTAAACTTGCAACAAAAAAAATCAGTAATAATACATATATTTTTTTAGAATGTTCTCTTAATCTTGTCATGCTTAACATATAAAGTCTCCAAAATGAATATTTTTGTGGAGATAAGCGGAGTTGAACCGCTGACCTCTTGAATGCCATTCAAGCGCTCTCCCAACTGAGCTATATCCCCTCGTTTTCAATATAAATAACTATCCTAAATCTATTTTGATTAAATATACCTATCAAAGAAAAATAATATGAAACCTATTATCTTTTATTTTGTTATAATTAAATTACCATATAGTATGCGCGCAATATTAAAACAAATAATAATAATAGTAATAGTGTCCTTGAGCTTAGGATTGGTGAGATTCTTTTTTTTAGGTGATGATAATTTTGATTTGATACAAGTAGAAGAACCTAAGGCTGAAAATATAGGAACATGCGACATTGATCCTTCAAAAGATTTTGGTAAGCCTCAAAATACATCTCTTGAATGTCTTAAGTATTATTTTGATTTAAATGAGAAATTACAGTCTGAGGAAGATAGTTTGGCGTTAATATTAGACCGGAAATCAGAAATAATAGAAAAAGCTATTATAGTAGACTCTCGACCAGCAGAGGAGTATACTGCTTCCCATATAAAAGGGGCAGTTAATATTTATGCAGAAAAATTTGAGGATTTGGTATACAGAGAGGCATATGATGAACCAGGCGTGTATCGTTTAGAGCAAGATCAGAAAATATGGAATGAATACCCTGATAAGCCACTCACTATTAATCAAATATATATAATTTATTGTAATGGAGGAAAGTGTCCTCATGGTGAAAGTTTATCTGGAAAAATGTATGAAGAAGGATTTAAAAAAGTTTTCATTTATGAAGAAGGGTTGCCTGCTTGGGAAGAAAAGGGATATCCTGTAGAGGGAGAAGGAGAAGATCAAACCCCATTCCAATTAAGCCAAATGTACTTTTTATTTTTACTAATACTAGTAGTCTTAGGCATAGTAGCTACATCAAAATGGACTAATAAGAATACATATATTGTAGTTGGATTTCGTTTAATACTTGGAATGATATTGATTTATGCAAGTTATAGTAAAATAATGGATCCAGTTAAATTTTCTGCGACAATTGATTTATATAAAGCGACCCCGCTTAGCATAAATAATTTAATTGCTCTAATCGTACCTTGGGTGGAATTATTAATTGGTTTTGGATTAATATTGAACAGAAGTATAAAAGGATCTATATTAATATCCATTGGTTTATTTATTGTATTTATAATTTTGTTATCACAGGCATATTATAGAGGATTTACATTAGATTGTGGATGTTTCGCAAATGAGAGCTCAGAAAAGCTCTCATCTACACAGCTTAGAGGTAAGATGCTTGTTCGTATAGTTGAGGATATTATCTATTTATTTATGTCTATATATTTGTATTTTATATATGTATTTAAGAAAAATAATAATGCCAATTAAGTATTTATTTATATTAACAGTTTTTATAGGGAATATTTTTTCAAATTCAAATAATTTCTCTGACATTATCATATTAAGCTCTTCTAATGTCCATGGTGAAGTAGACCCTTGTGGATGAAAGAAGAAGCCTTTGGGCGGTCTTGCCCGAAAAGCAACCATTGTGGATCAAGTAAAAGCTGAAGGATATAATCCTATCATAGTAGATGCAGGAAATCTTTTCTTTAAAAATAGCAAAGCTCAAGTTGGCGTTACTAATGATATTAATAAAATCAATGCGGATATTATTTTAGAATCTTTTAATTCCATAGGATGCAATGCATTTTCTCCTGGAGAAAATGATTTTTCTAATGGGCTAGATTACATACTAGGATTAGATAAGAAAGCTACATTTCCATTTGTATCTGCTAATATATTAAATGCTAGAAATAATTTGATTTTTAATCCCTATGTTATTGTAAATAGAGATAATATTAAAATTGCTTTCATAGGTTTGTCATCTATATTTTATAATTCTGAAATAGCTATACTAGACCCAATAATATCTTTATCTAATATCATTGATAAGGTTAGATCTGAAAGTGATTTAGTAGTTCTATTATTTAATGCAAACGAAGAAGATATTATTAGATTGCAATCTAGCAATATAGATATAGATTTAGTTGTAAGAAGTAAATCTAAGCAAAGATCTAATGATGGTGGGAAAAAGAGATTGCCAGTCTATTCATGTGGTGATAGAGGTAAATATGTGTATAGATTAGATTTAAAACTTTCTCAGTCAGGCTTAGAAATGACAGATATAACATCGCAAAATAATATAATAGCTAATGCTCAAAAAAGATTAGAAAGAATGAAAAAGGGAAATGATGATATAAACCTTAAAGAATTTTATAGAGATGATGAACAAATGCTAAATAGAATTTCAGGATATGAAAAACAATTAGAGACAGCTCTTTATAAATTAAATAATGCTAATAATACAATTGAACTTACTCCATATGAATTAGATAAAACAGTTATTGATAAGTATGAGGTTCTCAAGATTGTAGATAAAGGTAAAGAAAAAATTGCTTTAATAAAAGGTCCTCAAATGCCTGATACTAATGGTAGGCTACCTGGAGACCCTCATCATGGGCATAATCATTAAGGAACATAGCTATTAATAAGAGATATTGACAAAACACTTTGTTTGTAATATTAATTCATTATTAAAATATGTGCCTATCTATTATACAATAGTTGGCTGTTAGATTTAGCGAAAGTAGCTCAGCTGGTAGAGCATCACGTTGCCAACGTGGGGGTCGAGGGTTCGAATCCCTTCTTTCGCTCAAGTTTTTCGGCGTCGTAGCCAAGTGGTAAGGCAGAGGTCTGCAAAATCTCCATCACCAGTTCGAATCTGGTCGACGCCTCATAGAAAAAGCTGCCGAGGTGGCGAAATTGGTAGACGCAAGGGACTTAAAATCCCTCGATTATTTATGATCGTGCCGGTTCGATTCCGGCCCTCGGTACATTATTTTTAATAGATATACAATAGGAGATTTAACTAATATGCCTAAACATGTTTTTAAAACAGAAGTTTCTCAATTATTACATTTAATTATTCATTCATTATACTCGAATAAAGAAATATTTTTGAGAGAATTGATTTCAAATTCTTCAGATGCATTAGATAAATTAAAATTTCTATCAATTACAGATAAGAAATTCCAAAAAATTGATTTTCAGCCAAAAATAGATATATCATTTTCAGAGGATAACAATACTTTGACTATATCTGATAATGGTATAGGAATGGATAAAGCTGACTTAAAAGATAATCTAGGGACAATAGCAAGATCTGGTACTAAGGGTTTTATTGATAAATTAACTGGTGATACCAAGAAAGATTCTAATTTAATTGGTCAGTTTGGAGTAGGATTTTATTCGTGTTTTATGGTTGCTGACAAAGTAGAGGTCTTCTCTAAAAAAGCAGGTGAATCTAATGGACATAAATGGAAGAGTGATGGAAAAACAGGTTTTACTATTCTCTCATCAGATATTGATAATCATGGAACATCAATTATATTATATTTAAATGATGAGGGTAAAGAATTCGCGAATAAATGGAGAATTGATAGCATAATAAAAAAATATTCAAATCATGTATCTTTCCCTATATTTTTACATTATACTGAAAAAAATACTGATGAGAATAAACAGGAAGTAGTAGAGGATAAATGTGATCAAATGAATGAGGCTTCTGCTTTTTGGAAAAAATCTAAAAGTTCATTGAAAAAGAAGAATTATATTGAGTTTTATAAGACATTAACTAATGATTCTAGTGACCCAATCTTATATATTCATACTCAGGCAGAAGGAACATTAGATTATACAACTCTATTTTACATTCCATCTAAAGCTCCTTTTGATATATTTCAATCAGATTATAAACCAGGTGTGAAGTTATATGTTAAAAGAGTTTTTATAACAGATGATGATAAAGATTTAATGCCAACATATTTACGATTTATAAAAGGAGTTATTGATACTGAAGATTTGCCATTAAATATAAGTAGAGAGATATTGCAGCAAAATCACATTTTATCAAAGATTAAAAAAAATTCAGTTAAAAAAATTCTATCAGAATTCAAAAAACTTTCAAAAGATAAAGTAAAGTATTCAATATTTTTTAATGAATATGGAAAGTTGATTAAAGAGGGAATATATCAAGATTTTGAAAATAGAGAAGATTTATTAGAATTAGTTAGATATAAGAGTACTAACTCAGATGGTCTTATATCTTTTAATGAATATGTTGATAATATGAATAAAGATCAGAAAATCATTTATTATATTACGGGCACTAATGAAAAAACTTTACGATCATCTCCATTAACAGAAGTATATAGAAAAAAAAATATTGAAGTTTTAATTTTAGATAACGATATTGATGAAATTGTTATCTCCTCAATACCTAAATACAAGGATTATGAATTAAAGTCAGTTAATAAATCAGATGTAAATGATGATTTAGATAATGTGGATAGTAAAAAGGAAGAAAAATTCAAACCATTAACTGATCGAATTAAAAACGTTCTTAAAGATAGAGTTAAAGAAGTCAATTTATCTAGTAGATTGATGGATTCTCCTTCTTGTATTGTAGTTGATCAAAACGACCCCACAATTCAAATGCAGGAGATTATGAAAAGAATGGGTAATATGGATGCTATGCCTGAAGTGAAACCTATTCTTGAAATTAATCCTAATCATAAAATAATTTCTAAAATGGATAAAATGGGAAAGACTAAAAAATTTAAAGACATTTGCTACCTTCTTTTCGAGCAAGCTTTATTAGTAGAAGGTATTGATCTATCTGACCCAGCTGAATTTGTATCAAAATTAAATACAGCATTAGAAAAATCATTATAAATTATTTATACAAATTTGTATATTAGTATAATTAAAATGAATGATTAAAATGTCAGATACCTATTCTCCATTTGTCAAATTTACTTATACCCTTCTAGATTCAGATGGCCATCCTCAACAAAAATCATGGATGTTAAATTTATCATATATAGTTAGTGTAGAGTCAGGGAATTCAAATGATTTAAAAATATATATGGCAAATGAACAGGTTGTAACTATAGAATTAGGTAGAGATTACGATGCTTCAAAATTACTAAATGAACTTCTAAATTTGTCAGCAGAAGGATTAGATTATAACGTTTATAAGATTAATGGTTTTGAGAAAAAATATTAAAAGCCAAATTGCTTTTAATTATATTAAAAAAGCACTCCCTTTATTTCTATTTTCCTGTGTTTATTACAATACTTTCTATAATGCAGAAGTTAATTATGAAAAAGCTGAAAAAATAATACAGGAAACTGCTCCAGCTAATTCAGATAATGAAAAAATTCCATCGCAGGCAAAAAAATTATTAGGTAAAGCAATCAAAAATAGTAATATTGTCATAGACAAGTATCCTAATAGCAAATATGTTGATGATGCTTACTTTATTATTGGCAAAGCAAGTTTCCTTAGAAATGAATTATTCAATGCTGAAAAATACTTCAAAAAATTAAATATTTATTATCCTAACAGCGAATATTCTGATGAAGCTAAAATATGGTTGGCATATACATATCTAAAAATGGATAGTTTAGAAGTTGCAAAATCAAGATTAGATGAATTGCAGCATCTTAAAGGCAGAAAGTATCAATATCTAATAAATAATATATTTGCGGAAATATCAATCCAAGAACAATTACCATTTAATGCTTATAACTATTATAATAAGTCATTGCTTTTTACAAATGACAAGTCACAGAAAACCTCTATTTATTTGAAATTATTAGATATATCAAAAAATAATAAGGATTTAGATAGCACGATTGTTTATTTAAGTCAACTATCTGAATATGCTGCTGATGCAATGAAAAAGGAAATTAAGCTTGATTGGATAAAATATAATAGAAAAGCTAGTAATTTTAATGATTTATTGGTTGAGATAGATAAAATGTTAGGTCAATCAGAATATTCAAATATATATATTAAACTAGAATTAGAAAAAGCAAAAGTCTATTTAGATCAGAAAGATTTTGAGTCTGCAAAAATATTTTTCACTGAATTATCAGATAAATATTCTAGGAAGAGTGAGAGTGCAGAAGCATTATACCAATTAGGATATATTGCACTATTAGAGAGTTTTGACTTAGACCTTGCTCTAGAATATTTTGAGAAATCAAAGAAAGATAGAAAAACGTCTTTATATGGGAAACGTTCTAGAGATATGATTAATAGAATCAATGATTATAAAAATCTCCTGCAAGAATTAGAAGTTATATTAAGTGATAATATTGAGGAGAATATTATTGAAAAGTCTTCAGCTAATATGACTAAGCAATTTATGCCGAAACCTAATCAAAAAGATATATTGCCCGACTCATTACTTTTTGTAATTAGTGAGAAATTACTTTTTGATTTTGACCAATTGGATTATGCGAAGATTAATTATGAACGTTTGATTAATGAATATCCAGAATCAAAATTCAGACCTCAATCATTATATGTTTTAAATTTTTATTTTCCCAATCAGGGATGGGCAAAAATGCTTGATACAGAATATCCAGAGTCACGATTTAATCCAAATAATGGAATAGATGATCAAATTGATATTAATAACTCTGATTTAGAAAGAGATGAAATATGGGAGATATGCGAAGCTTCTTATAGTTTGTGTGCTAAACAATTTTTAAATCTTTATAATCAGGAGGGGGACTCTCATGCTCTTTACTTTTATGGATTTATTAATGATACCTATTTAGGTGAGAGTAAAGAGGCTATAGAATACTACAAGAAGTATATTGATATTGATTCTGATTTAAAATATCATGATCAAGCAAGCAGTAGATTAAATGAAATTGAAGATAATATATATTCAATGATTGAATGGGCTAATCAGAAAATCAATTATTACAATGCGATAGAGGCTCTGCGTACTGGCCAAGAGTTAGACTCTGTTCTAGTTGAAATAAGTAAATGTATTGAAGGTAGTTTCTCAAACTATAAGTCATCAGGCCAATTAATTAAATCAAAATTAAATAAATTAATTAGTTTAGATAAACAAATTAATACTTTGAATGCTAATAAGGACTCTGTCTCGAATCATGATAAGATTGTATTAGATTCATTATATTTTGTGATTGGAAAAATTTATCAGTTAGATTTTATGATTTATGATTCAGC
Source organism: Fidelibacterota bacterium SCGC AAA003-L08 (assembly GCA_000405805.1). GTDB lineage: Bacteria > Fidelibacterota > Marinisomatia > SCGC-AAA003-L08 > D37C17 > SCGC-AAA003-L08. The sequence continues at coordinate 8,925 of ASPJ01000023.1, forward strand.
TAGTTATTATTATAAAAAAATCATTGATAATTCTCCAGGTTCTAAATTGAGATATAGTTCGATTGTGGCATTGCATGATATAAATTTAAATCAAGCTTATTTGAAGGAACTATTAGATAATGAATACTCGGACTCTACACGTTTAAGTGATTCCTCATATAAGACGGTAGATATTATAAACGCAATAGATCAAGAATCATTTATTAAAACTGAAATTAGTAGACTGAAATTACTAAATTCATTTACTGATTTATTCAACAATGAAAGTGATAGTGTTTTAGTTTCAGATACAATTAATATTAATATGGATAGTATAAATAACAGAGTAAATAATGCAGAATAATATTTTTCAGGAACAGGCCAAGGTTGTTAGTACAAAGCAAATAGCAGATAATACTTTTGAAACAACACTTTTTAGCCCCAATATATCTGGTCATATTAAACCTGGACAATTTATAAATATTTTACCTTCAAATAATTGGTCGTATATGATGAGAAGACCTATGAGTGTGGCTAGTCAAAACAGTGATTGTATTTCAATTATTTACAAAGTCGTTGGAGTGGGTACTAGGCTTATGAAAGACTGGTCTAAAAATCAAGTTGTTGATATTTTAGGTCCGCTTGGTAATTTTTGGACTGGATATAATGAATATGAACCTATTTTAATTGGAGGTGGAGTTGGAATAGCTCCAATTATCAATCTAAAGAATCATCTAGATAGCTTGAGTATTAATTGTAATCTTATTATGGGATCAAGAACAAAAAATGAACATTTTTTGGATCATGATCCTCAAAATGATATTTATATGACTACAGATGATGGAAGTTTAGGAATACATGGTACAGTAATTGATGGATTAAGATTAATTTATAGCAATAACAATAAACAGAAAATATTTGCATGTGGACCTCCTGGAATGATGGAGGCTGTAAAATTTTTTTCTGATGATAATAATGTGATTTGTGATTTAGCAATTGAAACTATTATGGCATGTGGATTTGGTATATGCCAGGGTTGTACAGTAGAATTAAACAATACAGATACTAAGAAAACTTCATATAGAGAAAAATATTAATCAGAACTGAAAATTATAATGAATCAAAAAAAATAATACTTTTATTAATAATTTTGGGATGCAATAATAACCCTAATGAATGGAGTAATGAAACACAGGATAAGTTCAGACAGGATTGTCAGGAAACAGAAGGCAATACTGAACAAGCTAATAGTTACTGCGACTGTCTGATTGAAAAATTCATGATAGAATATAATGAAGAAACTTTTAAAAGGGAATCTCTTGAAATGCTAAAAAACAATATGAGTGATAAATTTTCGAATACCTTAAGTTCTGTTTCAGAAGGTTGTGCTGATTAATTTATAGTCGATTAATTTATATAATATAATAAAAAAGCCTCAAATAAAATTGAGGCTTTTTTTATATTCATTATACTAACTGAGAATTACATCATACCACCCATGCCACCCATACCACCCATATCTGGCATTGGAGGAGCAGAAGCTGATGCTGGTTCCGGCTTGTCCGATATAACCGCTTCAGTAGTTAATAATAACCCTGCAATACTTGCGGCATTTTGAACAGCTGTTCTTGTTACTAGCGTAGGATCAATAATACCTGCTTTAATCATATCAACATGTTTTTCAGTTCGTGCATCAAAACCATTCGATTTTTTACTTTGCATGATTTCATTAACAATTACAGCATCCTCTAATCCAGCATTTCTAATAATCTGACGAGAAGGACCTTGTAATGCATTTTTTAGCATTTCTGCACCAATAGCTATATCTCCATCTAAGTTATCTGTTTTAATTGAATTAATAGATCTTAATAAAGCAACTCCACCGCCAGGGACTATTCCCTCTTTAACTGCCGCACGTGTAGCATGTAGAGCATCTTCTACTCTAGCTTTTTTCTCTTTCATTTCAACTTCAGTTGCAGCACCAATATTGATTACTGCCACACCTCCAGATAATTTAGCTAATCTCTCTTGAAGCTTTTCTTTATCATAGTCTGATGAAGACTTATCTATTTGTACTTTAATCTCATTAACTCTAGCTAGGGTCTCATCATTATTACCTTTCCCATCTACTATTGTGGTATTATCTTTATCTATAGTTACACTTCTAGCCTCACCAAGATATTCCATTGTTGCATTTTCTAATTTATAGCCCTGATCCTCTGATATAACTGTTGCACCTGTTAAAGTAGCAATATCTTGAAGCATAGCTTTTCGACGATCTCCAAACCCAGGAGCTTTAACGGCTGCAACCTTAAAAGAACCTCTCAACTTATTCATCACTAAAGTTGCTAAGGCTTCACCTTCAACATCTTCAGCAAGAATTAGAAGTGACTTTCCACTTTGAACCACTTTTTCTAAAACAGGAAGAAGTTCTTTCATATTACTGATTTTCTTTTCATGAATTAGAATTAGTGGATTATCCAGTTCAGTTTCCATAGTTTCAGCATTTGTTACAAAATATGGAGATAAATAACCTCTATCAAACTGCATCCCTTCAACTGTTTCTAAATATGTATCCATACTCTTTGATTCTTCAACAGTAATTACGCCTTCATTACCAACCTTTTCCATTGCATCAGATATTATATTTCCTATTGAATGATCATTATTTGCTGAAATAGTACCTACTTGAGCTATTTCCTCTTTGCTAGAAACTGGCTTACTTAAACCTTCTAAGAAGTCAACAACATTAATAACAGCCGAATCGATCCCTCTTTTAAGATCCATAGGGTTTGCTCCTGCAGTAACATTTTTAATTCCTTCTGTAACTATATATTGAGCTAATACAGTTGCTGTTGTAGTACCATCACCTGCAACATCTGATGTTTTAGAAGCAACTTCTCTAACCATCTGAGCACCCATATTTTCAATAGGATCTTCAAGTTCAATTTCTTTTGCAACAGTTACTCCGTCTTTTGTTATCAGAGGTGCTCCAAATTTTTTATCAATCACTACATTTCGTCCTTTAGGCCCTAATGTAACTTTTACTGCATCTGCAAGTTTATCAACTCCTTCTTTTAGAGCAGCCCTTGCTTCCATATTATATGTAATTTTTTTAGACATACTTTTCTCCTTTAAATTTTAATAATTATAAAATTGCCAAAATATCACTTTCTCTCATAATTAACAACTCATCACCTTCAAATGTGATCTCAGTACCTGAATATTTTCCGTATAAAACTTTATCATTAACCTTGACATCCATTTTTATCATATTACCTGATTCACTTACTTTTCCTTTTCCTACAGCAACTACTTTACCTAATTGAGGTTTTTCTTTAGCTGTGTCTGGCAAAATAATTCCAGAAGCTGTTTTTTCTTCAGCTTCCTCAGGTTTTACTACCACTCGATCAGAAAGAGGTTTTAACTTCATTATTTATATCCTTTTATTTAATTTTTAAATCACTAAACTATGTAATTACAAATACCATGCCTTTTTAAAAAACATGCCATATTGGCACTTTTTATTGCCCAGTACTGCCAAATCCTCCGTCTCCCCTAGTTGTCTCTGACAATTCTTTGACAACTTCATAAGATATTGGAGAACTATCTATAGCAACCAATTGAAATAACCTTTGTCCTGCTTTAATTGTAAAATCAAAATTTTTAATATTATCACAGGAAGCCATAATTTCTCCCCTATACCCCCCATCTATCAATCCAATTGAATTAGACATTCTAAGAGGAGTTTTAGAAATGCTGGATCTTGGAAATAAATAATATGCTTTTCCATCAGAAGGCTCACAGCAAATTCCAAGTTTAATTAACTTTGTTTCACCTGTTAATATTACAGTATCATCTAAAACATACAAATCTAAACCTGCATCTCCGTCATGAAAATGTCCATGTGACGTATACATTTTACTTGCAGTTTCATTTAAAGTTTTTATAAATAAATGCATATAGTTATTATATTATTTGATTTAACAAGAGGCTAAAATTAATTTATTATTTTATAATAAAAAAATTATTTATGGATCAATCCAATCTCCATTTTCTTTAATTAAATTAATTAAAGCTTCATCTGCCTGATCCATAGGAACATCTTTTTGTATAACATTATGTTTTTTATATAATGATATTTTTTCAATACCTGTGCCTACATAACCATAATCTGCATCTGCCATTTCTCCAGGGCCATTTACAATACATCCCATAATACCTATTTTAAGTCCCTTTAAATGTTGAGTTTTGGATCTTATTCGAGCAGTTACTTCTTGCAAATCAAATAATGTACGACCACATGAAGGACATGAAATATATTCTGTTTTTGTAATTCTTGTTCTAGTTGCCTGTAATATGCCAAAAGATGTTCTGTTTACTTTATCTAGCGAACCACAATTTTCAGCTGCTAAATATAAACCATCTCCCAGTCCATCAATAAAGAGTCCTCCTATGTCTGTAGAAGAGTATAATTGTAAATCTGACGGAGCCAGATTACCATAAGCATGACCTATAATAATCGGAATATCATTTTTAGCCTTGATAAGCTTAATAAATATACTACGTTGCTCAGCTAATCCATGTGTATTCCATGTATCAATAAATAAAACTATAGATGAATCATTTTTAGTCTTATCAATAATTTCATCAGATAATTCAGACAATGTTATATAAAGAAAATTTAGTTTAGGATGAATATTTCTTTCATTAAGATATTGGTTCACATTAAGGAATGGATAATGTTGCTCTTTTTTAGAATGTTTCCACACTGAAAATGCCTGAATAACACCTAGAGTTCCAGGAATTCTAAAATCTATTTCTTTTTTCCCAATATCAATATAGTCACAGGCTAAATCACTAATTCCCCATTTATCATCTTTTTCAAAATAAGTATATCCTAATTCTGACAATGTGTCAACTGTAATTTTATCTAATAAATTTAAATCATTTATAACACGAGGTACATTGTCTCTTCCAATATTTAATACTTGACGAGTTTCTCTTAAATTATATTCAAAAGGATTAATTGGATTAATACTAATTGCTTTAATCTTATCATGATTTGATCGATTGGAGTATCTTTCAACTAATTTTTTAGCTACAGGAATTTCAAATTCAGGTTCTTCTGTAAGTGAAACACGAATTGTATCTCCCAGTCCATCTTCTAATAATGTTCCAATACCCAAAGCTGATTTAATGCGACCATCTTGACCCTCCCCTGCTTCAGTAACTCCTAGGTGAAGCGGGTAATTCATATTTTCTTTAATCATGCAGTGAACTAATAATCGGTAAGCTTGTACCATTACAATTGGATTGCTTGATTTCATAGACAATACTACTTCATTATAGTTTTCTTCTTTACATATTCTTAAGAATTCCATCGCAGATTCAACCATACCCATAGGAGTATCTCCGTAACGACTTAATATTCTATCTGATAATGAGCCATGATTTGTACCAATTCTCATTGCAGTACCATATTCTTTACATACATTTACAAGAGGTAAAAATCGATTTCTAATACGTTCAATTTCTTCATTATATTGCTGATCTGTATATTCAATATAATTAAATTTTTTACGATCTGCATAGTTCCCGGGGTTAATACGTACTTTTTCCACTAATCTTGCTGCTATTTCTGCTGCATTAGGAGTGAAGTGTATATCCGCAATTAAGGGAGTATTATAACCTTGTTTTCTAAGTTCCTTTTTAATATTAGATAAATTATTAGCCTCATTTTTACTTGGAGCTGTTATACGAACATATTCACAACCTGCTTCAATCATTCTAATTGATTGTTCTACAGTTCCTTTCGTATCCATAGTATCTGTAGTTGTCATCGACTGCACTCTTATAGGATTATCTCCACCTAATTGAACATCACCAATATTAACAGGCCTACTATTGAATCTTGAATAAGAGGTAAGTGAATTGCAATATGTATATAGGGTTTTACTTTTTTTCATATATGTAATTTAATACTATAAATAAAAGTTTTAATACTTGAAAAATAAACTTAGATATGTAATTTATTTATTAGAATATGAGCGAATATTTAACATCACCTAGAGCTTCAAAAAATATGCCAAAAGGCATTCCGTATATTATTGGAAATGAATTAGCTGAACGATTCAGTTTTTATGGAATGAAATGTATTCTATTCATGTTTATGACTGAATATCTCATAATTGCTAATGGGCCTGAAGATCATATGTCTGACCCTGATGCGACCTTCTGGACCCATATTTTTGGTTCAGCTGTTTATTTTACTCCAATTTTAGGAGCTATACTAGCGGATGTCTTTCTTGGTAAATACAAAACAATTCTTCTTTTATCAATAGTATATTGTCTAGGACATTTTGCATTAGCTATTAATGAAACACCTACAGGTTTAATTATAGGACTATCTCTAATTTCAATTGGAGCAGGTGGAATAAAACCATGCGTGTCTGCACATGTCGGTGATCAATTTAGTAAATCTAATGGGCATTTATTAGAAAAGGTTTTTGGATGGTTTTATCTATCAATTAATATTGGGGCTGCCATATCAATGTTGTTAACTCCTTTTTTACTTGAAGAGTACGGACCAAAATTAGCTTTTGGAATTCCCGGCATATTAATGCTGGCTGCAACGATTGTGTTTTGGATGGGAAGACATGTTTTTATTCATATTCCTCCATCAAAAAAAGAAATTTTAAATGAATTAACCAAAAAAGATAACCTCCAAAATATCTTGAAATTATTGCCAATTTATATGTTTATTGCAATTTTCTGGTCTTTATTTGATCAGACAGCAACAACCTGGATATCTCAATCAGAATATTATTTGAATAAAAATTGGTTAGGCAGGGAGTGGATAACAACTCAAATGCAAGCTATGAATCCTATTCTGATATTCATTCTGGTCCCTTTATGTACTTACTGGCTTTACCCATTAATGAATAAATATTTTAATTTAACTCCTATTAAAAAAATCAGCATAGGTCTATTTATTGCGGTTCCATCATTTCTGATTGTAGGATATATTCAAACATTAGCAGAAACAGGAAACTATAATCCATCTATTGGATGGCAATTCCCAGCATATATAATATTAACAACTGCAGAAATATTTATATCTATTACCTGTTTAGAACTTTCATATACCCAAGCCCCTAATTCCTTAAAATCAATCATTATGGGACTATTTCTATTATCTATGTCATTTGGAAATTTATTTACTGCTATATTTGTAAAAATTATGCCTTCTTCTTTTGTATTCATAGGTCCTGAATTAAAGGAGACTAGTGAAGGTATATCTAAACTCGTGCAAGTTAAACATTTTACTTCATCATATTTTTACTTTTATGCCTGGTTAATGCTTTCAACGGCCATATTATTCTTATTTATAGCAAAAAAATATAAATCTAGGACTTACCTTCATAAGGAGTCCATATAAAATATTATATGGATAAAACACTTATACTGATGTAAATTCTAATATAAGTTTGTAAGGTTACAAAAGCTTTATGGTTAAAAATTAATTAAAGGAGAAAGAATAATGAAATTATTAATAAAAATAAGTTCTACGTTATTAGTAATAGGTTTTATCTTCGCAGGTGTTTATGATTCATATGATATTCCAGAATATGAATATAAAACCTTAGAAATACGTGGTCATGATTTGTTTGGATTTGTATCACAGGGAGATAACACAGCTATGCAATTAGATTTAGATACTGAGTATGACTACTTCTCACAAAAGCCTGGATCTATCTGTTCATATGGTGCTGAGTTTAACTTTGACATGCTTGACACTGGTGAAGAAGATGTTGATGCTACGACAAATTTTCATTTAGAACTGGATGGTTCAACAGAGAAATATCTTGCAGGTGGGAATAGAGGTATGTTTGCTTTTGGTGAATCTACATATGACTTCTACGGTGGAACCTGGGCTGAAGATGTAGATGATAATATGGATCTAGAAATTGGTATTGGTGCTGGATATGGTAGAGTAGTCTATGCAAAACCAGTTGCTCAAGCATATGCAATAGCAGATGCTGTTGGTAATACATCTGATGAAACAGTTCTTGCAATTGCTACTGTTATTGGTGCAGCTGACACTTATGAAGGTAAATATAAAGATGATGCTATGCAGACATATTACAATGATTTAGCTGTAGCTTCTGGGGATCCATCCGCTGCCATGACTATATATAAAGTCCTGAATAGTTCAGCATATAATATCTCTGATAGAGCTACAGGATATAGCCTTAAAGTTGGACATGAGAATAATTATCTCCGAGAAGAAGGTAATGAAGATAAAGGTTATCTTACAGTAGAAGGAAAATATGCAAAGCCTATGGGACTTAATCAACAATTCATAGCTTCATTTGATTTAAAACAAGATTTAACTGAAGAGGGAGATGGAGTAATGACTGCTGGAGCCTGGTATTTCTTAGATCATTCTTATAACTGGTCCTCAAACGCAGGTCTAATTTATACTAGTAATATAGATGGTGCTGAAGATGGATTTAATAATCTTGATGAAGATGATAGTACTTGTATTACTGAAA
>ASPJ01000024.1 GCA_000405805.1 Fidelibacterota bacterium SCGC AAA003-L08
ATATTGGTATGATGAAGATGATGACGGGTTTGGGTATGGAGATTCAGTTGAATATTGTTTAGATAATATACCTGATGGATGGGTTTTAAATGATAATGACCAGGAACCTTTATGTCCAACCAATGACACAGATTATTGCGGTATATGTGCAGGAGGTGCTGCAGATGATCTTGGTTGTGGCTGTTTTAACCCTGCAGCATTAGAATATTGGTATGATTCTGATAATGATGGACTCGGATATGGTGATGCAATTTCTTTCTGTTTACAGGATTTGCCTGATGGATGGGTTTTAAATGATGATGATCAGGAGCCTTCTTGCTCAACCAATGACACAGATTATTGTGGTATATGTGCAGGAGGTGCTGCAGATGATCTTGGTTGTGGCTGTTTTAACCCTGCAGCATTAGAATATTGGTATGATGAAGATGATGACGGGTTTGGGTATGGAGATTCAGTTGAATATTGTTTAGANAATATACCTGATGGATGGGTTTTAAATGATAATGACCAGGAACCTTTATGTCCAACCAATGACACAGATTATTGNGGTATATGTGCAGGAGGCAATAGTGACTTAGATTGTGAAGGAATATGTTTTGGTAATTCAGAGTTAGATAATTGTGGTATTTGTGATGACAACTCTGAAAATGATTGTTTATTAGATTGTATGGGCATATGGGGAGGTGAAGCCATTTATGATAGTTGCGAACAATGTTCTGGAGGAACTTCAAATCATATAGCTGATTCAGATATTGATGATTGTGGTGTATGTTTTGGTGAAAATTCTAGTGATGTAGGTTGTGGTTGTTATGCTGGTGATGCAAACCAATATTGGTATGACCAAGATGGTGATGGGCTCGGGTATGGAGATGAGGAATTATTTTGCTCAGAGTTAGGAGCTATTACAGCTAATACAGTTTATAATACTCCTCCAGATGGCTGGGTATTAAATGACGATGATTTAGAACCCGAATGTTCAACAAATAATACAGATGAATGTAATATATGTGCTGGTGGAGGTTTTTCATGTGCTCCTCCATTAAATATAACTGCTTCTGGAGGTAGAAATGAAGTAGCCTTAAGTTGGTCAATGAATATTGATGCAGATTTATATAATATTTATTATGATAATGGTGAATTAATAGCATCGACTAATGAATTAGAATATACAGATACCGATTTAGATTATGAAACTGAATACTGTTATTATATAACATCAACAAATAATATAGGAATTGAGGGGCCCGTAAGTGATATTGTATGTTCTACAACATTACCGTATTATCTTGTAGAGCTAGATGCTATTGTACATCCAGCTGATGGTATTATTGAAATTTATATGTATAATTTATGGCCAGTCTCAAGTTATTCATATGATTTGAATATATCTTCAGATTTAATAGAGTTATCAGATATATCAGGATTTCTAGACCCATCTTTTACTCAATCAGGGAATTCATATTCTATTCAAAATACATATTTCGAACAGTTAATCAATCCTAATCCTGAAGGAATATTACTTAATACAATAACCTTTGAATCAACTGATATTAATTTTAGTGATTCGATATCTCTTACTATAGATAATTATTTATTTATTGATGAATTATATCAGGAATTAAATGTATGTGATGTGAATAACTATGATGATGGGGACTGTTCTATGTTTCAAGAAAGCTTTGAATTTGAAGTAGACTGTTACGGAACATGGTTTGGAGATGCTTTTATTGATAACTGCCAAGAGTGTGTTGATGGATTGACAGGTGTTTATTCTGGATGGGCAGAAGATTGTAATGGAGATTGTTTTGGAGATGCTTTTATTGATAATTGCGGTGATTGTTCTGGGGGTAATACAAACTTAGAAGAAAATCATTCAGATCTTGGTTGTGGTTGTTATAACCCTGGAACATTAATTTATTGTAATGATACAGATGGTGATGGTTTGGGAAACTCTGGTACTGAAACTCCATTTTGTTTAGATGAAGTTTATAATGGTTGGATATTGAACTGTTCAGACCCTGAGCCAGATTGTGTAACAAATGATACAGATAGTTGTGGAGTATGTGGGGGTGGCAATGCAGCTGATCTTGGTTGTGGTTGTTTTAATCCATCTGCACAAGAATATTGGTATGATTCAGATGGTGATGGTTTAGGGTATGGTCAATCATCATCATTCTGCTTAGATAGTATTCCTGATGGTTGGCTTTCTAACAATTATGATCAGGAACCAGACTGCTCAACCAATGATACAGATAGTTGTGGTATATGTGCAGGAGGTGATGCTGCTGATCTTGGTTGTGGTTGTTTTAATCCTGCAGCATTAGAATATTGGTATGATGCAGACGATGATGGTTTGGGGTATGGAGAATCATCATTTTTCTGTTTAGATAACATCCCTGAATATTGGGTGTTAAATGATTATGATCCAGAACCATTATGTCCAACTAACGATTCTGATCATTGTGGAATATGTGCTGGTACTGGTGCAGATGACCTTGGATGTGGATGTTTTAATCCGGCAGCCCTCTCATATTGTTTTGATAGTGATGGTGATGAATTAGGAAACCCCAATACAGATACATCGTTTTGTTTGCAGGACTTACCTGATAATTGGGTTTCAGATTGTTCTGATTTAGAACCAAATTGTGCTACAAATAATACAGATCAATGTGGTGTGTGTAATGGCGATGGGTTATCATGTTTGGGTTGTACTGATTTAGATGCATGGAATTGTCCGTCATGTCCAAGTGGAAATGATGAAGCAACAATAGATGATGGTAGTTGTATATATCAACCTCAAGATTTTTCATTTAATCAATCAACAATGCAGGCGTTTTATTTTGTTATTTCTGCAGATGTATCGGATGTAGAGTTAGAAACTAATAAAGATTGGATTGGTATATTTAATAATGAAGTATGTGTTGGTTCAAGACCTTGGGAAGGCCAGTATACTTCAGTTCCTGCCATGGGGGATGATAATTCCGTTTGGACTGAAGGGTATTTGCAACAGGGAGACTATCCTACATTCAAAATATTTGATTTCTCTGAGAACCAATTTTATGATACAGAGGCAATAAATATAATTAATACAGAGACTTCAGATTATTCAGGCTGGACAAATTTAGCTTTCTTTGAAATAGATAGATTGCGTTCATTAGTTCCTGATTGTGCAGGAATTCCTGATGGTTCAGCATATATTGATGATTGTAATCAATGCGTAGAGGGTACAACAGAATATATCGCCAATTGGGCAAAAGACTGTTTCGGAGATTGTTTTGGAGAAGCCTTTTTAGATGATTGTAGTATATGCTCAGGTGGCAATACAAGTCATGAAGAAAATTCTGATAATATTGGTTGTGGCTGTTTTAATCCAGCACCTTTAGAATATTGGTACGATACAGATGGAGATGGGTTTGGAAGTGGTGACGCAGTATCATTATGTTTAGATAATGCTGTTGAAGGTTGGGTTGATAATTCCTTAGACCAAGAACCATTCTGTCCTAATATAGCTGCAGATCAATTACTTATTGATGATTGTGGAGTATGTAATGGGGGAAATATAGATTTAGATTGTAATGGAGTTTGTTTTGGAGGAGCAGAATATGATGCTTGTGGAGAGTGTGGAGGTGATGGTAGTGCTTGTTTTAAGCCGATTGTATTTGACCAATCAATAGTCGGTGATGAAGATATTGCATTAAATATTATATTGTCAGGTAGTGATCCAAATGAAGATGTATTAGAATTCTTTATAGAAAATGAGCCAATTCATGGTACAATATCATTAAATAATAATGTCATCATTTATACTCCAGATTTCAACTATTATGGATTAGATAATTTTACGTTCTATGCATCTGATGGAGGATGGATATCTGAAACGGGAATTATTAATATTGATATTGAGGCAGTTAATGATGCTCCGATAGTTACGAACATAGCATTACAGACTAATGAAGATCAGGATATTGCTATAGAGTTAATAGGAACGGATATTGATTCAGAAATATTAACCTATGATATCATTGATCAACCATCGTTAGGAACTCTTACATACGATGATAATATGATTATATTTAGCCCTTATGATGATTTGTATGGGTCAGATAGTTTCAGTTATGTTGCTAATGATGGTGAGCTAACTTCTAATTCTGCAAGTGTAAATATCACGATACTCCCAATTAATGATTCTCCAGTCTTATTGGACATACCAAATAATACTATTAATGAAGGCGATATATTCCAATATGCATTACAATCAGACGATATAGATGGTGACCAAATATATTATAGTGCATCTGTTGATGGGAATGCTGCTTTAGATATATTAGAGGAAGTATTATTTGTAACTCCAAACTCTGGTTTTAATGGTTATATAGATATTGAAGTAATTGTTACAGATGGTTTAGAATCAGACAGTCAAACATTTACCCTGGAAGTTTTACCTGTCAATGATCCTCCAGAACTTGCTTTTATTGGTTCCAAGACAATAGATGAGGATACAGATTTAGAAATTAATCTATCAGCTGATGATATAGATGGAGATAATCTTATTTTCTCTGCTGATGTAGACGCGAATGCAAATATTGATATAAATAATGATATCCTTATTATATCACCTGAAGATAATTATTACGGTGATATTGAAGTTACAGTCAGTGTAAGTGATGGAGAGTTCTCCGATTCTGAATTATTTATTTTAACAGTCCTACCAGTGAATGATCAACCTTTATTATCAGAAATATCAGATAATAATATTTATGAAGGGGAAGTGTTTGAATATACATTGGAAGCATATGATATAGATGGTGATGATTTAATTTTCGTTGCAACATCAGATAATAACACTATTATAACAATTGAGGATAATGAATTATCAGTTTTTCCTGATAATGATTTTAATGGCAATATTGAAATAACTATTATAGTATATGATAATAGTTCCTCAGATTCGAAGACTTTTATTTTAGGGGTTCTCCCTATTAATGATCCTCCAGAACTTGCTTTTATTGGTTCTAAGACAACGGATGAGGATACAGATTTAGAAATTAATCTATCAGCTGATGATATAGATGGAGATAATCTTATTTTCTCTGCTGATGTAGACGCAAATGCAAATATTGATATAAATAATGATATCCTTATTATATCACCTGAAGATAATTATTACGGTGATATTGAAGTTACAGTCAGTGTAAGTGATGGAGAGTATTCCGATTCAGAATTATTTATTTTAACTGTTCTACCAATCAATGATGATCCATTTATAATAAATACAATTGATGATTTAGAAGTATTAGAAGGAAGTGAAACTGTAATTATAGATTTATCAGAGATATTCTATGATTTAGAAAATGGAAATGATTTAGGATACACTGCTTATGAATCAATATCAGCCTTAGAGGTTTATATATCGGGAAATCAATTATATCTTAATTTTAATGAAGAGCAATTTGGGTCAGGAGAAGTCATTGTAACTGCAAGTGATAATATTAGTCGTGCCGTAGCTTCTACATCATTTTATGTTAATATTATTGAACAGAATGACCCGCCTCAAATATCAGATATAAATTTGGATGTACATGAGGATGAGGATATTGAATTCTTCATTAGTGCATATGATATAGAAAATGACGAACTATCTTATGTTATATCCAATTATCCAGATTATGGTAATATACAAACCGTATCTGAAAGCGAGTATATATATACTCCAAATAATAATTATTATGGTAACGATATTTTAACAATATCTGTGTCTGATGGAGTAAATATAGTAGATTCACACGTATATATAAATATAATTGCCGTTAATGATTCTCCTGTATTTGATACAGTTCAAATTCAGGATGCTATAGAAAATACAGATTACAACCAGGAGATTATAGTTAGTGATATTGATAATAATAATAATGAATTATCTTTATCAATAATTTCAGCTCCTTATTGGTTGAATCTTAATAATTTTAATTTATCAGGTATTCCTTCATTTAATGATGGCGGAGATTATGATATAATTCTTGAATTATATGATGGAACATCCTCCTCATCAGCTAATTATAGTTTGACAGTTATTAATCAGAATCAACCTCCAGTAGTATCAAATATTAATTTAACTACTTTCGAAGAAACTGAAATTTCATTTAACTTAGAAGGTAATGACTCCGAAAATGATGATTTAAGTTTTATATATTCTGAGCCTGGATATGGTCAATTAATAGCTGAGGGCACATTACTTACATATACTCCAGATTTGGATTTCTATGGTAATGATTCATTTACATATTATGCAAATGATGGAATGAATGATTCAAATATTGGAATGATTAACATTCAGATAGTTAATATAAATGATGCCCCAGAGGCACAAAGCGTTGATTTTGATGTATCAGAAGATCCATTTAGTTTTAATTTAGATGATTATTTATATGATGCCGATTTTAATGATAATGAGTTCTTAACATTCTCTTCAGTTCCACCCTCTCAATCAGAGAATGTATTTCAAACTATGTTTGGAGGAGAAATCACTCTTAATAGTGGTTATGATTTTTCATATTCATTACCTGAAAACATAACTCCATCAGACTTCCTTCTATATAAAGTATCTGATGGTATAGCTGAATCAACAATCGAAATTATTACTTTTAACTTATATGGCAGAACATGGCCTCGGAATTCCCCACCATCAGCATTTGATGATAATGTTAATTTAGAAGAAGACAACTTGATTGAATTAACTTTGGTTGGATTTGATGTGTATTATCCATTCCCTCAAGATGGAACAGAGATAGTTAATATTATTTCGCAGCCAGTTCATGGTTCTTTGATTGGTGAAGCTGAATTACAAAATTCTGATCTAGAAAATTTAGCTCAATGGAAAATTGATTATCAACCTGATAGTGACTATTCTGGTTTAGATTCAATAATTTATGAAGTAGATAATCCAAATAATGAATTTGGAGAATCATCTCAGGCTGTGATTTATATAAATATTAATGAATCTAATGATTTACCTTATATTGAAGGAATTTCTAATCAAGAAATGTTGGAAGATTCAATTGGCAGCATTCCAATTAACTATTTTGATGTTGATAATGATTTATCTATTTCAGTTAGCTCTTCAAATGAAAATATTAGCGTTAGTCTTAATGAGAATTTAGATAATATTATAGTAGATTCATCAGATGATTACTATGGTTCTGGATATGTTTCACTTACTATTACCGAAACTGAAGGTGATGAGCTTTCTATTTCTGAAACATTTAATATAGACGTACTACCAGTAAATGATGCGCCGATATTGTCAGACATAGAAGATCAAATTACTAATGAAGATGAATTTTTACTATTGTCGTTGTCTGCATCTGATATTGATTATGTTTCGTATGAATTTGAGGCAACGTCAAGTGATAACTTAATTATAGATATAGATAATAATCTTCTTCAAATATCTGGAGTGGAAAACTACTATGGTGACGAATCTATCCTAGTTACGGTAATAGATAATGAAGGTGCATTAGACTCTCAATATTTTGACATTACAATATTACCGGTAAATGATCCACCTATACTTTCAGAGATTATAGTTCCTAATATTCAAGAGGATGATTCATATTCATTATCTATAGAAGTGATTGATATAGATAGCAATGATTTTTCATTTTCAGTAACAGAGATAGACAATATTTCAATTACTATAGATGATTATATATTAACTGAATCAGGGGGCATCCAGTGGATTACAATATCTCCAGAATCTAATTGGCATGGTAATAGGGCTGGAACAATAAGCGTGAATGATGGAGAATATACAGACTCACAGCAAATTATTATTAATGTTGAATCTGTTAATGATGCTCCTGAAATCAGCATAATCCCTACTCAAACTATTGATGAAGATGAAAATATTGATATATTTATTGATGGAGAAGATATAGATGGTGATGAGATTATCTATTCTATTATTTCATCAGGAAGTTACTCAACCAGTATTATTGGAAATACAATATCTATACAACCTGATGAAAATTATAATGGAGAAATAGAATTATTGGTTGATGCTTCAGATGGATATATGAATTCACAAACTTCATTTATATTAGTAGTAGAACCTGTTAATGACCCTCCGATTATAAATAGTATTTCAGATCAAGAGATTAATGAGGGTAGTATACTTCTATATGAATTAATTACGGATGATATTGATGGTGACCAATTAAATTATTCTATCATTGAAATTAATAATGGCGCAACAGCCTCTTTTTATAATAATATTGTAACAATAACTCCAGAAAATACAGAATGGAATGGAGATATTAATATTACAATAGGTATTGATGATGGTGAATATTCAGATTTTGCATCATTTATACTATCTGTAATTAATGTAAATGATCCACCAGTTGCCCAATCTCAAAATATAGAAATTGATGAAGATAGTCCAATAGCTATTACTCTTGGAGCATCTGATCCAGATGGAGATTTTTTGATATTTGAAATTTCTGATAATCCAAGTCATGGATCTATATCACAACAAGATAATATTATTATATATAATCCAGATCCAGATTACTTTGGAGAAGATTTTATTACTTTTTTTGCTAACGATGGTGAGTATGTATCCAACGTAGAAACTATTAATATTAATATTAATAGTATTAATGACCCTCCTCAATTAGCTGTTATCCAACAGCAGATAGTTAATGAAGGAGAAGAATTAATATATCAGTTAGATATCACCGATGATAATCATGAAGAAATCATTATTGAATTAACAGCTAATGAAAATATTGATTACAATATTTCTTCTGGATACATGCTCACTCTATCTACTGTTGACCCAAATTTTTATGGAGAATTAGATGTGAATATTCAGGTTAGTGATAGTGAATATTCTATAACAAATATATTAGATATAATTATTAATCCAATTAATGATTCTCCAGTATTAAGCCCAATAGATGATATGGTGATTAATGAAGATGAAACATTAACATACTCAATTATTGCAGACGATATTGATAATGATAATCTAGTATTTGATATACAGTCAATTTCAAATGGAACTATTGAATTAACTAATAATCTACTGACATTTATACCAGAATTAAATTTTAATGGTAGTATTGATATATCAGTATATGTCACAGATGGCGAGTATACTGATTCTGAAACATTTACAGTGTTAATTAATCCAATTAATGATCCTCCTATATTACAGTCAATTGGGAACCAAAGTATTGATGAAGACAATATGTTTACATATATAATCGATGTAATCGACCCTGAAGATGATTTAATTATTTATTCTCTTGAGGCTGATACTGCTAATGCAATGATTAATATGGAGAATAATATTATATCTATTCTTCCAAATCTAAATTGGTATGGAGATATAATTGTATCGGTAAATATAAGTGATGGAGAATATAGTGACTCTGAATCTTTTATTTTAAAAGTAGATTCAGTAAATGATACTCCAGTGATAACATCTACTCCTATCTTTGAAGCATATGAAGATATTGAATATATTTATGAAATGGTTATAGAAGATCCAGACAATGATAGTTTTGAATATTTTATTATTAATGGGCCAGATGGAATGAGTATATCAGATGAAGGAATAATATCGTGGATACCAAGTGAAGGCGTTCTGTCCTCTGGATTGGTTGGATTAGTGGTTTGGGATACATACCCACCTGGGGAATATGATATTCCTGCATATCAAGAATTTACAATCAATGTAGTTCCTGTAAACGATGCTCCAGTAATTGTAAGCTCAGCTCCAAGTAATGCAGTAGAAGATATGTTGTATGAATATATTATAGATATTGAAGATTCTGACAGTGATAACTTCAGCATATCATTAATAAATGGTCCAGAGGATATGGAAATTACTGATAATATATTAAGCTGGATTCCCCTTGAAGGAATTATTTCATCTGGAATAGTTACAATATCTGTGACAGATGATAATATAGATGACCCTCTATCTGACATACAAGATTTCATGGTAACAGTAACTCCTGTTAATGATCCTCCATTGATAATATCAATTCCGGACAGTGAAGCGTTTGTAGGAGAGTTATATCAATATCAAGTGATTATAGAAGATCCAGATGATGATATTTTCACTTATATATTAACCAATCACCCAGATGGGATGGAAATTAATACCTCAGGATTACTTCAGTGGACACCTCCTTCAGCAGGAGTATTTGGACCTATAATTATTGAAGCATTCGATGGTGGTGAAGATGGAGTGGAATCAGCACAACAGCTATTTATTGTAGTTGCAGAGCATATTTCTCCATTAATTACAATGGAATTCAATTTCAATCAGACAACTAATTTAATTAGTTTTTTAGGTGTACCTGAAGATAGTTTAATATCATCAGTTTTTGAACCACTTGGAGATAATGCGTTAGCTCTAATTGGAGAAGGTGAAGCAGCTCAGCATCTTCCTAATGATTTATGGGTAGGTAGTTTACAAACTATCTCTCCTACTTCAGGATATTGGCTCCAATTAGAAGAACCAGATGCTGAATTAATAATTGAAGCATATCCTACAGATCCTGAAATCATATACAACTTAAGTGAAGGTCAAAATTTAATATCATATATTGGCAATGATAATGTATATATTCCAGATGCTATATCAGATGATATTGAAGAATTATTTTTAACGATTATTGCTGAAGGGCAAGCAGCTCAAAGACTTCCAAATGGTCTATGGGTAGGTAGCTTAACTCATTTCAATATTTTAAAAGGTTATTGGGTTAAAATATCAGATGATATTGATTTTCAATGGAATTATAATGAGGATTTAATTAGAAGTAGTTATAATTATCAAGATCCTAAAGAATATTTAGATTTAGATGAATTTGAATATGATCAATCGATGAAACAGGCATTTTACTTCTTTAAAAATATTACTATTAATGATGAAGAGTTAAAAAATGATGATTGGATTATTGCTTATAGGGATGATGTTGTAGTTGGATATTCAAAGTATTCTGGAGAATTCATTGACGTTCCTGTAATGGGATTTGATGGGTATTCCGATACTTATAATTATTGTAAAAATGGAGACATACCAATATTCAAAGTATTCAGAGAGTCATCTGGAGAACTAATTGATATGATTCCAAATAATAATTTTGGATGGTCCGATAATGAAATTTATAATATTGAATCTCTATCTGAATATATATTGCCAGATAATCATATGCTCTTAGATGCCTACCCGAATCCATTTAATCCAGTTACATCAATATCTTTTGAAGTTTCAAAATATAGTCATACCCAGTTATCTATTTATAATATTAATGGACAGCTAATTGATATAATAGTTGAAGGAAAATATGAACCAGGATATTATACATATAATTGGAATGCAAAAGACTATAGCAGTGGTATATATTTTATTAAATTGAATATAAATAATGATTATCAGCAGGTCAAGAAAGTCTTATTAGTCAAATAGAATAATAGATTAATAGAAGTTTAGTCCTTTAATTTTTAAATTCCCAATTACCCCTGGTATCACCTCTAAGAAAATATCATTTTTATCATTCTTTGGGAATGGTTCTCCTAGTTTCATTTCTAAATTTTTTATTAATTGAATTATATGGGAATCTATGGGGCGTATTACTATTTCTCCGTTATAAACTTTAATATTTTCCAAATTGTTAAATCGAATATTATCAAAGGATGTATCTAAATCAAGATTAAGAAGATTTGTTTTTAGTTCCATATCTATTTTTGTAATATTATTTTCTGTATTATTTTTAATATTCCATTTATCTATATTCAATTCACCTATTTCAAAATCTATCACTGATTTATCTATTAAAGATTGATATGGCAATCTACATTTCAAGTTAGTTAGCGATATATCTAGTGTTTGGTTATTAAGTCCCATGATATTCTGAACATTAGAAATAAGAGTTTCACCTTCAAAATCTAGTATAAATTTTTCAAGGGTTATTTCCATATTTAATTCGCTAGTTTGAATTAAAAAATCTATATTATTGAAGATCATATTAAATTCTGTTATAGATATATCTCCTAATTTTCCAGAATCTAATTTTTTTTCATTTCAATTATTTGCGAATATCCAGATTTAAAGATTAAGGATTCTAATTCAATTTGAAATATTTGGTCATTCGTTATTTTTAATATGGGATGATATATTGTTAGACTGGCATTTATAGGGTTTAGATAAATATCATTATAACTTATTTCAATCCCATGTTCTATATTCCGAAATACCAGATGGTTGTCTGCTTTTTCTACTGTGAAGTTTTGCTTTGTAAAAACTCGTTCTATTTTATCTTCAATTTTATTAGATAATATAACTCCAGCAATTTTATTTAAAGTAAAAATAATTATGGAGATTACTATAACAATAAAGATAAATCGGTTGTTCTGTATCATAATTTCTAATTATAAATTATTGCAATTTAATATATTAATATAAATAAGAATTATTTTTTGATAAGTTTTTTGTATAGGGAGTCTATTTTTTTAAAAAGATCAACTTCTTGCTTATCATTATGAATTACATAATCTGCTATTTTTTCTTTTTCTTTTTCCTTCATTTGTAGTGCCATTCGTTTTTCTATTTCCACAAGAGAAATACTTCTACGTTTAATGGCCCTTCGTTTTCGCAGTTTATCGTTCGTTTTAATTAGGAGTACGGCATCTAGGATATTATTTAAACGCCCTTCAAATATTAAGGCTGCATCAACAATAAATAAATCAACCTGTTTATTCTCACTAATAGATTTATCAATTAATAATAAAATTTCTGGCCACATAATCCCATTTAATAATTCTTGATTCATCTTATTTTTAAATGCAACTTGAGCAAGCTTAGATAATACCAGCTTTCCACCTTCAGTAATATCATTACCAAAAATATTTATTAATTTATGTTGTAATGATAAAGATTTTTTAAGACATTTTTTAGCTTCTTTATCAGCATTAAATACATATACTTTAGGTTTCAGTGATAGATAATCAGAGGCAGTACTTTTGCCTGATCCAATTCCTCCAGTAATTCCTAGTTTATACATTTTGTCCTCAAAATTGTTTTTAATAATAATAATAATTTAATCACCAGTATAATTGTGATTTAAATCAACTTAAAAGATTATAAATATTATCTTTAATTATATCAATACTGGATTCTCCATTAATATTATGTACTATACCATGATTGTTATAATAGTTAATTATAGGTTTAGTTTCATTTTTGTATATTTCTAATCTTTTTCGAACTGTATTTTCCTTATCATCATTGCGTATAATTAACTTGTCATTCGTTACATCATCTAATCCATTTTCTTTTGGAGGATTATATTTGATATGATATACTCTTCCAGATGCAGAGTGGACTCTTCTTCCTCCCATTCTTTCCACAATAATATCATCATGGACAGATAAAACAAGAACATGGTCGATAGTCATATTTAATTGATTTAGAAGTATTGTTAATCCGTCAGCTTGATTAGTTGTCCTAGGGAACCCATCAAGGATGAATCCCTTTTTACAATCTTTTTTCCTTATTCTATCTTTCATCATATTTAAGATTATAGTATCAGGGACTAATTCTCCTGAATCCATAAACTTTTTTGCTTCCATCCCAAGAGAAGTATTATTTTTCACATTTTCTCTTAACATATCTCCTGTTGATACTTGAGGTATATTGAAGTTTTCAACAATAAATTTTGCTTGTGTTCCTTTACCAGCTCCTGGTGGCCCTATTAATATTACATTCATATATATCCTTATTACTCCTTAATATAAAATTGATTTTCTCTATAAACCTTATTCCCAACATTATCAATTATACTAATTTTTAATACATGTTCCCCATATGATAATTTTTTATTTAATCTATAGACAACTTCATTTCTATAGGTATTATATTCAAATATAACTGGTTTTTCATCATCTATCTGTACTTGAATGCTATTTTCATCTTTAATCCCAGACTCAGGATCATCTAATTTAAATTTAATTTCTCTAAATTCATCCTGATAATAATGTCCGCCATTTCCTGGATATACTTTAGTAATAAGAGGTGCCTGATTTTCCTTTATTACAGCATATATTCCTCCAGAATTTATATTTGCTTTTAGAGATATTTCTTTATTGTCAATTGATGAGGGTATATAATCCCATTTATTATTATGGACATCATACTTGTAAATAGAAGAGTGATCTAATTGCATCCGGTTTTGTAGCCTAACTATCAATTCAATAGGTTTATTGAATCTTAAACGAGTAGGACCAATAAAAATAGGCTCAGTGATTGTAGTGGCAGTATATTTTTTATCTGATAAGTCAGGTTTTTGAATCCATATAATAGTAGAATCATTAAAAGTATATGGTTTACCTCTGATAATAGTTTGGCTATTATTATATAATAGCTTAAACTCCTTGTCAGGATAAGTAATTTCCTTATTTACCATATATTTAAATACATGTTCAGGATTTGTATCGAAATTAATTTCTATATCCTGATGATTATTAAACTCTTTAGTTTTTAGAAGATTTGTTTCAAAAGAATTTTTAGATATTCTATTCATAGCCATAGTTTTCCTATAGCCATCTTTTTTATAAGTTAGATACGGATTAACTGAAGTAAATTTTTCAGTTTGGAACTCAAGAATTATACCATGCTTATAGTGTTTTAGAATAAATTCTCCATTAATTGACGGAATATTGTCTTTAATAATATTGATATATTGAGAGAGATATTTGGTTCCATCATCAGACTGTATATCTATTTTTAAAACAGAAAAAGGTTTTTCTGTATATTCCCAATTAATAATATTATTTTTGATATATGTATTATTGGATGGAATTATTTTATCTGAATTATATTTTCCAGTAATACTAAACTCATAATGATTTTTTTCATCTATTATATTATTAAATATTATGGAGCTATCATTATGTATTGTTTGTATAACAGGCAGAATTTTATTTAATACTGTCCCTGATGCATGAATTTTATTATTATTGAAATCAGATATTATAATCTTAAAATCATGATATTGATTATCATTAAATGCAATAAATGATTCTGAGTATTCAGGGTTGATAAAAAGCATATCTTTGTTTACATCAGCAAATAACCTGTAAAACGTATCACCACCAGTATCTATCTTTAGCTGATAATCCCGTTCATTATAAATATATTTAGCATCATAATAATCATAAGTATCATATGATACTTCATATACCTTATTATCATCTAGGTATAATTCAATTTTGTAAATACCATAGCTAAAAGGTTGTTTATCAACTTTATCTAAAACATCTATTGCTAAACCAAATTTACCATTTACTGCTATTGTATCAGTGAGTTCATATATATTTGCAGACAACCTCGAAAAATTAAATATTTGAGGTTTTTGCATTCCATTAATAGTTCCATCAAATTCCAAGGGAATAAATGCGATATTATTTGCAACAGGGGATCTGTTATCAATAATATTGTATTCATAGAGTGGATTAAACGGCCTTCCCGTAGAATCTCTCAACTCATAATGAAGATGTGGGCCAGATAGACTACCTGTATCTCCAGCATATCCAATAGTTTCTCCTTTATTAAATCTAAACTCATTTGGTTCGAATACATAGTGTAATGAATATTTATTATTTTTTTCCTGAAGAGAACGAACTATATTGTCAATTTCTTTAGTGAAATTATTAAGATGAGCATATAAAGCAACATTTCCATCATCTAACTGAAAATATATAGCCTTTCCATATTTATTAGTATTGACAGTTATTTTTTTTATGTATCCATCACTGGTAGCAAATATTTTATTTCCAATTTTACCATATGTTCTTATATCTAGACCAGCATGATATCTATTAGGTCTTTCCTCTGCAAAGAATGCTGTTACTGTTTTGCTAGCATCAGTTGGCCAAATATATCTTGCATCACAAGAGGTATTATCTCCATCACATATCCCACACCTATCTTTTTTACTTTTCCCATCACATACTCCAAAACAGTCTTCTTTTGTGTTCCCATCACATATGCCGGCACAGTCCAATTTACTTTTACCAAAGCAGACTCCAAAACAATCTTTATCACTATTTGCAATATGATTTGTTTGTCCAGAAGAACATATAGAACAATCATCTAAAAATGCAGAGCCATTAGCTACTCCGGCACAGTCACTACATGTTGAGTTATCTCCTCCGCATATATTACATTCATCTATTTCTAAATCACCACCCCATGTTCCTGCACAATCTTGCACACAATCATTAGATATATTTTGATCACAATTCCCACAGTTATCCAATTTATTAGTACCATTAGCTACTCCAGCACAGTCACTACATGTTGAGTTATCTCCTCCACATATATCACATTCGTCTATTTCTAAATCACCGCCCCATGTTCCTGCACAATCTTGCACACAATCATTAGATATATTTTGATCACAATTCCCACAGTTATCCAATTTATTAGTACCATTAGCTACTCCAGCACAGTCACTACATGTTGAGTTATCTCCTCCACATATATCACA
>ASPJ01000025.1 GCA_000405805.1 Fidelibacterota bacterium SCGC AAA003-L08
TGAGATTAACACCCCTAAGAATCCAATGATTCCAGTTGAATAATTTGGAAGCTGTGGAAAAAATTTATTAAGAATATTTGAGCCTGGACCTGATACAATATTAAATAAAAGCTCTGCTATTTTGAAGGTTAAATAGATAGGAATGACTGATAAAAATCCAGCTATAATATATTTCTTGTTATTATTCATAATTATTTTCTCTCAAATCTTTTATCTAATTCATCTATAGATAAGTTAATAATAATAGGCCTACCATGAGGACAAAAATATGGATGTTCCGTGGAAAACAATTTATCTACAAGGAATCTTCTTTCATTTATTGAAAGCAGGTCTCCTGCTTTAACTGAAGCCTTACATGCATATGTTGATGTCATATATTCAATAAAAGAAGAGTCTGTCCACCAATATTAATAGCTGCTCTTCCAGTTGGAGCTAAAAGAACACATTTTTTGCTTAACGTAAGGTTTAAATATTGAAGCAGGGTAGATTTGCCTGTGCCTGCCTTTCCTGTTATAAAATAATTATTTTGGGTATGAGTTATATCGTATATGATGGAATTGAATTCATCTGTTAGTTCAACCCAATCCATTATAAGAGTAACCTACTTCTCCATTCTTTTATATTTATCATATAAATCAATGAATTTTATAGAGCCATTGAAGATACCATTATAGATATTGTCAGCCAGCCATAGTTTCTCAGCTTCCAGCTTCTTTTCATCATTAAGGAGTATATTCCATGATTTATTATCTCGATTAAATCGATATGCTCTATTTCGTTTTCTAATCAACTTAATATACTCTTCATTATACGAAAATTTGTTAACAATAGTATAATGTGGTTTTTTTGCATTTTCAATCAACTCTACTATTGGCTTGATATCATAATGAGAATTGGTTATTAGATGTATCGTTGCATTGACATCATTCATAGCTCTGTGAGCATCATAATAGAATCCATGCCATATAGATAGAAGCTCAAGTGAAGATTTTGCAAAACCTCTTTCCTTCCAATCCACATCATTACTAGAGCAAGCCCATATATTCCTAGGTCGAATATATTTCTCAAGCATATTGCGATCAAACCATGCATTATGAGCAACAATTAACTGAGAATATGAAAGTAATTTTTCAACTAACTTCCAATCAATCTCTTTTCCTTTAACTATTTCATTGGTAATTCCTGTTAAAGCAGTAATCTCTTCACTGATACGCTGCTTGGGCTGATTGTAGCATTCGTACTGTTTAACTGCAGTGACATAGTTCCCTGTTTTTTTATCAACTTCAATAAGCTTCATGGCAATTTCAATAACCTCATCATCATCATGACTTAATCCTGTTGTTTCCAAATCTAAAACGCATATTCGTATTTTATCTGAATCTTTGCCTAATTCCTCTAGTTGATTCTTATTATCTGAATAAATATCTTCGCCTGTATATTTTTTTAAAAGTATAAAATTATTATTTTGATGTAATTCTTTTAAAAAAGCCATTAGTTATTATCCTTTCGTAATTCCAGCATTGCTTCGACATGTCCTCTGTAGTATGGGGGAAGATATGTATTTACCTCATAATCATTAATATGAGCAATAATCTGCTGTTTTATATTAAGACCATAATACTCTTCTAAAATATATCTGTACAAAGATAGCTGAAATGCATATACATTATACTTGCAATCCTCTATATTTGATGTAATAGGATGAATGCCCATCTTATTTTTGAAAGATCGAGTATTAATCTTTTTATTAGTCTTCCAGTCTATAATAATATATTCATTCGAATCTTTGATTTTAATCAAAACATCCATGGTGCCGGCAAGCCTAAATTCCTTTGAGAATATTATTTTTTCTACATACAAATCATAATCTCTATTTTCTAAAAAATTATCAAGCCATATCACCCCATGCTTAGCTTTTATATCCAGAGCTTTGGCTATGCCGTTTACATCGTCTTCAATCTGTTTATGTACTAGAGTTCCATAATCTCTTAATTCATTCCATCCAGCTATAACATCTTCTACTGTTCTCCCTGAATATTTAATATTTGTTCTTACTAATTTTTCAGCGATTTTCTGCTGATCAAATTTCTCAAAGAATTCAGCAATATATGTTGTAACACTGATAAATTCAATATTACTATCACTTATTAATGAGTAGGTATGATTTTTCTCATTTAATGACATTGTATTGTCGTTAATATTATTCATTGTATTCCATTGCTTTAAATTCATGCATTAAATTATTGAAATCATAGTAGTCTTAAAACAACAACAACGTTGTTTTGAAAGCAAATAATATCATTATAAAAAGTTAATGTTATTTTAAATTCAATTTTATCTACATATATAAGGATTCAAACATTGCAGTAAACTATTACATATTCTATTATTTAGTTGAGTCAAATTTTTCTTTTCCAATCAATAAATGAAAAAACATCAAAAAATCTCCGCCTAAGCTATATATTGGGTACTTAAATGTCGCAGGCCTATTTTTTTCGAAAACAAAATGGCCTATCCAGGCAAGAGAATATCCAAACAATGGAGCATATATCCATAAATTACTGGTATTAATAATAGATAATAAAATTAAAGTTATTACACTAGCTGTACCTAAAAAATGAAGCCATCGACATATTGGATGAAGATGCTCTGATAGATAGAATGGGTAGAATTCTTTAAATGATGCTATTTTTTTTTCACTCATTGTTTATGAAATCTTTTATTTTTTGAAAGTAAATATCCTTGGTAATCATAATAATATTATTATGGTCTGCTCCATTAACCACAAATAGGTCTTTATCCTTAGAGGCAGATTCTTTCATCATCAATTGTGCCTCAGAAATAGGAATTATATGATCCATGTCTGCATGAATAAAATATATTGGCTTTCTATATTTTTTAATTTTTTCCAAATTTCTAAATCCATCTAAAAGAGAATACTTAATTTCATCTTTATCTATATTCATCAGTTCAAGCAATGGATATTCTGTCCCAAACCCACTTTCGATAATACACTTATCTATATCCGCTTCTCGCTTAGATATGATCTCACATGCAGAAGCACTGCCTAGAGATCTACCCATTATAATCATACTGCCATTATAATGATTATCTTTCAAATACGACAAAACATAATCAAATATTTTAATGGCATCATGATGCAGACTATCTTTATCAGGCTCTCCATCAGAGAGTCCATACCCTCTATAATCTGCAACAATAAAATTTATTCCATGACTGTTATATGAATTTCCAATCACATCATATTCTTGAGCCAATTCTGCATTACCATGAAAATATAAAATATTAGCATATGTATTGTTTTGTAAGAATAATCTCGCACCTATCTTTATGTCTTGTTCAACAGTAATTAATACATCTTTTTTATCCTGAGACAAAAATGATTTTCTAGGATAAAATATCGAGTTTATTATTCTTTTTTTATTCATACTTATAATATTCACTTAAAGCTATACATTAATTACCATTTGATTGGATTATATCCATTATCTGCAAGATAATTATTTGTTTTTGAAAAATGTTTACACCCAAAGAAACCGTTGTATGCTGATAGGGGTGATGGATGAACTGTTTTAAGAATTAAATGGTTATTATCTTTGTTAATTAATTCTTCTTTTTTATGCGCATAGTTTCCCCATAATAAAAATACGATATCTCTCCTGTTATTACTCAGTAGTTCTATACACTTATCTGAAAAAACTCTCCAACCTGAGTCTTTATGTGAATTGGCTTTATTTGAAATAACTGTTAATGTACTGTTTAATAATAATACTCCTTGCCTAGCCCAATTTTCTAAATTTCCTGATTCTGGAATATATTTTTTTGTATCTGACTTGAGTTCTTTAAATATATTCATTAAAGATGGTGGATGTTTAATGCCATCAGAGACACTAAAACAAAGTCCATGAGCCTGATGTTCTCCATGATAGGGGTCTTGCCCTATAATAACTACTCTAACATTTTCTACAGGAGTTAGATTAAATGCATTGAAAATAAGGTTTGCCTGCGGATAAATTGTTTTGCTGTTATACTCTTCTCTTATGAATACTTTTAATTTCGAAAAATATTCTTTATTAAATTCATCTCCAAGAAGCTTGAGCCATGATTTTTCAATATTAATCTCTTTAGCCATTTAGTCTATATACAAAGGCATCGTTACTAGATAGGACCCCATATTGAAAGAATTGCTAGGGATAACCTTAAGATTATGAGTTGAAACAATTTTTTTAAGCACTTCAAACATATCCACTGAATTTCCAGTTATAATTTCCAAGGGTAATTGATTAATATTTTTAATGATAAACTCATCAATTAGCATTTCTGCTTCTTCATGAGTACTGCCATGCAAATCTAAGCTTTTATGGTTAGGCTTATTCATTTCTATTATCCATATCAATTATATGAGGCATATCATGGCAATTTATAATAATAATTTCGCATCCACATGATGTGCAAATTTTTTTCAATTTTAACTATTTACTTAATCTTTCTAGTAATTGGTAAAAGAGTTCTTCTGGAATTTGCTTATTGATGAAAGCATCTTTAACCTTGGAACGATCTTCTATCATAAGTCTGCCATTAAGATGATCTAACTCATGTTGATACAGCCTTGATATAAATTTATTTAATGGCTTTTTTATTGCTTTACCTTCAAGGTTATAATATCTAACTTTAATTTTATCATATCTTTCCATCTGTAATGTCAAATCAGGAATGCTCAAACAA
The DNA here is from genome assembly GCA_000405805.1 of Fidelibacterota bacterium SCGC AAA003-L08. GTDB lineage: Bacteria > Fidelibacterota > Marinisomatia > SCGC-AAA003-L08 > D37C17 > SCGC-AAA003-L08. The sequence continues at coordinate 4,747 of ASPJ01000025.1, forward strand.
CCTTCTTCTCCAATTTGAATTGATTCTTTATCTATAGTATCAATCTGAGGATTTATATATATATCATAGTTTTCAGGATCTCTTTCAACATCATCCAAATTTTCGCTATCATCCTTATCCTCTTCAGGTCTATCATCATATTCCATTCCTATAAAAATGCTTTTATTATAGCCTATCTGATTGGCTGCAATTCCTGAACATGGAGTAGCCTGATATGTGTCAACTAAATCCTTAATAATATTATTGATGTAATCAGATAATGGAAAATTGACTTTTTTAGTGGGTTTTTTTAGAAATTGTATATTTTCTTCTATTATTTTTTTTCCATCCCATACTTTTATCAAATTTTCATATCGAACAGCCATATTAATTTCTCATATTAATAAATTGTAAAGGCAGTCCTATATTTTGCTCTTTTATAATCTGAATAACATTCTGCAAATCATCAATTTTTTTTCCAGTTACCCTGAGCTGATCTCCTTGAATTTGAGATTGAACTTTTAATTTTTGATTTTTAATCAATTTATTTATTTTAGTAGCATTTTCTTTATCTATTCCTTGTTTTAATTTAATTATTTGCCTAATGCNCATTCCCGAGGCTTGTTCAAGTTGTCCATAATCAAATGTTTTAATAGATACTTTTCTGCTTATAGCTCTTTTTTCAAGCATATCTGAAATAGCTTTTATTTGATATTCATTGTCCGCTTTTAATTTTATCAAATTTTCACCTTTATTTAATTCTAAATCAGAGCTACTCCCCTTAAAGTCAAATCTATTAGCTATATCTCTCTTTACCATATTAACAGCATTATCAAGCTCTTGCATATCAAATTTACTAACAACATCAAATGATGGCATAATTATTCTCCTTATTTAACATTCAACGACATTTACAGCAAGACCTCCTTTAGAAGTCTCTTTGTAATTAGATTGCATATCTTTACCAGTCTCATACATAGTTTTGATAACTTGATCTAAAGATACTTTAGTTTTCTTATCTGCTCTAAGTGCCAGCCTAGCTGCATTAATAGATTTTACGGCCCCCATTGCATTTCTTTCAATGCATGGTATTTGAACTAATCCATTAATAGGATCACATGTCAATCCTAAATTATGTTCCATAGCAATTTCAGCCGCATTTTCGACCTGAGTTCCAGATCCATTTAATGCTGCCACAAAACCTGCCGCAGCCATTGAACATGCTACTCCAACTTCTCCTTGACACCCGACTTCTGCTCCGGAAATTGATGCATTTGATTTATACAAATCACCAATAGCTCCCGCAGTCAGAACAAATCTTTTCAGTGCTTCATAGTTAAATCCTTGAACGAATTCAAAACAATATTTTATAACTGCAGGGATAACACCTGAAGCTCCATTTGTAGGTGCTGTAACTACTCTGCCTCCTGATGAATTTTCTTCATTTACAGCAATAGCATATATATTAACATAATCTAATTCAATAAGCTTATCATTTGAACTATCAGCACTTAAATTATCAAATAAATCTGCAGCTCGTCTCTCAACATTTAAACCTCCACCTAACACACCTCTTGTATTTATTCCTGAATTTATTGACTCATTCATTACAGTCCATATTTTTTCAATATTCTTATCAATTTCCCTTTCACTTCGCTGAGACTTTTCATTGATTAGCACTAAATCCCAAATATTCATATTATTTTCATTGCAGAGGTCAAATAACTCTGTTGCACTGCTATATATATATGGGCAGTCTGGAGTCTTTGGAGCAGACTCAATCTTGTTATCTGAAATAACAATTCCTCCACCTATTGAATAATAAGTTTTTTTAAATAATAAAGTTTTACTATAAGTATAAACATATATTGAGAGTGCATTAGAGTGATGCTTAGGCATGTCAGATGTGTTATAAATAATATCAGAATCTAAGTTAAATGGAACAACCGCTTCATTATTTAAACTTATTTTTTTATTTTTTTAACTTTGTCATATAGAGATTGCATTTCTTTAGAATCTATTGAATCTGGCTTAAGGCCGTAAAAGCCTGATATAATTGCTCTATCTGCCCCATGTGCTTTACCAGTATAAGCTAAAGAACCAAAGAGCTCTACTTTAATACTTGTAACTTTCGATAATAAATTATGCTTAATGATTCTGCTTACGATTTTATTACAAGCTATCATAGGGCCCATTGTATGAGAACTAGAAGGCCCTATCCCAATTTTAAATATATCAAAAATACTATTCATCAAATAATGTCATGTCCTCATTTGTTAATTTATTATCTTCTTTATTTCGGCGACATTCTCTGCACCATGACTGTATGTCTGTTGTATAGCCTACTCTTCGAAGCCCGAACAATTCTTTGACTTGATTATATGTAGTTGCAGTTTTGCCACACTGAGGACATTTTGCAGATTTAACGTTTTCTTTTTTTGTAAATCTTTCAGTAGGAAACAATTCATCAGGCATGTTTTTTGGGTTTTGTTTTTGGATACTATATTTAAAAAAATAAGCTCCTATTAACAAAACTCCCATTCCTATTAGAAAATCTATCATTCAATCACCTTTAACTCTCACTGATTAAAGTTAAATATTTTTTTACTGATTAATCTATGAAAATAATGGACTCCTTTTTCCATACTTGGGGAAAATTGGCCTGATTTATAAAATCTAGATTTAATTCCTTTTTGTACACTTAAAACAACTTCTTGATCTTCAGACTCAACCATATCTACTGAGCTTGATGATTTTTTTGGTATACTCTGCCCTTTTAGATTATAAATCATATACTTTATTCTAGTTTTATCTTTTGAAATAGGTTCAATAACATTTATTGATATACCCCATTTATAATAATTAATCATTATATTGGGAAAAATAAAAAAATAATAAGCATACATATCTCCCCCACTATCATACTCTATGGAATCATTTAAATTTTTAGATCTTACTTTTTGTAAAACTATTTGATCCAAAATTTCAGTTTTATAATTTTTCCAATCTATATCATCGTTCAGCCCTTTATGTACATAAGGTATATGAAATCCTTCTAAATAATTATCACAATAAAGTGCCCAATGACAATCAAGAAGGTATTCATTCCTAATAGGTGCTTTAGATAAGTCTGAATATGGAAAATCTGGCAAAATTTTATCTATTTGTTTAAGAATATTAAATATTTCTGAATCTTTGTTAAATGATATAAATAAAAAGTGATTCCAGTTAAAAAGGGATACCTGGGTAAGATTATCATCATCTGATGGGAATTTTGATGTATTCTCGAATCCTGGAGCATTTTTCAAAACACCATCTAAAGCAAATGTTCTCCCATGATACTTGCATTGTAGAACATCATTATTATTGCTGCATTGTGCTAAAACATGTCCTCTATGAGTGCAAACATTAGAAAGACATAAAAAATCACCATCTTTCTTAGTTATAAGCAAATTTTCATCTAAAAATCCATCGAAGTATGTAAATGGATAAGTATTTAAATGAATCAATTCAGACGAAGAGCATATGATTTGAATAGAATCTTCAAAGATATTTTTCGATTGTTCAAAAATATTATTATCAGTATAAAATTTTGAAGATAAGGTTTTAGCTTTATTTATATTTTTATCTATTTTAATCATTTTATGAGTAAAATTTTAACAAACGCAATGTTTTTAAATTATCAAACCATTTGTGAAATTGCAATTCAAATTGATGTGCTGTTTTTGATTCTTTATTAATTTTTTCCCATACATCAAAGAGACCTTCCTTTAAAAAAAATAAATTTAAAGAACTATCAATAGATAAAAGTTCTTTTTTTAAAGATATGGAAGTTTCATTATAAAGAGATAATATTGAAACAATTGATTTCCTTAATATTTTAAACGAATCTTCTGAATAATATAGATTTTTTATTTTTTCACCTTTAATTGATTGATTCATTCTGAATCCTGTTCCAAGATATACTCTATCAGATAATCTAGATGATGGAAAAACTAATTTTTCATTTAAAAAATAAATGTTTGTGAATTTCCTTATTTGCTGTAAAAAATAGAAGTCTTCAGTTGCCTTTTTTCTTACCATCCCTCCTACTTTTACATATGTCCAAGCTAAACATGTTATTGTAGGCCCTAGGGCTACATATCCATAAGGAGATCCTGATTTATTAATATTCTCAGCTGTTTTCTTTAAAAAATTCTCATAATCTTTTATATGTTTATTGAATTCTTCTGAACTATCCATTTGATGCTCAAAATCAACAATTAGAGCTCTAGCTTTATTTAACTGGTATGAATTAGTGATTTTTGAAAGATAAAGAGGAGAAACTATAGTATCAGCATCTAAACAATGAAGTATCGTGTTTCCATTAGAATATTTTAAAGCAAAGTCCATTCCTATTTTCCTAGCATACCCTACCCCTGATAAATTGTCAGGCAATGCATTGTTTTTCGTTGATGCGTCTATGTATGTTAAATTATAATTTGATTTAAAATTTTGAATCAGTTCTATAGTCTTAATATTGTCATCAATAATATTTCTGGAATCGTTAACGCTATTGTTAACAACAACAATCACTAATAGATTGGATAAGTTGAAATCCAATTGTTCATTCAAACTATTTAAAGTTATCCCTAAATATTCAGATTCAGAGTACGAGGGTATAGTGATTATAGATAAAAATTCTTTCCCTGCTTCAAGAGTTGGAAAGTTTCCAACATGAAATGAAATACCTCTTTTTTTTAGATAATTACTATAAAACAATTGTTTTTTTATCTTTAGCTAAAAGACAGTTGATTAATATTCGAGTATCCATTATAGATTCCTTTTATCCATCAAACCATTTTTTATATTGTTTTGAAATTACATTAAACTCATGAGATATTATTTCAGGATTTTCATAGTTATGATGTTTAATGATTATATTTTCTATTAAAGGTATATCTTCTACATGGGATTTGATTAACAATAGATTTTCATTATCATTAGTTAGAGTGCCATTCCATAAATAAAATGATTCAATATTTTTAATAATATGAGTGCATGGCGATAATTTTTGATTAATCAAATCTAATGATATTCGCCTCAATACATCATGTTTATCTGAGCTTGTAATAAGAATTTTATACATAAGTTATTGTTAAATGAATTTGCTTAATGTTAAATTTAATAGTTTTTTAAAAGTATTCGTAAGAGAATTAGGCAATTTATCAGAACTTTCAACTTATCTTATGGATTTCCTGTTTTATACTTCAAAAACAGGCCTTTTCATGTATTTGAATCAAGGAAGTTTGCGACTTATAATCGGTTTTCCGCTTATACTATATATCAGAGTAATCTGATAAATCCTAAACTCTTACGATTACTTTATTTGAGAATCTAACTTATCAAGAACGCTTTGGCTAGCCTCAATTTTAAGAACGACCTTATCATCGTACTCTTTTTTATGTAGAATTTTACAATTCTTATATATATAATCAATAACTGAAAATTGGGAATAAGGAATATTGATATTTGATATTATGTTTAGTGTGCTTAATTTTTTTTGAATTGCGTCTATCAACTCATTAATTTTGAGTTGCCTATATGCGGAAATAAAAATTGCATCTGGATAAAGTTTTTTCAGTTTATCGATTCTATGTGAATCAAGCAAATCAATTTTATTAAAAACAATTAATTCTAATTTACTTGATATATCTAGACTTTTAAATACTTCTTCAATTGTGCCTAGATGCATTTGAATATTAAGTGAAGATGAATCTAAAACCTTGATAATCAAATCAGACTCTTCAATCTCCATTAAAGTAGATCTAAAAGAAGCAACTAAATCATGAGGGAGTTTTCTTATAAACCCCACTGTGTCACTTAATAAAAATTTATATTGATTTTTATTTTCAATTTTCCTTGTAGTAGTATCAAGGGTAGAAAAAAGCTGATCTTGAATATATGCTTTTGAACCACTCAAACATTTCATAATACTAGATTTACCTGCATTTGTATATCCAGCAAGACTAACTTTATAGATATTATCCCTTGATTTATGTTGGGTAATTCTTTGACTTTGAATTTTTTTTAACTCTTTATTAAGAGAGGTAATCTGTTTCCTTATAAGTCTGCGATCAATTTCTATTTGAGCTTCCCCTGGTCCCCCTCTAGTGCCAACTCCTCCCATTTGTCTTTCAAGATGCGTCCATTGCCTAGTTAGCCTAGGTAGTAAATATTTTAGTTTTGCTAATTGAATTTGAGCCTTAGCTTCTTTTGTTTTAGCATGTTTTTCAAAAATATTCAATATAAGACCCGTCCTATCAATAATCATTATTTTATCACCAGCTATCTTTTGTATGTTTTTTAATTGAGCAGGAGTAAGCTCATTATTAAATATAACTATTCTGCAATTCAGAGCTTCTGCATTGTTAATGATAGATTTCATTTTTCCACTACCTACGAAAGTCGAAGGATCAATTTTATTTTTATTCTGAATCATTGTATCTACGACCTTAGCCTCAGCAGTATCAGCTAAAAGAATAAGCTCATCAATTTCTTCATTTAATACTCTTAGCTCTATTTGCCCTAAATTAACTCCAACAATAATAGCATTTTCATACATTTTATATTTGAATTTCCTTCTTAGGATTAGAAATTAGCATCTCGCAGATAAGAAGACAACATATAATCCATAACAAATATCTCCATATTTCATATCCTTCTCTATTATCTTTAATAACAGAGGAGATATCGCTATCTAGTTGTAGGAAGTATAAACTGCCTTTGAAAAAAACTTCTATCTCCTCTTCTTGAAGCAGATTTGATTTCAATTCATCCATCGCTGGATTAACAGCTATAGTATATAATAAAATGTCATTATTATAAAAATCATGCAATCCTATCTCTTCTAAATCATTTACAATGAAATTATTATCATCTTTGATAATATAGGCCAATTCTCCATGAGGATTCTTATGGTCAATTTGCTTATCGCTAATATTGTCTATATTTAAGTAAACTTGATCATCAATATATTTGTTATAATTTTCCTGATTATAATTTGAATATAGTAATTCATGAATAAATTGAACAAATATTCCTTTTAGCGGCAAAGTATTCCATTCAAAGTTCAAAAGACTATAAAATATATCTATTTGCGATTCTCCAATAAAAAAAGTATCCCAGAAAGTATCTTTATCATTCAACGGAACTCTGGTATTCGAATTTATTGATTGTTTTATATATTTAAAAACCTTAATGAATTTAGATTTATCAACTTTTGTATTATCTAAGTTTAAAATATTTTTTAGAAGAATTTTTTCATATATATTAGAGTTTAATTCGATAAATTGATTAGAGGTAGTATCATTGATTCCCGTTACACCATAAACAGAATTTACAGTATTATCATTTGACGGCATTATTATCAGATGAGAATCTTTTGATTGCAAATATTCCTCGAACAAGCTATAGTCATAATCAATAATTTTGTAATCGCTAACTATAACTATATTCTGTTTTTTTAATTGATTTATATTCCAATCAGAAGAACCTGATAACTTGTAACTAAAAATATCATTATCATTATTATTATTAATAGAATGAATTGCATTAGAAATATATTTTAAATCAGCAGGATTATCACTAATAGATAAAATATTAATAGTATCGGGAATATAAATATTCATATAATGACAATTATCATTCAAATTATCATCATCATTTTGGAGACACACTTTTATTGAATTATCTTTATAATTAGGCAGTGTTGATCTGAAATATACAAACTGTTTTTCATTAGGTTTAATATTAATACCCCCTGCGTTTGCAACCTTAATATCATTCACTTCAAGAAACATACTCGCATTATCATTTTTTTCTAATCCACTATTATATACTTCAACTTCGATATCTAATACTTTATCTTTTATTATAATATCATTTAGAATATTTACTGTATTTATTTGCAGATTTACTTCTAGCTTATCTATTAGAGCAAAGTAAAGTTTCCAATCAGCAGAATTTTCTTCATCCAAACTATCAAATAAGCTTTCCTGACCATCCGTAATTATAAAAACCTCTTTATTTATTATTCCTTTATTAAATTTTTCTTTTATAATTTTGATGTATTCATATATTTTTCCATTATCATTAGTTATATTTATAAACGAGTTATTATTCGGAGCATTTTCTTTCATTCCTTCGTAGAGGATACCATTATTTAAAGATATGATGCATACCTGAGATTGAGCAGGAAGAGTATTTAAAATTTTTCGATAAGTATTATAGATGAGATCATGCCTAGAAAAATCATTATAAATACCATGCATTGAAAAACTATCATCAATCATAATAACAGACAATGAAGAAGATGGGTCAGTCCTCAAGGACGGGAAATATCCCTTTAGTATAGGCCTGCTCATCATAAGTATTATTAGTAATATTATTAACGTTCTAATAATTAGAAGCAACCATTGCAGTATATTGATTTTCTTAATTGATTCAGATTCCAATTCTTTTAAGAATTGAATGCTACTAAAATTAATTTTAATTATCTTCTTTCTATTTAATAAATGAATTATTAATGGAATAGAAATTAAAGGTAGCAACCATAAGAATATATTTGTTATAAAACTCATTTATATATTTATATTAAATTAGTTATATATATACTGCAGCAGACAGATACAGGAATAGATATATTATCATTATATTTATAGCTTGAAAATAATTCAACTATTGTTGCTATGCATGATACTGTGAGGTTCTGAAATAAATCAAATCCTAGCAAATTCAATATTATAAGAGAAGTTATAAAAAAAGCCATACTACCCTCTAGAGTTTTATTAAATAATTTTGTTTTCCCAAAGATTATTCCTACTAAAGCAGCAAAGGAATCTGAAAAACTTAAAACTAGAAGACCTGCAGCAGCTATCTGTTGTTCAAAAAAGAAAGCAACAATGCAACTCCCAATAAATAAAAAAGATGCACCAGTAATCTGTTTATTTTCATCAACCCTAGTAAAAATACGAAAGAATAAATAATAAATCTTTTTCATAAATTCAAATTTTATTCTTAAAAAATCAAAGAGTACAACGAATAATGTTATGGCGAATAATAAGGGCATATACAAATTCTTATCAAGGATTAGAACTGAAAATCCTATTATCGAAGATACAAGATGCATAATTTTTCTGAATATTTCAGTCTTAAGACTCATGAGACGTTCATTAAATCACGAAACCTATCATTTATAGAATCTGCTTTATACAGGCCTGATCCAACAATAACTATATCTATGCCCGTACGATAAACTTCAGCAATAGTTTTCAAGTTTACGCCTCCATCAACTCCTATTAATATTTCCCTATCTTCTTTTAATTCTACCAATCGCTTCATTGTTTCAAGAGTATCTAAAATAAATGACTGACCTCCAAATCCAGGGAAAACAGACATAACCAATATATAATCAATCTGATTAATATAGGGCTTTAAAAGATTTGGGTCCGTATCTGGATTAATAGCAATCCCTGCTAAAACATTATTCTTTTTTATAATATTTATATCTCTACTGATATCTGTTGATGCCTCATAATGGAATATAACTGTATCTGAGCCTGCATCAATATATTTTTGCAGGTATTGGTCTGGATTTTCTATCATAAGATGAGTCTCAAAATGAATATTGGTTAATTCTCTAATTTGTTTAATAATAAATGGACCAAACGTTAAATTGGGAACAAAATGACCATCCATAACATCAATGTGCAGTCTAGTTGCACCAGCATTTTGAACAGCATCAATTTGTTCTCTTATATTTGTGAAATCAGCAGATAAAATAGATGGCGATATATTTCTTGTCATTAAGGCTCCTTGTCTGTAGATAAAATTAAATCAATTCTAGATGGAAATGAAATAGACATTCCTTCTGTTAAACTCTGTTCTATTACTGTATTAATCATAAAATCTGGATAATACTCATATTTAATCTTCCCTAGTCTTAAACCACTATTTGATATTAATAATTTAGCAGTATGTAGACTCTTCCCCCTTAAATCTGGGACCATATAATAATTCGGAGGACTTCCTTTACTAACACCTATGGTCACTTTGTGTCCTGTCTTTATAATACGGCCATCTCTAGGAATTTGAAAACTTACAAAATTATTATCATATTCAGAATTAAATTCATACAAAATAGTATCTAATTTTAAATTAAATTTCGTAATTTTTATTTTGGCATTTCTTAAGGTTAATCCTTTAAAGTCTGGCGTAGCTATATCTTCTTCATGTCCTGCAACAGTTAATGTAATCCTTCTATTGTTTTTGATTTTTGTGAATGCTCGGGGAAACATTTTTATGATTTTCCCAGGCTGATTATTTTCATTGTATGGAACAAGAATGATATCTACATTAAAATCTTTATTATTTAATGTTTTCTTACCAGCATGTAAAAACTCACCTCTTACATCAGGTAAATATATTTCATCATTATATCCAACATAAAAAGGAAGAGCTACATGCTCTAAAAATAATAATCCCAAAACGGTCAATATAGCTAATGCAACCCCATAGGGAATTAAATATTTTTTTATAAATTTAAGTATCATATTTTATAAGTCT
>ASPJ01000026.1 GCA_000405805.1 Fidelibacterota bacterium SCGC AAA003-L08
TTTTATGCAATTTACAATACATTAAAATTAACAATAGGAGATTAAATATTTATGGATGGTGTATTAATGTTTTTATTTGTTTTAGTATGTATCATGTTATTAGGTATTATATTATTACAATCTAGTAAAGGGGGAGGCCTCGGCGCAGCTGTTAGCGGACAATCAATGAATGAGGCTCTTGGTGGAGAAGGAGCAGATAAATTAATGGTAAGATTGACTCGTATCCTGGCTATTGTATTTATGGTTTTAGCTATCTGGATTGGGAAAAATACTGCATCTAAAAAATCTCTGCTTGATAATGCTGTAGTAGGTTGTATGGATGTTAATGCTCCTAACTATGACCCTAAGGCTACTTCCGAGGGTAAGTGTGAAAAATATTAAGGAGAATAATCAAGTTTCCAGGACACCTCTAAGACAAAATAAATTAGCTGAAGTGGTGGAACTGGTATACACGCTGTCTTGAGGGGGCAGTGAGGGTAACCTCATGCGGGTTCAAGTCCCGCCTTCAGCACATATCAAAATATAAGGATAAAGTTTTTATGCGTTATTTTTTAATATTAATATGTCTAGGGATATCTTTTTCATATTCAGGTATGTCCTATCAGCTTGATTCTGACAATGAGCTGGATGTTATAAATAAAATTTCTAAATTAATTACTTCTGATCCGAAAAACCATCAAGATTATTACACCCTTGCCAAAGTTTATTATTCTATTGGAGACTTGGATAACTCTAATATATTTATTTTAAAGGCTATAGAAGCTAAACCAGAGAATAAAGAGTACAGAAAATATCAAGAAAATCTTGAAAAATTAAAGAACAGCATTAAGAGTGCACAAAAAACTTATGAGATTGCTGATTTAGATGAAGCAATTAAGGAATATAAAAAAATATTTATTGATTTTCCTGGATCGCCTATCCCATACTATGATTTAGGATTGATATATCTAAGATCAAATAATTATAATGAGGCTGTTTATAATTTCAATAAAGCAATTGAAATAAATCCTTATGACAAAGAGAAATACAGTAAATCTATTTTAAGTATAGCTAAACGATTAGCAAAATCAGGGGATGAGCAGTATAAAATTGGAGAGTATCAAGAAGCTTTAAATTTATATCTTGAATCTGTTCAGTACTATCCTGCATTCTCTGCAGCTCTATACAGGATAACGACTGTATACCAAAGGCTTTCTCAATATGAAAATGCAGAAGAATTTGCTGAGAAAACTTTGTTTCATGATACTGCTAACTACAAAGCAATGAAAACTTTAGGGGATATATATTCTAAATTAGGCAAGATGGATAAAAGCATAGAATTTTATCATAAATCAATCAACGTGAATCCTCAATATTACAAAGCCTATTATTCTCTGTCGATATTACTGAAAGATTCCGGAGATATAGATGGTGCCATTTCTAATTTAATGCAAGCCATAATTATTAATGATAAATATGATAAGGCTTATACTCTTTTAGGCGTTATATATTCAGAAAAATCTGATTTTGATAAATCTATATATAATTTTAATAAAGCACTGACTACAGATAATAAAAATTTCCAGCTTTATTTCCGTTTAGCAGAAGTATATAATAAATCAAATCAATATGAGAAAGCAAAAAATTCTGCTAAGGAATCGCTGAAAAAGAAACGTAATTATGGAGGTGCTCTGTTTGAATTGGGATATGCAGAATTGCATTTATGTAATAAAATAGCAGCGCAAGATGCATTTCAAAAAGCAAAAAAAGATAAGAATTATAGAAAAATGGCCAACTATCATTTAGATAATTTGGACTATCTACTTAATGAGAAGTGTCAATAGTATATAAATATATAAACCTATGATTAAAGCTGTTTTATTTGACTTAGATAATACTCTCCTGGATTTTATGTCCGTAAAAAAGAAAGCGGTAGATGCTGCTGTGTTAGCAATGATAGAAGCCGGTCTTAGCATTGATGCAGATATAGCCAGACAAAATATATTTACAATATATGATAAAAAAGGATATGAATACCAGGAGGTATTTGATGAATTTTTAATAGGTTTTCATGGTGATTTGGATTATAAAATCCTTGCCTCTGCTATAGTTGCATATAGAAAGACCAAAGAAGCATCAATTATACTTTATCCGAATGTTAGCAGCACATTAATTAAGCTCGCAAAATCCGGATATAGGTTGGCGGTAGTATCTGATGCTCCAAGCAGGGAAGCATGGGTTAGATTATACTCTGTTAATCTACATCATTTATTCGATGTAGTAGTGACATATAATGATACTGGAAAATTAAAACCATCTCCAGAACCTTTCAATAGGGCTGTTGAATTACTAGAGATTCCTCCTGAAAATATTATAATGGTTGGAGATTGGCCTGAAAGAGATGTAGCAGGAGCCAAGTTAGTTGGTATGAAAACAGCTTTTGCTAAATATGGAGATGTATTCAATACTAAGGACTCTGGTGCAGATTATGATTTAAATAATATATCTGAAATTCTGAAAATAGTAGAAAAAAATCATCAATGATTTATTTAGGTACAGATATTGTGGAAGTTCGACGAATTAAGGAGACTATTAATTTAAAAAAGGATAAATTCTTGAATAGGATTTTTACACAGGAAGAAATTAAATATTGTGAATCCAAGCGTGCTCCAGCTATACATTTTGCAGGCCGATTTGCGGGGAAAGAAGCAATAAAAAAGGCTATCCTTTCATCAGGATTGCTAAAAAGAATATCTATGAAAGATATTGAGATAATTTCTGTCAAAAATATTCCTAGAGTTAGCATACAGTCATTAAACAATTATATTGAGTTGTCGATATCACACATAGAGGATTTTGCAACTGCTACAGCAATTATAATGAAATGAGAATCTTTTAATTAACAATAAGATTTATGTTAAAAAAATTGAAAATTAAAAATTTAGCAATAATAGACTTAATAAGCCTTGAGTTTTCAAATGGTTTAAATATACTCACTGGTGAGACAGGTTCTGGTAAGTCTATAATCGTTAATGCTATCGATTTATTGATGGGTGGAAAATTTAGCAAAGAAAATTTTAGGAATAGTACTGATGCAGAGATATCTGGTGAATTTATATTTGGTAAGAAGAATATAATAATAAAAAAGGTATTCAATGTTTCAGGCAACCATAAAATTTTCATCAACAATGAATTAGTTTCTAATACTGACTTAAGGCTAAAAACCAAAAACTACATTGATATGCATGGTCAATATAATCAGCATTCTATTTTAAATTTTAACAATCATATTGATTTCTTGGATAACTTTGGTGATTATGATTATCTGCTTAGTGATTTAAATAGTTTGTTTGACAAATATCAAGAAAATAAGAATTTATTGATTGATTTAGAAAGCATGAATAATGATATTGTCCAAAAACAAGAGTTGTACCATTATCAATTGGAGGAATTAAATCAAATCGAACTATATGTTGGAATTGATGATACACTATCTTCTGAGTATGCTAAAATTTCTAATATAGAAGAAATCAGAAAATCTATTGATAATCTCAATATCCTGATTGACGAAAGAGATGAGGGCGTGCAAAGAAATATTTCTGAAATAATTAAACTTTTAGATAGAATATCTAATTTTGACAAATCTTTTTCTACCTTTACTGCTCTTTTTGAGGAAATTGAAATTAATATAAAGGAAGCACATTACGATTTAAATACTAAAAAAAACGAATTTATTTTTGATCAAGAAATTTTTGATAAATTATCTTCCCAGCTAGAACATATTGAAATGATTAAAAGAAAATATGGAGGGACTATTGATTCCGCGATATCTTATAAGGAGGAGGTTGCTGTTTGCTTAGATGATCTCAATAATATTGATGGAAAAATAGATAAACTTAAATTGCTCATTAATAAAGATGGACAGGAAATAGAGAAGTTGTCTGAAAAAATATCAGATAAGAGAATTAAAAATATTCCAGTATTTGAAAAAAATATAAATGCAATATTAAGCAAACTTAATATGAAAGATGCACTCCTAGAGGTTAAGTTAGAACGATTAGAGAAAATTGGCTATAAGGGTTTCAATGTTTGTGAATTTTATATCAGTACTAATAAAGGACAGAAGGTTAAACCTGTAGTGAAAATAGCCTCTGGTGGAGAAGTGTCAAGGATAATGCTAGCTATTAAAATTTTAATGCAAAATAAAATTAAGAAGAATACTCTTATATTTGATGAAATTGACTTAGGCATTTCTGGGATAACAGCAGAAAATTTAGGTAATAATATATTGAATTTAAGTAAAAAAACTCAGATTGTATGCATATCTCATTTACCTCAAATAGCCTCGAAGGGTGAATGTCATTATAGAGTATTTAAACATCTAGATAATAATGAGACTCTATCTAGTGTAGTTAGACTCAGTTACAAAGAAAGAATTAATGAAATAGCTAAAATGTTAAGCGGGAAACATATCACAGATAGCAGCTTGAATCAAGCTAAGTATTTATTGGACGCATGATGGATAAATTTATTATTAATGGAGGTAGAAAAATATTTGGGGAAGTGACTATTAGTGGGTCAAAAAATGCAGTTCTACCAATTATGGCGGCTACTATCATTGAGCCAGGAATATACACTATTAAGAATGTTCCGATATTAAGAGATACTGTTACTATGGCGAGGTTGCTTGAAATTATTGGAGCAAAAATTACATTTTCTGATAATCAATTGATTATTGATTCTAATAATTGTAATAATCCTATTGCTCCTTATGATTTGGTAAAAACAATGCGAGCTTCTTTTTATGTCCTAGGACCATTATTAAGTAGATTTAATGAAGCCACTGTATCTCTCCCTGGAGGGTGTGCATGGGGTCCAAGGCCTGTAGATTTCCATCTTAAAGCACTTAAGGAAATGGGAGCGAAGGTTAATTTAGATTATGGGAACATAGTCATAACCGGTAGTTTAAAAGGATCAAATATTAAATTTAAAAAAATCAGTGTTGGCGCAACAGGGAATATTATTATGGCTGCAGTGAAAGCAGATGGGATAACTGTGATTGAAAATGCATCAGTAGAACCTGAGATTATTAATCTAGTTGACTTTCTTAATAATATAGGAGCAGATATTAAAGTTTTTAAAGACAAGAACAGGTATGTTGTTGCTGGTGTAGATAAATTAAACTGTTTGTCTGAGTACGAGGTGATTCCAGACAGGATAGAAGCAGGAACGTATATGATAGCAGTTGCATTAATTGGAGGGAAAATAACCATTAATAATATTATTCCAAATCATTTGCAAATAGTAATAGATAAAATGTTAGATGCAGGAGTAATGATTAATGTGGCCGACCAATCTTTGACTATTGAATCATCGCAGCCTATAAAACCTGTAAATATCACAACCTCTGAATACCCTGGATTCCCAACTGATTTACAAGCTCAATGGATGGTTTTAATGACATTAGCTAAAGGTGAATCTAAGATAACTGAAAATATTTATAAAGATAGATTTACTCATATTGCAGAACTTAAAAGATTTGGTTGTATAATTAGGCTTGAAGAAAATTGTGCATTTATTACAGGTGTGGATAAATTAAAATCAGCACCTGTCATGTCAACCGATATAAGGGCAAGTGCATCTTTAGTTATTGCAGCTTTAAAAGCCAAAGGAGAAAGTGAAGTTTCGAGGATATATCATTTAGATAGGGGCTATGAAAACATTGTTGATAAATTCGGTCAGTTAGGAGCTAATATTAAACGTGTTAAATAGAAATGGTACAACCGTCCTTCTTTTTGCGATTATGTGTCTATTGATTTCTAGAACAAAGGCATATGATTTTACAAACCACAATGAATCCAATGATTTTATTGAGTATCAGACGTATGTACCTGATATAAATTTAAATATATCGTTCTATGCAAATACAAATAGAGAAGATTATTCTGAAAACCATGTAAAAGGAGTTCAGTTTGATGTTATGTATAATCCTGCTAAATTAATTTTTATTGAGCTTGTATCATTGCTGGAGGAGACTGTATTTGAATATACTGAAGTTAATCCAGGCCAATTAAGATGTGTTATATTTCGTTTAAATGGATCTAGTATTATGGACTTTGAGCTATCTAATTTAGCCAGTCTATCTTTTGCTCAACCAAATAATTTTTATGGTGATGGAATAGTTCGTGTAAGCAATATTATTATAGCTGGAAAATATGGTAAAGATATATCTTCTTATTTTACCTCTAATTCCTGGGAAATTGATTTTATTAACTTGAAGCCGGTTTATACAGAAATATATATTCCAGATAATAATATTTTTTCAGATAGTATTGATATATCCTTTCAATTACACAGAGGATCAAATATCCAGATTGATCTTTATGATATGTTTGGAGAAAAAGTAGAATCGGTAATGAGTAAATATATGAATTTAGGAGTGCATGTTTTTTCTATTGATAATTATAATGGGTTAGATGAAGAACTGGATTATGGAGAACATAAGGTAAAATTGTCAGTTGACAATGAATATCTTGATTCAATATATGTTATCTACAAAGAGGTAGATGGGGAAAAGTAATTTATATGTTAAAATTTACTATTTACTTCTTAATTTATATTAATTAAAGGAATATCATATAGAATGAGTTTGAATATAGTTGTTATTGGAGCAGGGGAAGTTGGATTTAATCTTGCCAAAGCATTAAGCAAAGAAGATCATGATATAACAGTTATTGATGTTTCTTCAGAAAAATGTAGTAGAGTCAAGAATGCTATTGATGCAAAAGTAATTGAAGGGAATGGTGCATCTCAAAGAATTTTGCAAAAAATTGATATGAAAAATATTGATTATTTACTTGCATTAACTAGGATAGACGAAGTTAATTTTGTTTCTTGTTATATAGCACATTTTCTAGGTGCAAAAAAGATTATATGTAGATTGAGAAATACTGAATATTCTCATAAAACAGCTATTATTACACCTCAAGATTTTAAAATAGATCATGTTGTTTTCCCAGAGAAAGCTGCTCAGAAAGAGATTGACTCTTTGATTAGACAAACTTCCGCTGTAGAGATAGAGCATTTTCGTGATGAGAAAATAACTCTTGTGGGTATTAATTTAGAGCAATCCTCTCCTCTTATTGGTAGAACGGTAGAACAAGTGAGACTAGCCAATCCATATATTCCTCACCAGTTATGTGTAGTGTACAGAGATGATGATAGCTTTATCCCTCATCAGAATACTGTTTTCAAAAAAAATGATTTTGCGTATTTTATTGGTAAAAATGAGGATATTAATAAAATTCAACAAATGTCAGGCAAACCTGCAATTAAAGTAAATAATATAATGATATTAGGTGCGGGAAAAATTGGCAGGCTCTTGGCCAAATCACTGCAAACTGACTACAATGTTCGCATTGTAGAAAAAGATGAAGAAAAGGCGAAAAAATACAGCGATAAATTAATTGATACTCTCATTTTAATTGGAGATGGATTAGATACAGATTTTCTTGAATCTGAAAATATTTCAGATGTGGATTGTTTTATATCTGCAACTGAATCTGAAGAAACAAATATTTTAGCAAGTTTGATAGTCAAACATTATGGAGTTAAACAGGTAATATTGCATATAAATACAACGAGTTATTTGAAATCAGTCAGAAGAATTGGTGTTGATTCTGTCCTCAGTAAAAATATATCAGCAGTCAATGAAGTGATTCGTATCATTAAATCGGACCAACAATCTCTCCCTGTTTATAGATTTGATGAGATTGATATTGAGTCAATTGAAATCAGGGTATCTAAAACATCCAAATATATCCATAAAAAATATTCGATTTCAGATATTCCGGAAAATATTGCTTTAGGTGCAATTGTTCGTAATGATAAAATTTATATTCCAGATCAATATACTGAAGTTCAGCCTGGAGATGAGCTTTTGCTGTTTGGTAAAGCCAAAAACATTAAACTAGCTGAAGATTTATTCATTTAAAATATGTTTAATCAACAGGTGTCAAGAATATTAGGTTTAAGTTGGATTTTTTTAGGCTTATCAATGATTGCAAGTTCCCTGTGGAGTATTTATGAAAGCACTCTTGATTTAAATCCATTATTGATTTCTTCATGGATCACTATATCTTCGGGGATTCTATTATATTATATATCGCATTCTAAAATTATAAAATATAAGAAAGAACTGACTCCTCGGGATGGTTTTGCAATAGTTTCTATTGGCTGGATTACGATGGCTGCATTTAGCGCATTACCCCTATATATATCGAATTACTATAATGTTTATGATGCAAGTTATTTTATAACATATATAGATTGTTATTTTGAAGCAATGTCAGGTCTTACTACTACAGGAGCTAGTATTTTAGGTGTAGAATCAGGGAATCCAATTATTGAGAGAATTCCAGCAGGATTGCTGTTTTGGAGAAGCTTCACTCATTTTATTGGAGGAATGGGTATTATTGTATTTAGTCTTGCCATATTACCAATGGTTGGGATAGGGGGAGTACAGTTATTTAGAGCTGAGGTGGCAGGTCCAGTAGCGGATAAATTAACTCCAAGAGTTAAAAATACTGCCAAATTATTATGGCAGATATATTTAGGACTAATATTACTTGAAATAACAGCTCTTAAGCTTGCCGGAATGAATTTATTTGATTCTATATGTCATTCATTTGGAACTATGGCAACTGGAGGTTTTTCAACTAAAGACGATAGTATAGCAGCTTTCCATCACCTTCCTGCAGTAGAATGGATTATTATTATTTTTATGTTTCTAGCAGCAACTAACTTTTCCTTGCATTTTTTATGGTTTTTTAAAAGAAAATTTGAATATTTAAGAGATAAGGAATTCAGGTTTTATGTTATATTAATATTAAGTATTTCTGCTCTTTTCATTATCAACTCTCAGTCTCCTAAACATTCTATTTTCACTTCATTGTCTTTAATTACAACTACAGGTTTTATGAATACTGACTTTGGATTATGGGAAGGAATATCTAAGGTTTTAATATTTTTTCTTTTGTTTGTTGGTGGTTGTGCTGGATCAACTACAGGAGGAATGAAATTAGTTAGAACAATGCTGGTATCTAAATATTTATTTACTGAAGTTAAAAAACTTCTTCATCCAAAAGGAGTATTTTCAATTAAAATTGGGGATACGCCAATATCAAATGAGATTATCAGAAATACATTAGGATTTTATTTATTTTACATATTTATTTTTGTTTTTTCTGCTATTATATTTTCCATGGTAGATCCATCATTAAGTTTGGAAACATCATTGACTGCTTCAGCTTCAGCTATAGGGAATATAGGGCCGGGATTAGGCAGTATAGGACCAGCATCAAATTGGGGAGAGTTGAGTAATATTACTAAACTTGTATCTTGTTTTTGCATGCTTCTTGGGAGATTAGAAATATTTACTGTAATAGTTATTTTTAGCAAATCATTCTGGACTAAATCATGAAAAATCCGGAATATAAATATTTAAAATATAATATTAATAATTATATATCTACTTTATTTATAAATAGAGAAAAATATTTAAATGCTCTATCAAAAGATATAATAGTAGAACTGATTGATTTTTATAATTGGGTTGATAATAATAAAAATATAAAAGTTATAATAATGACAGGTGCTGGAGATAAAGCATTTGTCGCAGGAGCAGATATCAAAGAGATGTCTAGGTTAGATTTATCTAAATCTAAATCATATGCAGCTTTAGGTCAGAAATTAACTTTAATTATAGAGAATTTATCTAAACCTGTTATAGCAGCAATTAATGGATATGCATTGGGGGGCGGCTGCGAAATTGCTATAGCATGTCATATTAGATATGCTAGTACAAATTCAAAGTTTGCACAGCCTGAGGTAGGCCTTGGCTTAATAGCTGGGTTTGGAGGCACACAAAGACTTTCAAGACTTATAGGAAAAGGAATGGCCTTAGAATTGTTATTGTCAGGAAAAATGATTAATGCTGAAGAAGCATTAAGAATTAAACTTGTGAATAAAATCATAGATAATAATATTTTATTGGAAGAATGCTATGTGTTGGCAGATAAAATTAAGAATAATTCTCCAATAGCAATCAGGCATACAATAAAGGCCGTAAATCAAGGGGAATCAATGGACATAGAAGAAGCTTTAGATGTAGAGTCTGATTTGTTTTCCAAAGTCTTTCATAGCTCTGATTGCAGAGAAGGATTAAAGGCATTTTTAAATAAAACTAAGCCTGAATTTCTAGGTAATTAACTCTAAATTATTAAACATGCACCATGAATATTAAGCATATAAGAAATTTTTGTATTATAGCGCATATTGATCACGGAAAATCAACTTTAGCAGATAGAATCCTTGAGCAATGTAATGTCTTAGGAAAAAGAGATATGAAGTCTCAGGTATTAGATGATATGGATTTAGAGCGTGAAAGAGGTATTACTATCAAGTCTCATCCGGTTAACATGACTTACCAGCATAATGATATTAATTATATATTTAATTTAATAGATACCCCGGGACATGTAGATTTCACATATGAAGTCTCAAGAAGTATGGCTGCATGCGAGGGAGCATTATTATTAGTAGATGCTTCTCAGGGAGTAGAAGCACAAACTGTTTCTAATGCATATCTTGCAATTGATGCAGATTTAACTATAATTCCAGTTATTAATAAAATTGACACTGATAATGCAGACATTGAATCAGCCTCAGATCAACTGATAAATTTGCTTGGATGTGAAAACAGTGACATTATATCTATTAGTGCAAAAAATAATATTGGAATTGATAGTATTTTCAAATCTATTATCGATTCAATCCCACATCCTCAGGAGTTAGGGGAAGATGGCACCCGTGCATTGATCTTTGATTCTGTTTACGATCAATATAGGGGCGTAATATTATATTTAAGAATATTTCATGGCTCTATAAAGAAAAATATGAATTTTAAATCATTCAGGATGCATGGTATAAATGAAATTATAGAGGTTGGTATCTTAAAGCTAGAAAAAATTCCTGTTAATACTTTGAGTACGGGTAATGTTGGGTATATTGTCACAAATATTAAAAATGTATCAGAAGTAAATGTTGGGGATACTATTACAATAGTAGGAGATGAATCGACAAATCCTCTTCCTGGATACAAAGATATTAAACCTATGGTTTTCTGCGGAATGTATCCGATAGATTCTAAAGATTTTGAAGATTTAAGAGTCAGTCTAGATAAATTGAAATTGAATGATGCATCTTTGAGTTTTGAGCCAAATACATCTACTGCTTTAGGGTTTGGTTTTCGTTGTGGGTTCTTAGGTCCTCTTCATATGGAGATTATACAAGAAAGACTAGAGAGAGAATTTGGAATGGAGTTAATTTCTACCTCACCAACAGTAAGTTATACTGTTATATTAAATGACAACATGAGTGTACTTGTGAATAATCCCTCTGACTTACCAAATATATCTGATATTAAAACAATATTAGAGCCATATATAAGAGCAGAAATTATTTCCCCAGATAAATATATAGGTAATATTATGAAGATATGCATGAATAGACGAGCTAAATATTTATCTACTAAATATATTACTGCTAATAAAGTACAGCTCAATTTCGAAATGCCTCTAAGTGAAGTTATATATGATTTTTTTGAAAGTCTAAAGGCTGCAACAAAAGGATATGCATCATTGGATTATGAAATTTTAGATCAGAGACCAAGCAAACTGCAAAGACTAGATGTAATGATAACAGGTGAAATTATAGATGCTTTAAGTATAATTGTACATAAAGATAAAGCGTATAAGCACGGTTCAAGTCTTTGTGGAAAGTTAAAGACTGAAATTCATAGACAACAATTCGATGTTCCAATACAAGCTGCTATTGGAGGTAAAATTATTGCAAGAGAAACAGTCAAGGCACTGCGAAAGAATGTTACAGCAAAATGTTATGGAGGAGATATTAGTAGAAAGAGAAAATTATTAGAGAAACAAAAAGCAGGCAAGAAAAGAATGAAAATCATAGGGAGGGTTGAATTACCTCAAGAGGCATTTTTGGCTGTTCTTAAGATTGAAGATGAATAAGTATATATCTTTTAGTAGAAATGATTTTTTCAGCTTTCTTATAATATTCCCCCTGATTATCAGTTATGAACTTTTAGCCTATATAAATAACTTCCAATCCAATATTGACATTAGAAATGGAGCTGATGTCTATATACGAAATATTTTTCATATTTTTGGAGAATATGCAAATTTTGTATATGCTATCGGGTTACTATTTTTTCTATTATTTATTTTTTTAAAACATAAAGAATCTTTTTTGTCATCTGAAATTAATTTATTTTTCTTATTTTTAATGATTCTTGAAAGCTGTTTTCATGCGCTAGCTCTTCTTTTTATTTTAGACTTAACTATATCTCTAAATCATATGATTAGCAATCCAGCTATTGAGAAAGTTTATTTATCAATAGGTGCAGGGATATGGGAAGAAATTTTATTTAGATATGTCTTGGTATCTCTATTACTGTTCTTATTTAGTAAAATGCTTAAGAAAATATCATTTTGGGATTATAGTATTATTATAATTATATCAAGCTATATTTTTTCAATTTATCACTTTATAGGGCCTTTTGGAGAAACTCCAGAACTATACTCTTTGATTTATAGATTTATTGCTGGATTAATATTATGTTTTATTTTTATTTTTAGGGGCTTGGGAATCACAGTTTATACTCATGCTTTTTTTAATTTATATTTAACTATTTTTACAATTTCAAGATAAATAACAGTAGGTTTATTAGTGGAACAAGTAGTTTGTATTATATGTGGAGAGAAATCTTTTTCTCATTTTCTAAGTGTGAAGTGTAAGTATTCAGGTGAGATTTTTTCGCTAAATCAGTGTCAATGTTCCTTGGTTCTTACCTCTCCAAGACCATCAGAAGATAAGATGACTTCTTATTATCAAAATCAAGATTATCAGCCTCACTCTGAAATCAATTCCTATAATTCTTTTTTTAATATTATATTTAAAAAAATATCACATTTATGGAAATACAATTTTTTAAATCAGTATATTAAAAAAGATAAGTCTAAAGGTATTGATATAGGTGGAGGAGATGGGTCATTAGCAATGTATTTAAATAAACGGAAGATAATAACAGATGTTTATGAGAAAGACATGTCATGCGTTAAATTTATTAATGGCTGCAATATATTTGCCAGCAGTAGTTTGTCAGACTTTAAGGATGACAGTTATAACTTGGTAATGTTATGGCATTCATTAGAACATATACATGACATAGATGAATTGTTTAACCAAATTAATAGAATTAGTAATAAAGATGCTGTGATGACTATAGCAACGCCTAATATTTTTGCTAGTGAAATAAAATTTTTAAAACAAAATTGGGTTGCATGGGATGTCCCTAGACATTTATATCATTTTAATTACAATACCTTAGATTTATTACTTACAAAATATGGTTGGGAAATTACTAGCCGGAGAAGTATGTTTCAAGATACATTATTTAATGTATATGCTAGTATTGACTGTAATTTTATTGGTAAAATTCTTATATTTTGTTTTATATCTGTATATTCATTAATTGTTCAAATATTTTCCAGAAATAAAGTTTCAAGTAATTTAATTGTATGCAAAAAAAAATAATTCTATTTTTATTAATATTTCTATTTTCCTGTAATAGCCAAAAAGATGCTGTTGGAGATAGTAATACTATAACAATTATATCTTCAAATAAAGACAAGATTTATTCAGAGCATATTATCAAGCATTTCTTCGAGAATAAAAATAAATCTATAAATACTCCTCAACTAGAATATGTCTATAATATTGAGTGGGCAGACTTGTCTGATTTGAATTGTTCAAAAATGATGAAAAATATTCTATTCTTATCACTTTCCCATCCTTCCGATAGTACTATTGACATTCTCTCAAGCAAAATCTTAAAGCAAAATAATATTAAAAGCAATTTTGCAATATTCGACGATTTGTTTGCTAAAGGTCAAAAAGCTATAGTTTTAAAGGTGACTGACGCAGTGGAATTAGAAAAACAATGTGAATCTTATAGTACTTGGATTTATTCTGAATACGATAGTAATATTTATGATTCATACTATAATTATCTCAAGGCTAATGGGTCTGATGATGAATTAGAGAATCTTATTAAAGATAAATTTAATTTATCGGTTTTTATTCAAAAGGATTATGAGATTATATCTGATAAAGAGAATTTTACATGGATTGGTAGAGGGTATCCATATAGATGGTTGCTTTTTTATAAAATCCCGCTTTCTAGAATAAACAATAATCCATACGATATTTTCGGCGATATAATCCAAGAATATAATTTAAATATTACTGATGTTGACAATAGAGACTATCATAAGCGGACATCCTTGAAGAATGGAAAGATAGATGTATTTAGAGGTATCTATAGTCACAGTGATACTGGTGGTCCATTCTCTTTATATATACTTGATAATGTCAATGATGATGAAGTAATTTTAGTTGCATCAATAATCAATAATCCAGGTAAAAGCAAAATGTCTCATATGCTTCAAATAGATGCCTTGATTAGCAATGTTAAATTTTAGGAGATAAAATGAATAATAAAGTTGCAATTATTTTAGGGAGCGAAACAGATCGCTCAACTATGGAAGCTGGAAATAAATACTATGAATACTTCGGATTAAATTATGAAATATTTGTTATTTCAGCACACAGAAATCCAAAAGAAGTCCATGAATTCGCAGCATCTGCAAGACAGAATGGATATGGGATTTTAGTAGGTGCAGCAGGGATGGCTGCTCATCTAGCAGGAGCTTTAAAATCAATATCAACATTACCTGTGATAGGAGTCCCTTTGTATGGAGGCATGGATGGAGGTATGGATTCTCTACTATCTACTGTCCAAATGCCTAAAGGAGTACCTGTCGCAACAATGTCTA
>ASPJ01000027.1 GCA_000405805.1 Fidelibacterota bacterium SCGC AAA003-L08
CAGCGGTTGAATATTCTGAAATTTTTCCGGATCGATTTTACTTAGAATTACAAAATCATGATATCCCAGAAGAAAAACAAGCACATAAAATATTAAAAAAGCTATCTGAAGAATTAGGTTTACCACTTGTATGTACTAATGATTGTCATTATGCATATGAAGATCACTGGCAGGCACATGATATATTATTTTGTTTAGGAACGGGTAAAAATCGTAATGATTCTAATCGTTTACGATATGAACCAAGAAAATTTTATATTAAATCAGCAGATGAAATGTGGGATTTATTTAAAGATTATCCCAATGCATTAGAGAATACAGTTAAAATTGCTGAGCAATGTAATGTTGAAATTCCAATGGGTAATTATCATTTACCTCGCTTTCCTATACCTGATAAACTAGGAGCAGTATCACCCGATGATTATTTAAAAATGTTATGTCAAGAAGGTCTAAAATTAAGATATAACCATATTACTCCAGAAATTCAACATCGTTTAAATTATGAATTAAGTGTGATTGAGAAAATGGGTTTTGCTGGATATTTTCTCATTACTATGGATTTTGTCAAATATGCAAAAACTAACAAGATTCCTGTTGGGCCGGGCAGAGGGTCAGCAGCAGGCTCAATTGTTGCTTATACAACTGGAATTACAGCTATAGACCCAATTAAATATAATTTACTTTTTGAACGTTTCTTAAATCCAGATAGAATTTCATTGCCAGATATTGATATTGATTTTTGTGTTGAAGGTCGGCAAAAAGTCATTGATTATATTAAAGAACGTTATGGAACTAAGTCAGTCGCACAAATTATTACATTTGGAACTATGAAAGCCAAATCAGTTGTGCGAGATGTCGGTCGTGTATTAGGAATGTCATATGGGGATGTGGATCGTATTGCAAAGCTAATCCCAAATGAACCAGCAATGACTTTAGATAAAGCAGGTAAAATGAATAAGGAATTTTTGTCTGTATCATCTATCGATGATACTCATAAAGATTTAATAGAATATTCTAAAATTCTTGAAGGAATGCATAGACATGCATCGACACATGCTGCAGGAGTAGTCATAGCACCTGGTCCATTAACTGATTATGTCCCATTGTATCAACAAGCAGGGACCAATGATGTTGCAACACAGGTCGATATGAATGACTTAGAATCATTAGGCTTATTAAAAATGGATTTTTTAGGCTTACGAAATTTAACTGTTATTAATAAAACTGTTAAATCGATTCATTTGAATCATGGACAAACAGTTGACATTAATAAAATTGATTTATATGATGGAAAAGTATTTCATTTATTCGCATCTGGTACAACTATTGGAGTTTTTCAATTTGAATCGAATGGAATGCGTGAATACTTAAAAAAATTACAGCCAACTTGTATAGAAGATTTAATTGCCATGAATGCACTATATAGACCTGGACCTATGCAGAATATTCCGGAATTTATTTCAAGAAAACATGGACATTCTAAAATCACTTTTTTACATGATAAACTTGAACCTATTCTAAAAGAAACTCATGGAATTATTGTTTATCAAGAGCAAGTTATGGAAATTTGTCAAACTATTGGAGGTTTTAGTCTTGCTCAAGGTGATATTATTAGAAAAGCGATGGGTAAAAAGAAGGCAGATTTAATTACAGCATTTAAAGTTGATTTTGTAGATGGAGCAATTAAAGCAGGCATTAGTAAAAAAATTGCTATAGAAATTTTTGAATTACTCGAAAAATTCTCACAATATGGATTCAATAAAAGCCATTCTACAGCATATGCAATTATAGCATATCAAACAGCATGGTTAAAAACTTATTATCCAGCAGAATTCCTCGCTGCCAATATGAATACAGAGATGAATGATATAAATCGGATTGTAACATTAATTAATGAAGCCCGGGATTGTGGTGTGGAGGTTAGTGCTCCTAATATTAATATCTCATTTTCTGAGTTCAGGGCATTATCAAATAATTCAATTGGGTTTGGATTATCTGCAATAAAAAATGTAGGTGCTAAAGCTGCTGAATCCATTGTTGAATATCGAGAAAATGATAATTCATATAATACTATATTTGATTTATGTCAGATTGATGCTGGAGCTGTAAATAGGAAGGCATTAGAAAGCTTAATCCAGGCTGGAGCATGTGATCATTTGCAAGGTTCGCGATCTCAACAATTTGAAATTATAGATTCTGCAATTAAATTTGGACAAAGGATGATACAAGATAAGCAATCATCACAGCAAAGTTTATTTTCAAATTCAGACTCATCTTCAAATTCCATTATATTAGAGCCTGAATTATCAGCTATTGAGGAGTGGTCAAAACGTGATGCTCTAAAAAGGGAAAAAGAAATGTTAGGGTTTTATTTATCAGGAAACCCATTAGATGACTATACTAATGATATTAATGAATTAAATAATATTAATCTTTTAAACTTACCAAATAAATTACCTGAGAAAATTAAAGTTGGTGGTATTATTACTAGTATTAATAAGCGTTTTGATAAAAAAAATCGGCAATGGGCTATCATTGAAGTAGATGGGATTATTGGGAATGCAGAAATTTTTATCTTTAGTGATACATTCCAAAAATATGAAGATTTGTTATTTGAAGATAACCTAATATTTATTATTGGGAGTCCATCTAAAAGAGAAGAAGAAATTTCTTATCCATTAAAATTTATTGCAAATCAAATTGTTTCCTTAGATCAAGCCAAAGATGTTCTCATTAAAAATTTAAATATTTTATTAAAATTTATTGATAATAATGAAAATACATTACTTGAAATACAGAAAATTATATCTAAAAATCCAGGCAAATCTAATTTAATTCTTCATTTAGAATCTAATATTGGGACTATTAAAAAAATTAAAATCAATAGTAAAACCATAGAAAATTCAAACACATTTTTATCATCATTGCGTAATAAATTTGGTCATTCAAATGTTTGGATTGATTAAAAAATGATTGCTCTTTTACAAAGAGTAAACTCAGCATCAGTATATATTAATCAACAAAATTATAATGATATTAATCAGGGACTATTAATTTTTTTAGGTATTGGGCATAATGATTCTATCCAAGATATTAATTACCTTATTGATAAAATTCTTAATTTTAGAATTTTTAATGATAATAAAGATAAAATGAATTTATCTATAGCAGATATACAGGGAGAGATTTTATTGATTAGTCAGTTTACTTTATTGGCAGATACAAAAAAAGGTCGACGCCCTAGTTTTATTAAATCTGCAAATCCAGAGTTAGCTGAAAATTTATATAATTTATTTATTAAAGAATTAAATAAAACTAATCTAATAATTAAAACAGGTCAATTCGGAGCGATGATGAATATTAAATTAACTAATAGTGGACCTGCTACATTTATATTAAATAGTGATTTTTAATATATTTTGATAACCCGAGGGATATCATTTAGGTCTTTAAATATTTCTATAGTATAATTACAAAATATTTTTTTTAGTTCATTTATTTTATTATTAATTCCAATTTCTAGTAACATCACTCCATTTTTCTTTAATAATTTTTTTCCTAAAACTGAAAATTTATTATAAAAGTTATAACCATCATTCCCATCTGTTAAAGCCTTGATGGGTTCATGTTTTTTCACTATATCATCCAATTTATCTATTTCATTTTTAGGAATATAGGGAGGGTTTGAAATAATAATATCAAATTGCTGATTTATGGTGCTATTTAAAAAATCATCTATAATAAAATTAATATTTTTTTCTGGACATAGTTTTTGCTTATTATACTCTGCAACTTTGATTGTTTGTTTTGAAATATCAGTTGCAACTATATTCTTAGCTAGATTTTCAGCAGCTATAGTAATTGCTAAATTTCCACTACCCGTTCCAACATCTAATATATTATCCACACATCCATATTTTTTGGCAATATCAATAATTAATTCAGAATCAAATCTAGGGATTAACACATTTTCATTTACAAAGAATCCTCTACCATAAAAATAACTATTTTTTAAAATATATTGAATTGGCTCTCCAGCAATTCTACGCTTAATATAACTTTCAATAATTAGACAATCTTTTTGAGATATTTTTTGATTTTTAGTATATAAA
Organism: Fidelibacterota bacterium SCGC AAA003-L08; assembly: GCA_000405805.1. Taxonomy (GTDB): domain Bacteria; phylum Fidelibacterota; class Marinisomatia; order SCGC-AAA003-L08; family D37C17; genus SCGC-AAA003-L08. Next base: position 4,113 of record ASPJ01000027.1, read on the forward strand.
TCAATTTTATCACATTGTAATAAACTACATAATATTAATTCTATTTCACATTGTGCATTATCAATATTATAATCCATTAAGTATTTTGTATTAATTTTTATGCAATCCAATACAGAGTATGTTTGATCAAAGTTCATGTGGTGAATTGATTTATATTTCTTGTAGTTGCGATTTTTGTTCTTCGAGCTTTAATGCATCTAGCATTTCATTCAAGTTTCCATTAAGAAACTCAGATAGCTTATATAATGTAAGATTAATACGATGATCTGTAATTCTCCCTTGAGGGAAATTATATGTTCTAATTTTTGCACTTCTATCACCAGTTGATACCATAGTCCTTCTAGTATCAGATCGCTTCTTTATGTCCGTTTTGCTAATTTCCATATCGAATAATCGAGATCGAAGAACTTTCATGGCTTTATCTCTATTTTTATGTTGTGAAGATTCATCTTGGCATGTTACAACTGTTTTTGATGGAAGATGCGTAATTCTAATAGCAGATTCAGTTTTATTGACGTGTTGACCCCCAGCTCCAGAGGCTCTATATGTATCAATTTTTAAATCTGAATCATTGATTTCAATATCTACATCTTTAGCCTCAGGCAATACTGCTACAGTGGCCGCACTTGTATGTACACGTCCACTAGATTCAGTATCAGGAACTCTTTGAACTCTATGTACTCCGCTTTCAAATTTTAAATTGCCATATGCACCGTCACCTGTAATTGAAATAATTACTTCTTTAACTCCATTACCACCCCCTTCATTTTCATGGAAAGATAATATTTCCGTATTTAAATTTTGTTTTTCTGAATACATCATATACATTCTGTATAAATCAGCAGCAAACAAGGCAGCTTCATCTCCTCCAGTTCCGCTTCTAATTTCAAGGATGGTGTTTTTATCATCATTCGGGTCTTTTGGTATTAATAATATTTTTAATTCTTCCTCTAAATTTTCAATATCTGTTTTAATAATTGGGAGATCATCTTTGATTAATTCTTTTAATTCTTCATCTGATCCATTTATCACCTCATTATATTCATTTAATTGATTAATAAGAGTAATATACTTTTTCCCCTTTTGAACAACAGACTCTAATGATTTATGCTCTTTAGCAATTTTTGTATAATTTTTTATATCTAACATGATATCAGGGCTCATCATTTCATCAGATAATTTTTTATATTTATCAATTAAATTTTGAATTTTATCAATCATTATTCAATGGCCTCAGCAATATGTTCTTTACCTTCATATTCTTTAATTGAATCGCCAAAGGCTGCTTTCAATGCAGCAATGGCCACCTCTAGCTGATTATCACTAGGTTGTTTAGTTGTAATGTTTTGTAACCATAAGCCAGGTCTTGCTAATATTTGGAAGATAATATTCGATTTATATTTAGCGGTTAGCTTTAGCACCTCATATCCAAATCCAGCCACTAAAGGCATAAATAATACATGGATAATAACTCGTGTTATTAATGGATTGATGAATAAATTCATTGTATGAAAATATGCTAAAAAGAGACTGTCAATAACAGTAAATGTAATAATCCCAATAATCATGATAATAAATACGAAGCTTGTACCGCATCTTGGATGCTGAGTAGGAAACGATTGGGCAGTTTTAATTTTTAATTGTTTCCCCGATTCAAAATTATATACTGTTTTATGTTCTGCTCCATGATATTGAAATAGTGTATTCACATCCTCCATTTTTGATATTACTATTAAGTATATTAAAAAGAATGTTATTCTTAACGTCCCTGCAATAATATTAAAATTTAAAGGGTTGAGATTCTCATTAATTATTAAGCGGGTTATCCCAAGTGGCCCAATAAAAAATAGTGTAATAACAAATAATATTGAAAATATCGTCAAAAGTATTTCTACTATTGGATTAGTTTTATTATTAGCATCATTTTCTTCTGCAATATCTGCAGACCATTGTAATGTTTTGAAACCAATTTTAAGAGATTCAAATAATCCTATTACTCCTCTTAATATTATTATATTTTTTAGATTATATTTTTCTAATTTTGATTCAAAATCATGTTTGTCAATTAATATATTATTATTTTTATCTCTTACCGCTGTTGCATATGCACCAGGGACACGCATTAATACACCTTCAATCACAGCTTGTCCACCAACTAATATTGAAGATTGATTAATAAAGAGGGTTAAATATTTTAATATTTTTTTATTCATAGTATAAAAAAACGGACCTATTATATTAGGTCCGTTTTTAAAGATATAAAATTAGTATTGTTATTTTTTATCAGTTTTTTTATTTATTTTATATTTTTTATTAAATTTTTCTATTCTTCCAGCAGTATCAACTAAATTTTGTTTTCCTGTAAAAAAGGGATGTGATTTATCTGATATTTCTAAATTATACAAGGGGTATTCTTTTCCATCTTCCCATTTAATAGTCTCTTTTGTTTCTATAGTAGATTTAGTTAAAAATGAGTAATCACATGAAGAGTCTCTATAAACTACAAATCTATAATTTTTTGGATGAATATCTTTTTTCATAAGAACCTTATTAATTTATTTCTATAGTATATCTGATAAAGACAAGTTTTTTTTCTTTAAAACAGCTAACAAACCATCTTTATCAATTGATTTTAGAGCATTAGTAGATACTTTAATACGTACAGATTTTCCCAATTCTGGGATAAAAATCTTTTTTTTCTGTAAATTAGGTAATTGACGACGTTTAGTTTTATTATTTGCTTTTGATACATTATTTGCAACTAAGGGCCGTTTACCTGTTATTTTACAAACTTTTGACATTTCATTTCCTTAAAAGTTCAGCACGTATATTAATAATAAATATCTTTAGAATAAAAGGATTTAATTAAATCAGATTATTGATAAATAATTTTATTTTATTTAATGCATCCTCTAATATTGTATCTGACGCTGCATATGATAATCTAATATTATTATCTGAACCAAAACTTTCTCCAGATACAGTAATGATTGAGTATTCATTAACTAATCCCATAGACAAGTCATTAGGAGTATTAATTTTGGTATTATTAAATTGCTTATTTAATAATTGTGAAATATTAGGGAATACATAAAATGCTCCTCCTGGAAGATTACAGTTTACTCCGTCAATTTCATTCAATTTCTTTACAACAAAATCGCGTCTTTTTTGGAATGCAGATTTCATAATTTGGACTTGATTCTGCGAACCTATTAATGCTTCAATCGCAGCATATTGTGCAATTGAATTTGGGCAGGAAGTACTTTGCCCCTGTAATCTAGACATACCTTTAACTAAATCTTCTCTACCTGCTATATACCCTATTCTCCATCCAGTCATTGCATATGTTTTTGAACAGCTTTGAAATGTTACAATTTTATCATAATTTGAGAATGTAGCACAACTTTTAAACGTAGTATCATATACTAATTGTTCATAGCACTCATCAGAGAATAACCATAAATTATGAGTTTGTGCCATCTCTATAATTTTTTTCATGGCATTATCTCTCCAAACTCCCCCCGTTGGATTTGATGGAGAATTAATAATAATGCCTTTTGTATTATTAGTAATTTTCTTTTTCAAATCATCAAAATCAGGTTCATATTGTTGGGTTGGATCAGTTTGTACTATTACGGGTGTTGCTCCAGTCACTGATATAAAATCTGGGAAGGATACCCAATATGGAGTAAATATTATTACTTCATCATTTTTTTCAAATAAAGTTTGACATGCATTATATAATGAATGTTTTCCACCACAGGAGACTATGATATTGTCTGGAGAATAGTTTAAGTTATTATCTCTTTTTAATTTTTCACATACAGCTACGCGTAATTCCATCATTCCTAATCCTGGAGTATATTTTGTATATCCATTTTCCATGGCATATATAGCAGCATCACATATATTTTTTGGAGTAGGAAAATCAGGTTCACCAACACTTAAATTAATAACATCTTTACCCTGAGAACGTAATTCTGCAGCTTTAGCTGTCATTTCCAAAGTTGCAGAAGGTTGGATCCTATGTATACGCTTAGCATACATGACTTATTATGAACTCATGGTATCAAGAAATTCTCGATTACTTTTTGTATTTTTTATTTTATTCAGGAAGAATTCCATGGCTTCTACATTAGTCATTGAATCTAACATTTTGCGAATAATCCAGATTCTTGATAAATCTTTTTTCCCAATCAATTTATCTTCTCGTCGAGTACCAGACCTATTTATATCTATTGATGGATAAATTCGTCTATCAGTTAGCTTCCTATCAAGCACTAACTCCATATTCCCAGTACCTTTAAATTCTTCAAAGATCACCTCATCCATTCGACTTCCAGTATCAATTAATGCTGTAGCAACGATTGTTAAACTACCACTAGCTTCACAGTTTCTTGCAGCACCAAAAAAACGTTTTGGTTTATGAAGTGCATTAGAGTCAACTCCACCAGATAATATTTTTCCACTATGAGGACTAACAGTATTATATGCTCTAGCCAATCGCGTTATTGAATCTAATAAAATCACAACGTCATCGCCAGCCTCTACCATACGTTTTGCTTTTTCAATAACCATTTCAGATACTTGAACATGTCTATCTGCAGGCTCATCAAAAGTAGATGCAACAACTTCAGCTTCTACAGTACGATCCATATCTGTTACTTCTTCAGGGCGCTCATCAATTAATAATATAATCAATTTAATATCTGGTGAATTAGTTGTAATGGCATTGGCAATTTTTTGCAATAATATTGTTTTTCCAGTTTTAGGTTGAGCAACAATTAAACCCCTTTGGCCCTTTCCTATTGGTGAAAGCATATCAATGACACGTGTTGAATATTCCTTTTCATCCGTTTCTAATCTAATTATTTCTTCTGGATATAATGGAGTTAAACTTGCAAAATTAATAATATCACGTGATTTTTCTGGAGGAAAATCATTGATAGTTTCAACTCGTAAAAGTGCAAAAAATCTCTCATTATCTTTAGGTGGTCTAATTTGTCCTGAAATCAGATGCCCAGTTCTTAAGCGAAATTTTCTTATTTGCGAATGTGATACATATATATCATCAGGCCCAGGCAAATAGCTAGCATTAGGAGATCTTAAAAATCCATACCCATCAGGCAGAACTTCTAATACACCTGTTGCAAGTATATTGCCTTTTTTCTCGACTTGTTTTTCAAAAATGATTTTAATTAATTCTTGTTTACGCAAACCAGAAATTTCTGTTGCATCTAAACTTTTAGCTAATTCTTGTAATTCTTTTACAGTTTTAGAATGTAGTTCACTAGTACTTGTATGTAATGAGCTAGTTCTTTCTTTTGCATTTTTCTTCATGCAGTATTTTCCTTTATGATATTAAATATTATGTTAAAAATGGAATTACTATAAGGATAAAACTTCTCTAACAAATAAATTTATATATAAATTATAGTAAATTAAAAGAAATATTAAATATTTTTGCAACAGCGTCTCCAAGAAAATGTGTACCAATAATTCCTATAGAATCATTTTTTTGTGCCTTATTGAGTGCATATGTTATAGCTTCATAGTCTGATTTAATGATTTTAATTTTTACTTGATTGGTAAATTTAGCTTGTAGATCTTTGACTGTCATTGTTCTTTTATTTTTTGTTTCACAAATTATCACTTCATCAAATATATTTTCTATTCGATTAATTTGAGAATCTATATTTTTTCTTTTTTGAAGTGATATGATTAATGTTTTATTTCCAGTTGCCAATGTTTTATAAAAATTAATAAAGCTAGTGATACCTGATTCATTATGTGCAACATCAAAGATAATTAAAGGTTGGTTCATGATAATCTGATTTCTCCCATGCCACTTAACACTTTGGAGACCTTTTTCTATGAATATTGGATTTAATTTAGGCTTTAAAGTATTAATAACTACCCGTGCTAGATGAGCATTATTCAGTTGGACGGTTCCTTTCAAACCAATATCATTAAATGAATGTGTTAAATTATTACTAATAATTAAGGGAGAATTTTTCTTCATACATTCTGATTCAATAATTCTTTGGATCTCTTTGTTGCTATGTTGAATAGTTACACAAGGGGTGTTTGGTTTAATAATCCCAACTTTTTCTTTGGTAATTTTTGCTAATGTATCACCCAGTATTTCTGTATGATCTAATGATATAGATGTAATTACACTGATTCGAGGATTACAAATACTTACACTATCCAACCGTCCTCCAAGTCCTGTCTCCATAATTGCATAATCAACTTTCATTTTTTGAAAATACCAAAATGCCATAATAGTAATTGTTTCAAAGAATGAAGCATCATTTTTTTTAATTTTTGTTTTATATAAGCGAATATATTCTTTGATCTCATCATCTGGTATAGGTTTCCCATTAATTCTAATGCGTTCATTAATATGTATTAAATGTGGTGATGTAAATAGCCCAACTTTATAATTAGCATTATTTAATATATTGGCAATCATTGCACAGGTAGATCCTTTTCCATTAGTCCCTGCAACCTGTATGATATGTAAGTTTTGATGAGGGTCACCACATGCTTTACTCAAATTCTTAGTTCGTTCCAGACCTAATTTTATCCCCTTACTTTCAATGGACAATAGATATTGAATTTCAGGAATCATTAATTATTATAATTCACAGACTTGGATATTAAGAATTTCATCATTTAAAAATTTTGACCCTAATTTTTTAAATTTTTCAGGAGAGTCAGATACATAAAAGCATGTTGAAGGATTTGAATTTTTATTTAAACATTCATTTTTTTCCAAATAAGTTGCCAATGTTTTAGCAAGAGGTTGCCCTGATGAGATTAATTTCATTTTATCTGATATTACCGTCTTAATCATATTACTTATTATTGGATAATGCGTACACCCCAATATGATTGTATCTATGTTTGATTGTAGCATTGGATTTAAATATAATTTAACTACTGCATGTGCTATAGTAGTATTCTCCAACCCCTCTTCAATAATTGGAACTAACAGAGGAGATGCAGTTTGCATTGTAGTAATCTCAGCATTAATATTTTCAATTTTGTTTTTATAAATTTGCGAATTGATTGTTGTATGTGTACCTATAATCCCAATATGATTTGTTTGTGTTTTTTTAATAGCATTGAGAATCGCAGGAGTAACAACTTCAAAGATAGGCAAATTAGTCATGCTTCGTATTACATCAATTGCAACAGATGAAGCTGAATTACATGCTATAATAATAGCTTTTACATTCTTTGATAATAAAAATTGAACTATTTTTTTGGAATATTCTATAATATTTTGATTGCTTTTTGAACCATATGGGAGATGCGCCGTATCACCAAAGTATATATACTCTTCATTAGGTAAAATTTTCTTTAATTCGTGTAGCACAGTTAGACCACCTAATCCACTATCAAAAATACCAATTGGGGAGTTATTAATCTTCGATAACTGATTTTTCATATTGTTCCTTATAAGTTTTAATAGCTCGGAAAATTGCTGCGGCCATTTTTTGCCTATACTGTGCTTTACTTAATAATCGCACATCCTTTTTATTACTTACGAAGCCAAGCTCAATTAATATATTAGGCATCTCTGCACCAACTAAAACATGAAATCCTGCTTGTTTTACTCCTCTATTTTTTATATTTAATACTCTATCTAATTGTATTTGTACCTGTGAAGCTAAGAACTCACTTTCTTTAATAATTTGATTTTGTACAATTGACCCCATGATGTGTTCTTCATCAGTAAAATCTTTATATCTATGTTGATCAGCTTCTAATTGAATTACTGCATTTTCTCGTTTAACTATTTCAATAGCATCATCCCATTTCCCAGGTCTTAATAGATATGTTTCAAATCCACTGGCTTTATGCGATTTTTTTGCTGAATTTGCATGTAAACTAATAAATAATTTGCCATTTGATTCATTCGCAATTCTAGTCCTTTTATATAACGGAACGAAGGTGTCATCATCTCGTGTATAAATAACTGTTACTCCTAAATTTTGTTCTAATAGGGCCCCTAATTTTCTTGCTACATCTAGCGTGATTGTTTTTTCTTTTATACCGCCAATCCCAACTGCGCCAGGATCTTTTCCACCATGTCCTGCATCAATAACAATTGTATCTAATAACCATTTTTCTCCTCTTTCTTTTATTATGGCAATATTTTCTTCTGTATTCATTCGGATATTAATATTGATATAATCATCACTAGAATTTATTTGAAATTCATCAATATCTTCATTGATTAGAAAGGATATTTGTGCAGATTCAATATTTTGTATACATCGAATACGCTTAACTGGATATTTTTTTTTGGCATTAACAATTTTTGCAGAATCGATTATGCCCCCTGGTATAGTTATACTTAACCATCCTTGTGAAATTGCACCAGAAATAATATTATCATTAAATTTCTGTCTAGTATCAATATGGATAATCATTCCATTGGTTTTATTCTTGATTGCTACATCATCAATATTAATAGTTCTTTGAGTATATATTATGAAGTGCTTATTAGATGTATCAATAAACCCAATGGGACCTGAAATATTTTTCATTGTATTTAAAAATGCATTTATAGGTATTAAAAAATCATTATTTTGGTAAAGTATAGGTAAAAATAAGTGATAAATTTTTTCATTTACTATTATAAAAGATGAATTTTGAGATATGACAATATTTTTTGATTGGGTTGATTTTATTGAAAGTTTTTTTTTATTTTCATTAAAGTAAATATCAGCTTGATTAGCCCGGGCGTATTCATAGGCTGATATATAATGGTTATTATTAACCTTATAAATAGGAATTTTTATTTGTTGCGCTACCGTTTGAGCAAATAGTGGAGTTAGGCAAAACAATATATATATGCTGCTAATAAGAAGTATTTTTGAGATATATTGTTCAGATATATTTAGTTTATTTTTGCTGAGTATATTTTTGATCTTCAACTCTATATATTTTTTCACCTTCTTCAGCCATAAGAAATTCTTCTCTAGCAATTTTTTTAATGTATTCGGAATCATTTTCTAATTTATCTATTTCATCTGTCAATTTAGTAATTTGTGCATATTGTTGATTCAATTCACTTTGTTCTACTTTATCATCATTATATAAAGATATTAATGTGATAATACCCACTTCATTAAATACCAGGAAACCTAACCCTACAATGAATATGACTATTTTAATCATAAAGGTTATGATTTTAAAACATTTATGAACTCAGTATTCTGATTATTACTCAGCAAATGTTCCTCTATCCGTATTAGTTGGTTATATTTTGCTATTCTATCTGTTCTACATAATGAACCTGTTTTAATTTGGCCTGATGAAACAGCGACAGAAAAATCAGCAATAAAAGTATCTTCTGTTTCTCCAGAACGATGTGATATAATGTAATTAAAATCTGCATTTTTTGCTATTTCTATAGTGTTTAAAGTTTCAGAAACTGTGCCAATTTGATTTAACTTAATTAATATGGCATTCATTGCAGATTGATCGATGGCTTTATTTAAACGAATAGGATTTGTAACAGTTAAATCATCACCAACCAATTGCACAGTATTACCTAAAGCATTTTGCATATTCACCCAGCCATTCCAATCATTCTCATCAAGCCCATCTTCAATTGAAACTATTGGATATTTAGCGCATAATTCTATGTAGTATTGAATCATTTCATCCGAATTTAGTTCCTTATTTTCTGAATTTAATATGTATTTAGTAGTAGCTCTATTATATAGCTCACTTGCTGCGACATCGAGTGCAATATTAATTTGAGTATTAATTTTATAGTTTGCTTTATCAATAGCTAATAAAATAATTTCTATAGCTTCCTCATTGGATTTCAAGTTTGGAGCAAACCCACCTTCATCTCCAACAGCAGTATTTAACCCTTTAGATTTTAATATAGTTTTTAAATTATGGAAAATTTCTGTTCCCATTTGGAGTGCTTCTGAAAATGATTCTGCACCATTAGGATAAATCATAAATTCCTGAATATCTACATTATTATCAGCATGGCTACCACCATTTATAATATTCATCATAGGAATAGGCATTCGGTATATACCCCCATTATGTAAATATTCATATAATTCCATATTATTACATACTGCAGCAGCCTTAACAATAGACATAGATACTCCAAGTATGGCATTTGCACCTAGACTAGATTTATTTGGGGTATTATCCAATTCAATCATTTGCTTATCAATTGATTGATAGTCATTTGGATTTTGGCCAATAATAGTTGGAGCAATTATTTTATTAATATTATTAATGGCAGATAGAACGGATTTGCCCATATAGGACTTTTGATTATCTCTAATCTCGACTGCCTCATATTCTCCTGTTGATGCACCGCTTGGAACTGCAGCTCTACCAAGTGTTCCATCCTCTAGGAGTGTATCAACTTCAACTGTAGGGTTTCCCCTGGAGTCTAATATCTGTCTGGCATGTATTGATTTTATTGCGGACATAATTTTTCTCATTATATATATTCAAATTTA
>ASPJ01000028.1 GCA_000405805.1 Fidelibacterota bacterium SCGC AAA003-L08
ATGATTTTGTTGATAGTGATATTTGGGATTATAAATTTTCATCAGGATTAGAAATTCGATTGAATGGGTTTTCATTTTACTCATACCCAACAGCTATAGAATATAGCTATCATATTCCTGTTTTTGATAATGATAATTATATCCCTAAACAATATTTAAAAATATTGTTTAATTTTCAATAATGAATATATATATATATATAATATTGTCAATTTCTTTTATTTATTGTGAATCCTCAAAAACTTTATTACGTTTCTATGATATCCCTCAATTAAACTATAATAATAGTTACTCAGGTAAAGATGCTTTGAAGTCTATAATAGTCCCTGGTTGGGGCCAGTATTCATCAGGTGATTATAAAAAGGCATTTATTTTTTTATGTGTTGAATCAATGGCACTTGGAATTCATTACAATTATAATAAAAAGGGTATTGAAAAAGAAGATTTAACTAAACTATTTGGAGATGAACATTGGTCCTTTTCTACTTGGGTAAATGATTATTATGAGTTTGCCCCAGGTGGTGAGCATGGAACATATAGTTATATTTTTGAAAGAGAAGAAAATGGATCTTATGAAGAAATATGGGAAGCTGGACATAAACTAGGATTTATTTATGATAACAAATATTATACCTCGGGGAATAATTTTGAAGATTTTTATAATGAAACTTTATGCCCAGCAGGAGTTTGCAATTTGGATACACTTAATTCAATTAAAGTTACTAAAGACCATAATTATTATGAAAATATAGGCAAGTATGATCATTTTTTTTCAGGATGGGATGATAATGATCAGATAACAGAACATGTTAAAGAGTCAGGGGAATTAATTGCAATGTCCCCTAACAAACAAGATTATAGAACGAGTTGGGAAAAAGCAGCAGAATATAATCGATTTGCAGACTATGCTTTATATACTGTTTATACCAATCATATCCTAAGTATATTAGATATATTAGTTTTTTCTAAAATCAATAAAAATAGTAAGTTTAATTATCAACTAAAAACAATATACAACTCAAATAATAACCTAGGCATTGGAGGTATCAAACTATTAGTTTCATGGTAAGGATATGTAAATTTATCACAAGTATTTTTTTAATTATACTATTTGTTGGTTGTGCTTCAAAAGCTATATCAGTAAAAGATGAGATATTACAGCAATATAATCAAGGAATTGAATACTATAACAACAAAAAATATTCAAAAGCTAGAGAGTCTTTTAAATATGTCATTTTACATTCATCTGGATCTAGACTAGCCTTGGAATCTGAATTTTATTTAGCCGAATCATTTTATAATTTAAAGGAATATATGGAGGCCCTATATAGTTATGATAATTATGCACGCTCATCTCAAGATATTAAGTTAATAGAGCTTTCTAGATTTAGAATTTGTGAATGTGCACATAAATTATCTCCTGGTTATAGAAAAGATCAATCTACTACAACAGATGCTTTGGATAAAATTGAAATATTTTTAGAAGATTATCCAAACTCAGAATATTATACTTCAATATTAGAATTAAGACAAGATTTACGATACAAATTAGCAATGAAGGAATATGAATCTGCAAGATTATATATGAAATTAGGAGAATATAAATCAGCACTAATATATTTATCAGAGGCTCTCAGTAATTATAGTGATTTAAAAATAGCTGATGATATTAGAATAGCAATTATATTTTCTTATATACTTAATGACAGCCATGGTTTTGCAATAGATTTTTATAAAAGAGAAATTGATAGTTTTAGTGATATTAAGAAGAAAGAGGATGCAATAGAATTAATTAATTCTACTGAAAATAGCATAAAATTAACTGAATATCTGAGGATTTTTAAATGAAGGTGTGTCTCTTTGGGGGAACATTTGACCCCCCTCATTTAGGACATGAGAATATTGTAGCCAGATTAATTAAAAGATTTGATAAAGTAATAGTTGTCCCAACAAAAGAAACTCCAGGAAAGAACAATTTACCCTTAGCAGATAATTGTCATAGATTACAGATGCTACTATTGTGTGATTTTGCAAAAAATTCAAATTGTATAATTAGTGATTATGAAATTATATCTAGTACTTCTCCAAGCTACACTATTAATACTCTTAATTATATAAAAGATAAGTTTAAAGATTCTGAATTTTATATTGCTATAGGAAAAGATCAGTTAAATAATTTCAATAATTGGCACAATTCAGATAAGATACTTTCTTCTGCTAAAATTATTTGTTTTAATAGAAAAAAGGGTGTAGATAATAAAGAATTAATTAATTGTGAATTTATAAATAATTTTGATTATAATATATCATCATCAGAGATTAGGAATTCTATTTTAAATAATGATAAAAAGTTTAAAACAATGGTTAATAGAGACATATTCAATTATATAATAAAAGAAAAACTATATACATTATGATTCCAAATTTTACACAACTAATCATAGGAATTTATGCACTCTATTATTGCTCAAACGTATTAATAGATAGCGGTAGTTTATTAGCTGAGAAATATAATATATCTAAAGCAATTATAGGTTTGACATTAATTGCATTTGGAACTTCCCTCCCTGAATTTATAGTTAGTATGGTTGCGATTTATAATGGTGAAATGAATTTTGTAATAGGGAATGTCTTAGGTTCCAATATAGCAAATATTGGTTTAGTGTTAGGAATAGCTGCACTATTTTACAACCTGTCATCTAATTTTAAAAAGATGAAATTAGACATGGTCTTCTTGAGTATTACGAGCCTAGTTTTTTCAGTAATTTTATATTATAATATGATTGAAAAATTATATGGTATCATATTGTTATTATTATTTTGTTTATATATGTATATATTATTTAATTCAAACAAAACTAATATTGATGCTGTAAAACTTCCAGATGAGAATACGCGAATTTCTCAATTAATAGCATGTATTTTTATAGGATCTTTAGGCTTGTCTATTGGATCGCAACTTTTAATTGATGGGGCAACTGGAATTGCAAAATCATTTGGAATATCTCATTTAGCTATAGGAGCGACAGTAATTGCACTAGGAACATCACTGCCTGAATTAGCAACATCATTAAATGCTGCTAGGAAAAATGAGTTTGAACTATTATTAGGTAATATATTTGGTTCAAATATTATAAATATAGCATTTGTTTTTGGAATTTCATTAGTAGTGAATAATGATATCCATGCGGTGCCTAAAATTCCTGATTATCATTTAGTAGTATTTTTATTGATTACCTTAACTTTTTTTATAGTTTTAATGAATCGTATAATAGATCGGTTTTATAGTGTATTATTATTATCTATATATACATATTATATATTCAGGATATTGTAATAGTTATGATTGAATTTAATAATATTACATCTAAATATACAGAAGACTCTGGCGTGTTTGACCTAAGTTTTTATGTTAAGAAAGGCGAGATTGTTTTTCTAATGGGTCCCACAGGTTCTGGAAAATCAACAGTTTTAAATATAATCAATAAAAAGATGAAAGTTAATAGCGGAACATTAATAATAGATAATGAAGATGTTACTGATATTAGAAAAAGAAAAATACCATATTATAGAAGGAAGATTGGTATGATTTTTCAAGATTATAAGTTAATTCCAGACAGAACAGTTTATGAAAATATTGCTCTGCCATTAAGGGTGATTGGTTTGCCTAAAAAAGAAATTGATCATAAAGTTCTGGAAGTATTTGATAATGTAGGTTTAACAAATAATTTAAATTTATTCCCTGACCAATTAAGTGGAGGTGAACAACAGCGTGTATCAATAGCAAGGGCACTAGTAAAGGAACCTATGTTAGTTTTAGCAGATGAACCTACTGGAAATTTAGATCCTAATATAGCTGATGAAATTATTGATATACTTGAAAATGTAGCTAGCAAAGGATCAACGGTTTTAATGTCTACTCATAATTATCCACTTATCAAAAATAGAGATAAACGATTTATAGAATTAAATAGCGGAAGGTTAATTGAACATTGATTGCGAAATTTATTTTTTTAATTTCTGAAAGTTTCAGAGGATTTTATAGGGCTAAATTGCCTGCAGTGATATCTTCAATAACGATTGCAATTTCACTTGTTATTCTGAGTGTAGCTATCTTTGCTTATTATCATTTAGTAAAATGAATAGTTTTGGTAATAAAGGAATGGGCAATGAGTCTGTATATAGTCAGGGCTTCGCATTTTGTAATTATTTAACTGATAGATTTGGAAATGATATTTTGCCACAGACTTCTAAATCAATATCAAATCCATTTAATTATTCTATCAATAAAGTTCTTAAAAATATAACGGGGATAAATGGTGAGAAATTATTTGTTGATTGGAAATTATCACTGGAGGAGAAATATTATAATTTTAAAGATTATATCTCTGATGATATAATAAAGGGTGAAATCATTCAATCTGAAGGAGATGTTAATATTTTGCCATCATGGTCCCCAAACGGAGAATCATTTGCATTTTTATCCAACAGGAGCAATGAATCATTTTTTCAAACAGACGTGTATATGTTTCAATTAAAAGATTCAACAACAACCTTAATTGCAAAAGGTATTAAAACAGCTGTTACTTGGGAAAATGATTATATGTTAATATATTCAAAGTTAAGTGAGCCAGATTCGAGAGGCTCTATCTATTTTGATATATATAAATATAATATTATAGAGAATGAGGAAGAACGGTTAACATATGGAGCAAGATTAACTTCTCCAATATTTATACCAAGCCAGAATAAAATAGCTGCCATTAGTAATTACGACGGAACTTCAAACATACTCATCAGTGATATTGATAGCATAAATTTTCAACAAATAACTGATTATGATGATGGTAGTTACATATCATCTATCGATATCATGGATAATAATTTGGTATTTGATTTAATAGATAATCATGGTAGAGATATATATTCATTAGATTTAGTTAATTATATAATAACACCATTAAGTGTTCACTATTATGATGAGCAAGATCCTGCCAAGTATAACAATGGGATAGTTTCATCTAGAGATGAAAGCGGTATCTTTAATTTATATATAAATACAGATCAAGAGTCTGGATACATAACAAATGTGCTTGGAGGTGCATTTATGCCATCAGTTTCTAAAGATGGAAAAAATCATTTATAGCTTGTATGATGATGCTTCTTATAATATAGCCATTCTAGATACGATAATTATAGTTCCAAATGATAAGGTTGGTTATAACGGCATTGAGTTTACATATCCAGAATATAAAGATAAGATAATAAGTTTAAATAATAAACAATCTACAGAATATAAAACCAGTATGTCAAAATTATCTTTTATGCCTAAGATTCTAATTGACTATAATACTATTAAACCGGGTCTATATTGTTCTTCTGTTGATTTGCTAGATAAGTTTTCATTGTTTGGGGCAATATCTATTAATAGTGATGAAGACTTAGATGTATTTTTAAATTTTGAATATAACAAGTTTTCTCCTACAATCTATGCTAACCTATTCTGGGTTACAAGACATCAATCAAACTCCGAGTATTATTATAATAATAAGGGATTGATTTTAGATAATATTAATCTTAATTATAATTTAACATTTTTATTGTTCTCAGGTGAACTTGGAGCAAGATATAGATATAAAAATTATAAATTTTGGCTAGATTATTCGTATTCTAATTATCGTGAACATATTAATCAACATATAAGCCAGGATACTCAAGATGGATCTTTAGATTTCTATGGAGATGTAGCTTTTGATTATTATAGAGGACATACTTTGTCTCTGACATCTGAGTATTCTAAAAAAGAGAGAAAAATATTAGCTAATATATTGCCTAGAAAAGGATTTTTCCGAAAAATAAAATTGGTTTATGAATGGAATGATTTTATGGATGGCTTTGCTATCAATGAAGAATATAGTACGTTTGGTGCCAATTTTCAATCTAATAATACTTTTAGAATGTTGTTGGATTTAAATAAAAATTATACTCCTTTAGATAACTATACTATTGGTTCAACTCTATCTCTCCAATTAGGTTGGATTTCAAATCCTGACATAGATGATTTCTTTTATTTTTTTGGTGGAGGAGAAAGAGGTTTAAAGGGCTATACTTTTTATGAAGAATCCTTAACAGGACCAACGAAGATAATATTGAGCAATACAACTAGGGTTCCTATTTTCACTAATAAAAATTATAAATTTCTTAGTTTTGATATTCAAAATTTAGTTGCAGGGATAGCCTTCCAATGTGGAGCAGCCCCTGATATTAGAACAATTCATGATTTTGTTGATAGTGATATTTGGGATTATAAATTTTCTCTAAATATGGCCATATCTATTAAATGAGGATTTTTAACTGGTGTTGGAGCACCTTTATACCATCTGACAGGCCTAAGACAAACATATAAATCTAGTTCCTGCCTTAATGCAACATTAATCGATCTGATTCCACCGCCCACAGGAGTAGTTAATGGACCTTTAATTGCAATTGTATATTCACTTATTACATCTAATGTTTCTTGAGGAAGCCAAGTATTTTCACCATACACATCGTTAGCTTTCTCTCCTGCATATACTTCCATCCATTCAATTTTTTTATCTCTACCATAACTTTTTGAAACAGCTGCGTCAAAGACTCTTACAGTAGCTTTCCAAATATCCCGGCCAATACCATCCCCTTCAATAAATGGAATTATTGGGTCATTAGGAATTTTTAATTTTCCATCAATAAATTTAATTTTAGATCCTGTTTTTGGTTTAATTACATTACTAGTCATTTTTTTTATCCTTACTACCATTAGCTTTTTCTAATGATTTTTTTGAATTCTTTTTGTAATCTGTTTCATAAAATCCTGACCCACTAAATCGTGGTCTTCCAGTTATTGGAATTAGGCGGTTCATTAAAACACCATATTCACAACAATCAAAACATAGTGGATTAGAATCTTCAAAATTTTGTAATAAATCAATTGTTTTTTTACATTTATCACACTTGAACGTATAAATCGGCAATTTCTATGTCCTTTTTTGCAATGCTGATATAGCTGCTACTAAAATAATATCGTCTACTCTACAACCTCTAGACAAGTCATGTATAGGCTTTCTTAAACCCTGTAACAATGGACCTAAAGCGCAATAACCCCCAATTCTTTCTGTGATTTTATATGCAATATTTCCAGAATCAAGATTTGGGAAGATAAAAACATTGGCTTTACCTTTTAATTTAGATAACGGAGACTTTAATTTTGCAACTTCTGGGACCATAGCTGAATCAAACTGCAATTCACCATCATGAATAATATCTTTATGTTTCCTGCCAAATAATTTAACAGCTTCTTTAACTCTTTCTACTCTATAATGTTCAGAACTCCCTTTTGTTGAGAATGACAAAAAAGCTACTTTTGGCTCTTTATTCGATAATAACTGGTGGAAATTAGATGCATTGTATGCAATATCTACTAATTGATTTACATCTGGCTCTGGAATAACTCCACAATCTGAATATGTGAAATATTGTTTATTATCTTTCGAAATCATAAAAAATATACTAGATACACAATTAGAATCATTACTTATACCAATAATTCTAATTGAACTTCTAATTACTTCACTAGTTGATGTCTTAGCTCCAGCTACAAGAGCATCTGCATCTCCATTAGCAACAGCCATCATACCATAATGTAAAGGATCTTCTAAATATTTTTTAATTTCTTCATATGGCCAATTTTTACAGAATTTCATTCTTGATAACATTTCTAAATAATTATCATAATTATTATCATAATCATTAATGCTAACAATATTGTATCCCATAGATATCAATTTTTTAGTTGCTTTCATAATCCTGCCATCATCTATTTCAGGCAAAATAATCTTAGCATTAGATTGCAAACCTCTATCTAATATACTTTGTTTAATAGTTTGCATTATGAGTATTTTTTTTCTAACAATAATTGTACATGCTTAGGAACATAGGTGCTAATATCTCCACCAAGGGCAATAACTTCCTTTACAAGAGATGAACTAATATGAATATACTTTTGATGGGGCATTAAAAATACAGTGCTGATATTTGAATCTAAGCTTCTATTCATTAATGCCATTTGAAATTCATATTCAAAATCAGATATAGCCCTTAAGCCTCTAATAATAATAGATGCATCCTTAAACTTTGCATATTTAATAAGTAGTTCATCAAATACTTCTGCATGCACATTAGTAAAATCAGCTATTGACTGATTAACTAAATCCAACCTCTCTTTATTGTCAAAAACTAATTTTTTATTATTTGATTTTTCTAATACTGCAACCACTACTTTATCAAATATTAGAGAGGATCTTTCAATAACATCTATGTGTCCATTAGTGATAGGGTCAAAAGTTCCCGGATATATTGCTATTTTCATAATTTATTTCTCCAAAATGTCAGTTGAGTTCTACCAAATCTCCTTATCCTAACATCTTCATTTTCAATTTTTTTCTTTCTCATTTCAACACATAGAATACCATCAGGGTTTAAAATTATTTTTGATTCTCTATTTAAATAATAATAAACATCATCTTTATAAGGAGGATCTGCTATTATAAGATCAAATTTTTTATCATTTAATCTCAAAAATTGAATTACATCCATATTGTAAGTTAATATATTATCTGATTGACAAATTATATCTATATTATCATTTAATGTTTTATAAGCAAACTTATCTTTTTCAACACTAATCAAGGTTTCAGCTCCACGACTAATACTTTCAATCCCCAATGTTCCTACCCCTGCATATAAATCTAAAACAGAAAATCCTTCTAATGATCCTAATATATCAAACATAGATTTACGAACTACAGCTTGCGTTGGTCTTATATTTGTTTTAGGGACCTGAGATAATTTTCTACCTTTATATTTACCTCCAATTATTCTAATCATATTTTTTGAAAATAATATCCCAAAAGAACTGAAATAATTACTCCTATTATTAAAATTATTATTATTACTGAGAACCAATCTATTTTATTGCTATTTTCTAATGAATTATTAATCACTTCTTTACTATCCATTGTTTTATCTATTATATCGACAGAATCTAAATCAAATGAGATAGAATTATCAGTAGTATTTTCATTCTGTAGCCCAGGCTCATTTAATAAGTTGACATCAAACATCAATACCTCCAAATGCATTACCCAATTCAGCATATGATGATAAATTAATTTCAGACAACTTTGAATTATAGTTATCATCGAAAATCAACCTCTTAAAAGGATTTATTAATATAAATTTATTAGAATCAAATGATGAAAATAAATTTGCGTCATTCCTATTCCCATCAATTGAATAATAAAATAACTTTTCATAATCCTTTAAATCGAGACTGTCACTAAAAAAAGAATTAATTATATCAGATATATGTCCCTTATATTTTTTATTTCCAAAAAAACTGATTATATTAAAAGTATCATTATTTTTTTGTCCAATTACATAACTCGAGAACTGTCTATCTCTGATAATTAATAATTCTAGAATATTACGTTTTGATAATTTTAAAATAATATAATTACTAAAATTTTCAAGATTATACCAAGACTTTACTCCTGTTAATGCAGAAAAAATACCAACACTTAAATTAGCTAATGGATATTTTTTATATTTAATCTGATTTACTATATTATTTTTAATGGATTTCAATATATGAATATTAAAATCCCCAGATTTAGTATTATATATATATGAATCATAAGAACTTTGAAATATTTTATCATAATTATTTCTATTATTCCAATCATCAATTAATGGGTTATATGATTCTAGGAAATTATATTTAATATGTTGATTGTTTAATGCTATTGTAAATCGAGGATTGATGTTGTATTCTTTTATATTATTAATGAAATAATCAAAAGGGATATCTTCTCCCTTAATTTCGGTTGTTCCATAATCAATGACTAATGGGCCTGATTCAGATGGGATCCAACTTAAATAATAATATTTATTTTCATGAATAGAAATTCCAATTAATGCTGGTAGTACAGACAAGGATATTCCTTTTTATTATTCAGACCAACTTGTGCTACCATCAATAATTCTGCCATGGTCGCCTGATTCAAATGAAAAAATAACGAATCTACTTTCCTTATAATCTTTAGATAGTGGAGTCTCCACTGAAAAAATAGATTCTTCAATATCAGCAGATTCAATTATTTTATTTTTATCAAGGCGCAAGGTAATTATGCCATATTTATCAATTGTAGAAAGAAGTTCACTTTCTTCCATTCTTTTTAATAAATCTGCTTTATAATTCTTAGAGATTGAACTGATTAATATATTCCGCAACCGTAGATTAGAATCATCTAAATTTTCTTCATTATCTTGAATTTGGGAGTCATCTAAATTAATATCCTGACTCTGCGTTTGGAATATAATATAATTATCATCATTAGATATGATTGCTCCTTTAACCATATAATCCACATCATCGTCAACTGTAATTTCTTTATTAATTATATGGAAAAAATACTTTTCTTTAGTTATAGGACAGTATAATAAGCTGTCAGCCAAATGATATTTTAATCGTAAATAATCCGTTTCTAATCTAGTCTTAATCTGTTCGAGTGTATCAGCTATAGAATTTATTGTCTCTGGAACATAGTAGGTATACTCTTTAAGTTTATCATAAGATCCACAATCAGAAATAATAAAAAGTTTATCTTCTAGGTCTAGGCCCTGAGTTAGTGGTTTTAATCTTAAATAACATTCATCCCATATTGCTTGCTGTTCTTCTTTAGTAACTGTATATTTTCTATTTATATCAAATACTGGTTCAAAATTAGGTTTTGAGATTATTTTTTCAAGTGCTTCTATACCATTGATAAACGATGTATCTATCAGATGCTCATCAAACTTTGATTTTCTTAATATCGTATAGGTTGTATCTAAATATGTTAATTTAATATTTTGAGATTCACTAAAAGTAGTATCAACTCGAACTTCGAACCCTTCATTCATATTTACTAAGTAATTTTCTAAATTTAATTCAATAATTTGAGAACCTAAGAATAAACTATCTGCTATCAGAGAATCTGTTGCCGCTTCAACTAATTGGAACATATGTTCTCCATTCATTGTATATGTCCCCGTTAATTCTTTATAAAATTCTTGAGCATTTGAAATGGCTGTCATTCTATGTCTTGCTTTATTTCTAATTTCCACTTCTTCTTTCCAAATAGAAGAAGGAATATATATCATTAGAAACATTATAATAACAGATAATATTATACACCAATCAAGAAGTTCTATTCTCCTATGAATATTTTTTTGGTTATTCAATTTTTTTTCTTATCCTATTTTATTTTTTTAAAAATTGGCTCATTGCCTAATTCTTCTTTTAAGGAGTTTAGTATATTTTTTGTATTAGCTGAGATATTATCTAGAGTTTTTATATTAATCCGAACTAACTGATTTCCCTTTCGATGTCTATTAACCTCATTTAAACCTTTATTTTTTAGTCTTAGCATCTGCCCAGATTTAATACCTTTTGGAATTTTTAATTTTACCTTTCCATCTAGAGTAGGAACATCAATTTTATCACCAAATACAGCCTGGTGATATTCAACCCAACAATCTAAAATAATATCATTATTTTGCCTAAAAAACAATTTATGACTTATTTCTTCAAAATAAACTATTAAATCACCTCTTTTATTTCCAGTAATACTTTGATTTCCTTGATTATTAATAGTTGTATACATACCTTCGCTTACACCACTTGGAATATCAACGTCAATAGCAGCTATTTTCTTTTCTCTTCCACCACTATAACCAATTCCATTACAATTTCTACATGGATGGACTTGAACAATTTGACCTAAGATGGAGCGTTGTATTTGTTGAATCTCTCCTCTTCCATCACAACTTGTACATTTGACTGCCTTAGAATTATCTGATTGTTCCCAGCGCTTAATTTTAATTGTCTTTTTAATTCCAGTAAAAATCTCCTCTAATGTTAGAGGTATTGTTATTTTTAAGTTTGTAGCTCCATGACTATTTGATTTAGTCCTTCTTTGAGATCCTCCAAAAATATCACCAAAACCACCTCCAAAAATATCACCAAAGGAGCTAAATATATCATTAATATCCATGCCATGAAAACCTGCCCCTGCACCACCTTGGTTAATTCCTGCATGTCCAAATTGATCATATCTAGATTTTTTTTCAGGGTCACTTAAAATAGAATAAGCTTCGGCTGCTTCTTTAAATTTTTCTTCAGCACTACTATCTCCAGGATTTCTATCTGGATGATATTTCATTGCAACTTTTCTATAGGCTTTTTTAATTTGATCTGAGCTAGCTGTTTTATCAAGGCTTAATATTTCATAATAATCTCTCATGATTTTGAACTTACAACAACCTTTGCATGTCTAATTATTTTATCTTTGTACTTATAGCCCTTCTCAAATTCTTTAATTATTATATTATCATCTTTCCCTAGCTCACTCATCAATGCTTCATGTAATTCTGGATTAAATTTCTCTCCAATACTCAAAAACTCTTTAATCTCATGATCATTCAATATTTTTTTAATATTTGATATAATAATTGATATTCCTTTCTGAATAGATTTTGAATCTTTATAATCATCTAATACTGTTCTTTCCAAATCATCAAATGAAGACAATAACGATTTTATAATTTTTTCTCCATCGTAATTAAGTAATCTTTCTTTCTCTGTAGTTGTTCTTTTTCTATAATTATCAAATTCAGCCAATAATCTAATTTGCTTATCCTTCATATCATCATTTTTAATCTTTAATGCTTTATGCTTTTTGTTGATTTGATTTAATTTATTCTTAATTTTTTTCAATTCAACTTTATTATCACTACTGATTTTTGATTTAGAAACCTTTTTCTTTGCTTTCACCATATAGTATAACTCTCTATTTCATATTATATAAATTAAGATTTTATTTTACATTATATCAAGAGAAGTAGTTAAAATCTATTGAAAAGACCTCTATAACTACCAATAATACCTAATAGAACACCTAATATAATATTGCATGGGATAATCATTGAAGGGACAATCATATGTTTGCTCATTATAGATTCCAAAAAATATATTTGCAATGAATTTAAAACATATACAATCACAATTGACAATATTGAACCCAATAATCCTTGAAAAATTCCCTCAAGTATAAATGGAAATTTAATAAAACTATTAGTAGCTCCAAGTAATTGTAGTATTTCAATTGATTTTTGTTTTGAGTAAATAATTAAAGTTATTGTATTAGAAACCAATACTATAGAAATCCATAAAATAAAAATTCCAATAAAAAAACTTATTGATAATACAATTTCAATAATATTATTTATTTGTCTAATTGTTTCTCTCTCAAACAAAACATCATCAATACCATCATGTTGCTTAATCTTCGACTGTATTAACCTAGCACTCTCTAAATCTCTGAATTTTTCTGTAATCGTATAATTCGCACCCATTGGCAAAGGATTTTCACCAACCATTTCTTCGACATTTTCATCAAAATATTCTTTAAATATCTTGGATGCCGTTTCTTTACTTATAAATTCCCCCTCTTCAATTCCATCTATAAATAAAATTTTAGTATATAATTCTTTTGCATCTTGAATCGATATATCTTCTTCAAAAAAAGTTTGCATGACAAATTCAGACTTTATATTCTGGCTGAACCCAATAAAATTATAATAAGCAAAGATAGCTACACTCAGAATAACAAGTGAAATTGCAATCGTTATTGAAGATATCACTGCAGGCAATTTAGCCCTATAAAATCCTC